>CAYUFU010000082.1:0-11904 GCA_964444145.1 uncultured Chitinophagales bacterium
GCAAAGACGCGAAGGCGCAAAGAATGAAAGAAGAAAGAGAAGATGGTGCTGCGGAAGTTTTAGCTGGTTGCTGAAAAGGAGACAATTGGACCACAAGATTCACGGCCTGTTGTGAAAACGACTTGGTTATATTCGTTATAGGTAGAGCGATTCTCCAGAATCGCTCATTTCGCGAGCCAGAGCAACGCGGGAGTGTCGCTCTACGTGATTTTCAGCATCCTGATTAGAGGATTTCAGTCATGAGGTCACTTGCGAGGTGTATGGTCTGAAGACAGCGGCACTCATGCGGCATGTGCGGGCGGTGCGACTGATCTTGCCACGAAGTAGACTGCTTATCGCGGCGCTGTAGAATGGTTGGACGTTGTAGAGTGTCTGCAGCCCCAAAACAAGCTCGTGAGGATAGTTGTCGAGCTTGTTGAGAAGGCACTGGAGTCATCTTAAACATTGTGTTGTGCTTTGCGTGCTTGCTAACCTGATTCTCGTTTGGTATCTTGAAGACAAGCCACCCCCGCTTTTCTCTTACCATTCCAAGGAACAACAATGAACCCACTCCGAATTTCCATCGCATTCATTTTCGCGACACTCTCACTTTCGCTTGCTCACGAGCCTGAAAAGTTTTCCCAATTGAGAATCTTCGTTCACGATGCTCAAACGCTTCAGCGCATCTTCGCAACAGGTATAGACCATGAAGGCGTTGAGGGAAAAGTGGGCGGATGGATGAACTTCGTTGCGGGAGATTTTGAGAAGCAGGAGTTGCGCCGCGTCGGGATCGCCTACCAGATTGAAATCGAGGACATGGCAGCGTTTTATGAACAACGCCTCGCAACGCACACGACGTCGCCGGAGGTGTTCGGCTACGGCAGCATGCGCGGCTTTTACACGTTCGCGGAAGTTCTCCAGCAGTTGGATTCGCTTCGTTTGCTGTATCCGAACATCGTGAGCGTGCGCGACTCTATCGGACCAACGACAGAGGGACGAGCATTATGGATGGCGAAGATCGGCAGCGCGCAAAGCGCGGGAAAGCCCGAAGTGCTCTACACCGCAATGCATCACGCGCGCGAGCCGCAGGGCATGATGTCGGTGCTCTATTACATGTGGTGGCTTTGCCAGAATTACGGCACGAATCCTGAAGCGACGTACCTCGTCAACAATCGCCAAATGTATTTCATCCCCGTCGTGAACCCCGATGGCTACGAATACAACCGCTTGACGAATCCGAACGGCGGCGGCATGTGGCGGAAGAATCGTCGCAACAATTTGGACGGCACGTACGGCGTTGACCCAAACAGAAACTATGGACCGTTCTACATGTGGAACGCGCCGAATGGCGGATCGAGCACGGTGACATCGAGCGATACGTATCGCGGACCGTCGGAATTCTCCGAGCCGGAGAATGCGACGATTGACCGGTTCATGCGCGCACACGCTATCAAGACCTGTTTGAACTTTCACACGTATGGCGCGTATCTGATTTATCCGTGGGGGTACTTGTCGGGTGAGAGTGCGGATTCGCTCGTGTTTCGCGATTGGGCGTATGACATGACAGCAGCAAACCGACATACCAACGGAACGGATTTGCAAACGGTCGCATACTCGACACGCGGCAACTCCGACGATTACATGTACGGCGACACGACAAAGCCGCGCACGTACGCGATGACGCCGGAAGTAGGCACGAGCGGTTTCTGGCCTTTGCAATCGGAGATTTTTCCTCTCGCTCAGGCGCAACTCGACATGAATAAGCTGTTGGCACATTTTGCGGGACAGCACACAACGGTGGTTCAGAGCAGCATTCAGGAAAGTGGGAATGGCTTTTTGAATCGCGGCGAGAGCTTTTCACTGCTTGCTCGAGTGAAGAACCGCGGCGTTGGGGCTGGGACAGACATTGCAGTGACTGCAACAAGCAGTCTCTCCTCCGTGCAAGTGTCGGGGACGCCCGTCGTTCTGCCAATAGTTGCGCCGTTGGCAGAGTACCAAGTTTCGTTCAGCGGCACGGTTGCGTTCAATGCAACTGAAGGTACGCCCGTGCAATTCTTCGTTCGTGTCTCCGATGCAAATGGCTTTGAGAAGATTGATACGCTCAGCTATTTCGTCGGTACGCCGGTGGTGGTGTTTGCAGACAGCGCAAACGCGGGCACGAGTAACTGGACGACGGGAACGGGTTGGGGCACAACGTCTAACAATCATACGCCGCCGAGCGCGTTCACGGACAGTCCAAGTGGCAACTACGCCTCCAACGCAAACAACTCGCTCACACTCGCAACACAGCGTAGTCTCGAGGGCTTCAACTATGCCGAGCTGAGATTTTGGACAAAGTGGGCAATCGAGCCGACGTGGGATTTCGCAACGGTAGAAATATCAACGAACAACGGCAGCACGTGGACGGCCCTGCGGACGAAACTCTCGCACAAAGGCTCTGGCCGCTCTGGCAGTCAACAGCCTGCGAGTTCGTGGGGCTTCGATAGTTACACGCCGGGGGGAACGTGGGTTGAGCAATCTATTGACCTGAGCGTGTTTGTGAATCAGCAAATCCGCATTCGTTTCCGCGTCGCGGCAGATGCGGGCGACCAGCGCGACGGATTCTATGTTGATGATATTCGCCTGTATGGATATCGGACCTCTAACCCGACTGATGTTGGCGGCGAGGTGCTTCCGAAGTTCTTTGCCCTCCATCAGAATTATCCAAATCCTTTCAATCCAGAATCGAATATTTCTTTCGATGTTCCGACGAGTTCTTTCGTAACGCTGAAGATCTTCACTTTGCTCGGCAAGGAGGTTGCTACGCTTGTGCGCGAGCGGGTTGAGGCGGGAAGTTACTCGTACACCGTCTCAGCCGACAGATTGGGGCTTTCGAGCGGGGTGTATTTGTATCAACTCAAAGCGAATGAGTTTATCGCAACACGAAAACTTGTTCTCGTAAAGTAAAAGCCTACGCGGCATCGAACAAACCTCGCCTCTTGAAGGTTCAGGCTTTCGGTTTCGATAACCGCGTCTGTAGCCCTCTCCATCAAGGTTGCGCCGGCAGCGTCACACGGTAGGCGCTTCCATTCCGTACTGTTTCCACTCATCCCGCGTCGGACCGTACACGCCGGGCACGGCAAGTCCCAGTTGGCGCATCAACACAATCATTTGAGCGCGGTGATGCGTTTGATGGAGGAGAAGCGTTTGCAGCGTGAAGCCGCGCTTCCACATTTGTCCGTACATATCATCCTTCTCTTCGAGCGTAGCATCCGTCCAGTGTTTCTTGATCGCATCGAGGAGACCGATAGCGGTGTCATTGTATGATTTGAAGATTGCATGTGCTGTCGCCGGTATTGGTGCATCAGGCGCCGGTCCTGAAATCGTCAGTCCCGTCCGCCCCATCATCTCGGGAATAGTTTGCACAATGTGCCATGCGAGCCTCCCGAGCGTTCGTACGTCGGGATGAACGACTTTATGAAGTGCGTCGTTCGTGATATGCTTAAGAACTTTTTGGGTGGACTCGATTTCGCCCGACCACAAATACTCGAAATCAGCAAGAGTCTTGATCATAGTGTTCCTTTTTTTGTCGTGGCATAGTGAGAGTGAAAGATATTCAATTCCGCCAATCAATAAACAGGGTTCGCGATGCCGGCTGGCACGAGGGGCAAAAGAACACATCATAGCCGCGGACTCCTTCGCGGCGAATGGTGGCGCCGCACTGTGGGCACGGCTCGCCTTTGCGGTTGCGGACTTTCATGTGGTCGCGAACCTTGACATGAATCGGTTGCATCGCGTGCTCGACCTGTTCGATCCCCCATCGCATGACGGAGTTGATAGAAGCATACAGCCGCTCGATATCCTTCTCGGAGAGTTTCGCAACGAAAGTTTTCGGATGAATCTTTGCATCGAAGAGAATCTCATCCGCATACGCATTGCCGATGGCGCTCAGTACCGTATGGTCGTTGAGGAATACGCGAACTTGCTTGCGCGAATGCTTTGCGGCAAGTTCTTTGAGCACCGCACCAGTGAACGCCGGGCTGGTGATGTCAATTCCCTGCTCGCAATACTTTGGAACTTGAGAGAAATCATTCTGCTTCACGAGATATGCCTTCGCCATCTTCTGTTCGTCGCAGAGGTTGAGTCTGCACTCATCATGTAACAGCAGTGAAAAACAGAGATAGCCTACCGCTGCTTCGCCCGGCTGTTGATACTGCAGCTTTCCCGCGAGCATGAGGTTGATGACAAGGTCGAGTGGTTGAGCATCGGCGAGTGATAGAGTTGGCAACAGGGAAAGGCGAAGGAACGGTCCGTGAACCTCACACCCGGAGATTGTCTGGTGTAGCAGCGCTTCCTCGAATTGTTGTTCGAGCGCAACGCGCAATACGATTGGCTGTTTCACTTCCGCAGCGCGAATTGTTTTGCCGACGACTGTGCGCGTGAGATATTGTTGAATGTAGAGGAGATCGGGGAGTTCAGGCATCGTTTAGCCGATGGTGCAAGGTGTCGAACCATCTTCATTTGTTTTGCTCGTTCAGAATTCAGTACAATTCAACATTCGGTACATGCGGAATCAGTTTTTTCTCATACCCTCTCGTGAACAGTAATTCCAAAGCCTGCCTTCCCTTCACGCCCATGTCAATCGTCAGATCGCTGACGTACATTTTCACAAACTTCTCTCCCAACGCGTGGTCAATGCCTCGCCCCCATTGCATGGCGTACGGAATGGACTCGTGTTGGTGCTCGTAGCCGTAGGCGATGCTTTGCTTCAATCCTTCGGAAAGTTTTCTTGCCATCTCTTCGCCCAAATCTTGTCGCACAACGTCGAGGCCCAGCGGCAGCGGCAAGCCATTTGTTTCTTTATCCCACAACTCGCCGAAGTCGAGGATTTTGTTGTAGCCAAGAGATTGATAGGTGATTTGACCTTCATGAATCAGCAGTCCTGCGTCAACCGTACCGTCGTCAACGGCTTGCATGATGGCGTCGAACGGCATGTCGACGTTGATGATCTCATCGGTGAAGATTTTGAAGAGCAGCGTCGCGGTGGTGAGTGGACCCGGCGTGCCGACGGTTTTGCCTTTCAGCTCATCGAGCGACGTGTACGTACGCGAGATGATCACGGGACCATAGCCTTCGCCCATGCTCGCACCGGTTTTCATGATCCAGTAGTTGTTTGCAACGTAGGGAAAAGCGTGGGCAGAAATCGCAGTCACTTCAAGCTCAGCCCTCAGTGCGCGCTGGTTGAGCGATTGGATGTCGTCAAGCAGATGTTCGATGATGATCCCGTCGAGCTTGACTTTGCCGCTTGCCAGCCCATAGAACATGAACGCGTCGTCGGGATCGGGGCTGTGCCCGACGGTGATCCTTCGATCAGACAATTCGGTTGATTTCACGAGAGTGGGAATGTTGCGATGGATAGAGTTTGAGAGTATTACAACTTGGCTATGAACTAGCTTAATATAGTCGAAAAGAGTGTGAGCTGCCATCGGCATTGCAGAGCATCATGAGATATCACGCAATGTTCGTACATAAAGAGCGCGGAAGAATCCTTTAGAGATGGCAGGAACATTTTGCCGGAGATTTTGTTATACTTAGCAAGTAGCACAGCATTCACACAAACAAGGAAAAATTGATGAAGCAACTGGTCGCATTGGTCTTGGCACTTATCCTCTCAAGTGGGGTTTCGTTCGCGCAAAAGTCGAAGCCGGCTCCGAATTTCAAACTGACCGCATACGATGGAAAAGTGGTAGAGCTGTCGAAGTTGAAAGGCAAAGTGGTCGTCGTAAACTTTTGGGCAACATGGTGCGGTCCATGCAGGAAAGAGATTCCGGGATTCATGGATTTTCACACGCAATATAAAGATAAGGGCGTCGTTGTTGTCGGCGTCTCGCTTGACCAAGATGGATGGGAAGTCGTGAAACCGTATGTCGAGCGAGCGAAAATCAATTATCCTGTAGTGGTAGGGGACGGTAGTTTGGCGGACGCATATGAAATTCCCAACGCAATCCCTGCAACGTACATCGTTGACAAGAAAGGGAATATCGCAAAGTCGCACATCGGTTTTATGACAAAGTCCGAGCTTGAAGGAATTGTCAAGCCGTTGTTGTAATGCGTTGAGGCCGAATTCGAGAGTGCCGACGCCGCAGGCGTCAAATACCAATAGGTCGGGGCGAAGCCCCGACAAAGAAGCGAAACATACATGTGAACCCTGTCCCGAAGGGATGCCCTTGGCAAAAGGGTTCAATAGCATGGTTGCGTAACATCAGTGAGTCAATGAAGAAAGCGATTCTTGCACTTCTGTTCTGTTCGTGCGTTCAGCCGCCGACCGACTCGACAAACACGGCCGGCAACCGCAATCCTATCATCGAGTCCATGACAGCCAACCCAAGCGCGGTGAATGTCGGGTCGAGCGCAACAATTACGGTTATTGCGTCCGATCCCGACAACCAGCCGCTGACGTACGAATGGTTCGCTTCGACCGGAGACATCATTGGCGAGGGTGCGAGCGTGCGGTTCAGCGCGTCGTTTTGTTGTCGAGGACCGAACACGGTAACAGTGACGGTACGGGATAACGCCGGCGGCAGCGCAACACAATTGGTCGAGGTCTTCATCAACTATTGATTTCGAATTGCAGAATGCGGATTGCAGATGGGCGCCGTACATCGGCGGAGACGTAGCAGTGACTTCGTGGTTTTCATTTCCAGGATTGCCATCCAAACTTCTAAGTCCATGCATGCCATTAGGGTCCTCCTCATCGGGCTAACTCTTCTTCTTGCGTACCACAGCGCGGCGCAGGCGCAAGGCTGTTGCACAGTCGGAGGATCATCGCTTGGCGGCACCCAAAGCGGAGTACTACAACAGAACGCGCTGACCGTTTCTCTTAACTATCAATTCAACTCGCTGACACACGCGTATCAGGAGCGTGTGCGCATCGCCGACCCGCAGCGACGAACTGCAAGCGTTTCGTACTTCTCGCTCGATGCCGAATATGGTTTGCAGCCGCTCTTGTCGGTTTTCATGTCCCTCCCGTTCGCGGACAAAAAGAGAGAAATTACCGTGACAAATGCATTGAGCCGCTTCGACGAGACGGCGGAGTTCAGCGCAACAGGTATCGGTGATGTGTTGATTATGCTGAAATACCAACTTGTCTCACCGAACCTTTTCTCGCCATTCGAGCTTGCTCTCGGCGGGGGCGCTCGCCTTCCGACGGGAAGTTTCACGAAGGAGCAAAACAGAAGTCAGCTTTCGATTGACTTACAACCGGGCACTGGAGCAACGTCACTTATCGGCTGGGTGTTTGCCATGCGGAGTTTTCCTGCACGGGGCTTGCGGTTGTTCGGCTCGGCAATGTACCGGTATTCGGGTGCGAACTTTGATGGCTACCGAATCGGTGACGAGTACACCATTGCGCTCGGCGGTGATTACGCGTTGAATGAAAACTTCGGCGTGGCACTGCAGTTGCGCAGCCGCTTCGCCATGCAGGACTACGCGAATCGCAGAACGCTCTCTGCCACCGGCGGCTCGTATCACGACCTCATGTCGAGCATAGCGTACACCGATGGTCCTTCACATGCGCGCGTGTTCGGACAGCTTCCCGTCTATCGAAACGTACGCGGCATTCAGCTTACTGTTTCTTATTTGTTGGGTATCGAGTATGGCTATACCTTTGACGTGAGCTCCGCAACCGTACCCGAGGAGGACTGAGAACGTTGTGTTGTTCGCGTGAACGCTTTTTAATTGCGTCGTTGTTGCATCGTTCTCCCTCCATCTGTAAATTTAATGCCGTCCACTCTGGCTTTTCCGTTTACCCTTACACAATCACGAAGCATTTATGTCTATTGCAGTTCGTAATCTTACGAAGCAGTACGGTACGCAGAAAGCAATAGATTCGATCTCGTTCGATGTCAGGACGGGTGAGATTCTCGGCTTTCTCGGTCCGAACGGTGCGGGCAAAACAACCACGATGAAAATCGTGACATGCTTTATGCCCCCTAACTCTGGCACCGTCGAAGTGGATGGTCTGAATATCGTTGACCATTCACTGGATGTCCGGAGAAAAATAGGCTACCTGCCGGAAAACAATCCGCTCTACCATGAAATGAACGTACTCGAATATCTCGAGTATGCGGCGGAGCTTCATGGCATGAAAAGACAGAACATCAAAGGACGCATCAAAGAGATGGTGCACGTCTGCGGGTTGGAGAATGTTCGTCACAAAGACATCGGGGAGTTGTCGAAGGGCTATCGGCAGCGCGTCGGTCTCGCTCAAGCAATGATTCACGAGCCGGATGTGCTCATTCTCGACGAGCCGACGAGCGGCCTCGACCCGAACCAAATCGTGGAAATCAGAAATCTCATCAAACAGCTCGGCCGTGCGAAAACCGTCATTCTCTCGACTCACATCTTGAGCGAGGTGCAGGCTACTTGCGACCGCGTGCTCATCATCAACGAGGGGAAGATTGTCGCCGACGGTACGCCCGAGAAACTTCGCTCGGAATTCCAAGGCGCTGAATCGGTAACAATCGAACTTCGCACTGGGGCAACCGATCCCGCTCAGCAAATCTCGCCAAAGCTGCGCTCCCTTATCGGCGTCGGCAGCGTCGAATTGCTCGGACAAAAGAACGGCTCCTCGCGGTTCGAACTGCACGTCGAAAAAGGAGCCGACGTTCGCGAAGCCGTCTTTCGCATGGCGGTGGCAGAAGGCTGGACCCTGCTGGAGATGCAGCGCAAAGCAACAACGCTCGAAGAAGTATTCCACAAATTGACGACGAGTTAATCGGACATCACTATCACCCTGGGCAGCTGTCGAAGGTACCACGAGCAGAGACAAGAAAAAGATCAGGACCTCGACTTCGCTGAGCCTGACGACAAAGGAACATGAGAAGCGTATGAAAACTTTTCCGAACATTCTTCCAATTTTTCGCCGCGAGGTGCGGAGTTATTTTAACTCTCCGGTTGCGTACGTGGTAATCGTTGTTTTTCTCGCCATACTCGGCTGGTTCTTCTCGAATAATCTCTTTCTCAATAACGTCGCCTCGTTGTACATCGTCTTCGATTCTCCGTTGGTCAAGATTCTTTTCCTTGTCATTGCACCCGCGATTACGATGCGCTTGTTAGCCGAGGAGAACAAGTCGGGAACAATCGAATTGCTAACGACCAAGCCCGTGAAGGACGTCGAAATAATTCTCGGCAAGTTTCTTGCGGCGTGGGTTGTGCTTGCGGCAGCGCTAATCCCCACCCTCCTCTATGTTATTACGATGGCGATCTTAGGTTCTCTCGATTGGGGTGCCGTCATCAGCGGCTACTTCGGCTTGCTCTTGATGGGCGGCGTGTTTATTGCCTTAGGATTGCTGGCATCGAGCTTGACGGAAAACCAAATCGTTGCGTTCATCCTCGGGTTTATCTTTTCGTTCGCGATTTTTATGCTCGATAAAATCCTCCCGTATCTACCGAGCTTCGCAGCTTCGACGGTGGAATTCCTTGGAATAGACTTTCATTATGCGAGTATCGCCCGCGGGGTGATTGATTCGCGAAACCTGATTTACTTTGCTTCGATGCTTGGGTTCTCGTTGCTGCTCGCAACCGTTTCGCTGGAGCGACGCAAGTGGTGAAGCCGTTGGCTCTTTAGAACCTCTAGTGTTCATCAGGTAAACGAACAGAGTGTTGTAGAGTTGATTGTGCGTCAGTGTCCTTCAGTAACTCTGAACTCTAAGAAACCCTACTCACTAAGTACTCTCTAACCTTACTAGATTGTAGTTATGCCAAACTCAAATCTCAAATCGCAGACCTTAACACGAGTCGCTATCATCGGCGGTATTCTGATTCTGCTCAATATCGTGTCGGTGCGACTGTTCGGAAGACTCGATCTCACAAAGAACAGCCTCTATACATTGTCCGATGCAAGCAAGAACTTGGTAAAGTCGCTCGACGACCGGCTGACGGTGAAAGCATACTTTACCGAGGAGCTTCCCGCTCCCTACAACAACATTCGCCGCACTGTCCTTGATCAATTGAACGAATACAAGGCGTACGCGAAAGGAAATCTGCAGTTCGAGTTCATTGACCCCTCGGGTGAAAAAGGCGAGCAGGAAGCGCAACAGCAAGGCATTCAGCCTGTCCAAGTGCAAGTCATCAACGACGACAAAATGGAATTGAAGCGCGGCTACATGGGCATGGTCTTGTTGTACGAAGACAAAAAAGAAGTCATTCCCGTCATTCAGAATACATCCACGCTGGAATACGACCTCAGCAGTACGATGAAACGCCTCACGCAGAAAACGCAAAAGAAGATTGCCTTTCTCAGCGGACAGGGTGAGGCAACGCCCATGCCGAGCGGTTTGCCGCCACAAATGCAGCAGCAAATGGGTGCCTCGGAGTTGCGTCGCGTTCAGGAAGTCTTGTCGAAACAATACGATGTGCAGACGGCAGATGTAAGCAACGGACAGCAAATCTCCAGCGACTTCGCCGCGCTGATTGTCGTTTCCCCAAAACAGGAATTCAAAGAAGTAGCGAAATATCAGATTGACCAATACATCATGCGAGGAGGGAAGGTCGCGTTCCTCCTCAATAAGGTAGATGGAGATTTGCAGCAGCGCTTCGGCAGAACAATCGAGTTGAAGCTGGAAGACATGCTCGAGCATTACGGCCTGCGCATCAATCCGGATTTGATACGCGACGGCAAATGCGCGCCGATCAGCATCGTGCAGCAACAAGGCGGCTTTCAGATTCAGAGCCAGATTCAATTTCCCTACATTCCGATCATCAGCGATTTTAGCCGCGACAACATGATGACAAAAAACCTGCAGAGCCTCGTCCTCGGCTTCGTCAGTTCGGTTGATACCACCGCGCTCGCCGCGAAGGGCTTACACGCTGAAATTCTTGCACGCTCATCGAAGCAGAGCGGCCGGCAGACTCAATTCTTTATGTTTGACCCCATGCAACAATGGACGAGGGACCAGTTTACCGAATCAGGCATCCCAATCGCCGTTGTCTTGACCGGCAAATTCAGCAGCTTCTATGCGAACAAACCGATTCCGAGCGACACGGGAGCGAACGCATCACCAATCCCTGGACCCACCATCAACCAGGGTCTCGACACACGCATCATTCTTGTCGGCGATGGCGACTTTGTGAAAGATCAATTCGTTCGCGGCAGCGACAATATGACTTTCTTCGCGAATATCGTGGACTATCTTGTTGATGACGCCGGATTGATTTCGATTCGTTCTAAGGATGTTTCGATGGCACCGCTCGAGCAAGTATCCGACGGCTCGAAGAAGATGTACAAGTACGGGACAATGCTCCTGCCGCCGATCGCAGTGATGTTATTCGGATTGTTTCGATGGAGGATGCGGCAGGCGAAAAGGAAGGCACTCGAGTCGGCGACATCCTGAACGCGCGATCTCCTCGGAGGAACGCGAAGCTCCCCCTCGGTCAGCGACCTCGTAGGGGCGGAGAAGCGAACGGCGAGAGGATACGAATGTCCGCCGCCGTGTCTTAACGATATTTGCTTTGGTGTAGAACACAAACACTCATCCATGAATCAAGCGTAGCGAAGCTCTGACGCAACCACGCCCTTCGCTGCGCTCAGGAGTTACAAAGACAAACCATGAAACGCAGCCCAACAGTACTCATCGGTATCCTCGCACTTCTCGCGATTGCAACATACTTTGTTTTCCAACGTGAGGGCGAAACAAGTCTCGCCTCTTCGGCTGGCGAGCCGCTCGTCACCTTCGACTCGGCCGTGGTTGACAAGCTTGAGATTCGCTCGAAGGATGGTACAATCATCTTAGAAAAGCAAGGTGGCAAATGGATGCTGACGTCGCCTGTACGCTACGCAGCAGATGAGGCCGGCGTAACGACTGCGGTCGGCAAAGGGCGTGATATGAAAATCACGAGCCTCGTCTCGACCAATCCCGCCAAGCAGAACATTTACTCAGTTGACTC
>CAYUFU010000082.1:12004-16158 GCA_964444145.1 uncultured Chitinophagales bacterium
TCTACAAACGAACGGACGGGAAATACTATGTGCAGAGTTCCGCCACGCCGCAGTGGTTTGCTGTTCACGATTGGAAAGCAAATAACCTCTTGAAGCGGAAGAAAGATTTTGTCGCCGCTAAGTAGTGAACGGTTTGATGACCGCGTCGAAGTCTTCCGTGCAGCCTTCCAAATGCCCATGTGATTTGCGTGCGCAAGACCGGCGGTGAACAATTCTCTTCGTAGTGGAGCATACCTATCGTTCCCAGCACACCTTGCCTGATTTCTCGCCCGCTCTCTGAAGGCGATGTATCGTCGTACATTTGTAAACGAACGATCATATGTCTTCTCCGTCCTCCTCACGAAACTCCGATTGCGGTTCGAGCGTATGCGTGAGGCAGAGATGGAAGTTTTCGATTCTTTTCAATCGGCAACCATATGAAACTATTGATTATCGGCGCGAGCGGTGGAACGGGCACTCAGCTTGTCGAACAAGCGCTGGAGAGCGGGCATGGCGTTGTCGCGTTCGTGCGGAACCCGGAAAAATTCGCTCTGAGGAATCCATCTCTGACGATCGTCAAAGGCGATGTCCGCGATTTCGTCTCCGTCAAGTCGGCGATGAGTGGCTGCGACGCTGTACTCTGCGCCCTTGGGCACAAGCGGTGGTTCTACCCGAATCGCATTCTCTCCGACGGCACACATAACATCGTGCGCGCAATGAGCGAGTCGCAACTCCGGAGGTTCATTTGTGAAACCTCGTTAGGCGTCGGCAATAGTTTCGGTAGGCTGGGGATTTACTATACGCTTTTCTTGATTCCGTTCATCCTGCCCTTTTATTTTTGGGACAAACTGCGCCAGGAGAAGATCATTCGCGCAAGCGCGCTCGATTGGACAATTGTTCGCCCAGGCGCTCTGACGAACGGCATGAGGCTGGGCAAATACAGGCACGGGGAACATGTCGGCAGTTACCTACGGACCGTTCGTATCTCGCGAGCAGATGTCGCAGAGTTCATGCTGAAACAACTCGAGGATGCAACGTATCTGCGTTCGGCTGTGGGAATAAGCTATTGACCCTTCGGCGAGTTGCACCACGGCAGAAATCAAGTCGCTTCTCATACCGCAATTATTTCCTTTCTCTATTAGCAGGGTTTAATTGATCGCGAATTGCAACGGGCGCGCATTTTTTCTATCTTGATGCACTTCCAACAATCGAAAACGAGGTACTATGGCAAAGGTCTGTGACATCTGCGGCAAGAAGCCTGTCAGCGGCAATAACATCAGCCACGCTCACAACAAAACACGGCGGCGCTGGTTGCCGAATCTTCAAGCAGTACGAGCGAGCGTGCATGGCAAAGTTCAGCGCCTAACGGTCTGCGCTCAGTGCTTGAAAAGCAACAAGGTGATGAAAGCGGCGTAGCCTCGAACGGATTGAAGTCGAACCGGCACGGCTCTCCGTCACCGTTCAGATACGTCTTCTAAGGATTCCGATTTCCAGATCGAGGAACTTGAAGAACGATGATAGGCGAATTTCTCGGTGCAATCTACCAAGCCATCAAATGTTGATGGCTTTTTTTATCTTCTAATGTACTCGCTGAACGATTTGTGCAAAAACTCGAGATACAACTCAACCTGCCGAACCAATTGACGCTGCTGCGGATTTTGCTGACGCCGCTCTTCGTGTATCTCATCATGTCTGAGTCGGCAATGAACAAGCAGATTGCGCTGATCGTGTTCGTTGTTGCCGCGCTCACCGATTGGTACGACGGCTGGGTGGCACGCAGGTTCGGCTACATTTCGCGGTGGGGAAAATTCTTCGATCCGCTCGCCGACAAGATTTTCGCGTCGGCAGCGATGTTGGCGTATGTCTGGCTCGGCTTGCTCGACGGCTGGATGGTGTGGATCGTCATTATCCGCGATGTGTTCATGACGGCGCTCCGCAGCTACGCCGAATACAAAGATCAGCCGATCGTCACATCGAAGAGCGCGCAGGCAAAGACCTTTACTCAATTCGTCGTTATCTATTATGTCCTCATTCTGTACGTCGGACGCAACATTCCCGCAATCAACCAGCGGTTCGGGGAGCTGATTGACACGTTGATGGACAAACAAGTTCTCTTCGGAATGATGCTGCTCGTGACAATTGCTGCAGTCGGGACAGCAATCGCATATTTGTGGGACGACCGAAGGATGTTGAAAGAACTCTTCCGTAGCGATGGCGAACAAACAAGCTGACATTCGCTCCTTTGGTTTCTCTCGCTTCATCGCTACAGGTTTTTTCTCAGGCTACATTCCGTGGGCGTCGGGAACCTTCGGCACGCTTGTCAGCTTGTTCTTCTTTCTCATACCGGGGTTCTCCCACCCCCTTGTTCTCTCAACGGCAATCGCTATCTGCTTCTTCCTTGGTGCATTCACCGCAAACCGCGTCGCACAAGTCGAGGGGCATCGTCTCACAAAAAGCGCACGGCAAGCCAAGCACACGTTTCAAGATGGCAAGCATTCGACGCCCGACCCTTCTATTGTCGTCATTGATGAGATGCTCGGCATGTGGATTGCGATGCTCGCCATTCCCCTCTCGTTCGTCAGCATCGTGATTGCGTTTTTGGCGTTTAGAGTGTTCGACATCGTCAAGCCATTCCCTGCACGACAACTGGAAAGCGTACCGAACGGTTGGGGAATTATGCTGGATGATGTCGTTGCAGGAGTTTATGCAAACATTGTCGCGAGAATCCTTATCACAATCCTTCTTCAGTTTTTTCCACACCTCTTTTGAATGATTTGCGAGATTATCACGATCGGGGATGAGTTGCTCATTGGGCAAGTCATCAACACCAATCAAGCGTACATTGCGGAGAAGTTGAATACCATCGGCGTGAGCGTCGAGCGGATGACGACTGTTGGTGACGATCTGCAAGCGATTCTGAACGCGTACGACGCAGCATGGAAATGCAACGACATCGTTATCGTCACGGGGGGGCTCGGACCAACACATGACGACATCACAAAGAAAGCTGTCTGCACATTCTTCGACTCCGATTTGGTCCCGAATGATGAAATCAGAAAACACATCGAAGGGTTGGTGAAAAAATGGAATCGCCAATGGTCGCCGTCGTATGAGGAGCAAACGATGTTTCCGCGCAAGGCGACGCTTATTCCAAATCCTATCGGCACAGCCGGCGGAATGTTGTTTCGCGTCCCTTCAGGAAAAGAGCAGGAGAAATATTTCTTCGTCTTGCCGGGCGTTCCGTACGAAATGAAAGCGATGATTGATCAGACAATCATTCCGTTCCTCTCCGCGAGAGTTTCCAGCGTAGTTATTCGCCATCGCACTTTACGAACCACAGGTATCTCAGAGAGCTTGCTGGCGGCGCAACTCGGCAATATTGAGGACATCGTGCAAGGTGCTAAACTCGCCTTCCTTCCGTCCACCACCGGTGTCCGTATGCGCATCACCGTTCGCGCAAGGGATGCGGTATCCGCAGACAAGCTTGTGAGTGAAGTGGAGCAACGTGTTCGAGCAAAAGTGCAACGATACATCTTCGGAGTGGATGATGAAGAATTGGAGGAAGTTGTTGGAAGAATCTTGACGGGAAAAAACCTCACGCTCGCCATCGCCGAATCGTGCACCGGCGGATTGGTTGCACATAAGATCACCGACGTGAGCGGAAGCTCAAACTATTTTAAGCAAGGTATTGTCGCGTACAGTAACGAAGCCAAAGTGAAGTTGTTGGGAATCAACGAGGAGTTGATTCGGCAGCATGGGGCAGTGAGCAAAGAGGTTTCCGAAGCAATGGCGCAAGGCGTTCGCCGCGTTGCAGGCACGGACATTGGGATTTCAACAACAGGTATTGCAGGACCGACAGGCGCAACGGAAACAAAACCCGTTGGTCTCGTCTGGGTTGGTTACTCGGACAAGGAAACTACTCTCGCTGTGAAGTTCAATCTCGGCGATGGTCGCAAGCGCGTGAAAGAGCGTGCAACGCAAGCTGCGCTGGAAGTATTGCGACGAAAGTTGTTAAAGATTGAGTAGGCGATTTCTGTCTGTAAGCTATTCGCCGGCAGGTAGCGACGAAGTGGTACCAGCGAATCTTGCGCAAAGCTAAATCGGGTTTTTAGGAGAAGGAGAACCCTGAAATCCGACATAGAAATCTCACGCAAAGACGCGAAGCCGCAAAGAAG
>CAYUFU010000083.1:0-10319 GCA_964444145.1 uncultured Chitinophagales bacterium
TCGGGGTATAAAGCTGACAATCAGAGGAAATGCGAATGGATACGAATCCGGCACCTTCTGCCTTCTTGCTTATCGTAAGCCTCTTATTTATCATCTTCACATGGAGTCATCAAGCAAAGGGTCCTTTCAGTGAACCTCAACGAAAAGAAAATGCAGTGGGAGTCCAGAACAGTGCGCCCCATTGTCGAACGACATGGTGAACGACGGAAGGTATTTGAGACCGATTCGAATATCGAAATCGAACGCTTGTACGTTCCAACAGTCCGAGCATACGAAGAGACCCTCGGCTTTCCGGGCGAGTATCCCTTTACGCGCGGCGTTTACCCGACGATGTATCGTGGAAAGTTCTGGACGATGCGCCAATATGCAGGGTTCGGCACGGCGGAGGAATCGAACAAGCGCTATCGGTATTTATTGAGCCAAGGGACGACGGGGCTTTCAGTCGCCTTCGATCTCCCAACCCAAATCGGTTACGACAGTGACCACAAACTCGCGGAAGGCGAGGTCGGCAAGGTCGGCGTTGCGATTGACACGCTCGCCGATATGGAAGTTGCGTTCGAGGGTATTCCTCTGGAGAAGGTCACGACTTCAATGACGATTAACTCCACTGCCGCAATCTTGCTGTGCATGTACATCGCGCTTGCGAAAAAGCAAGGTGCCGATCTCCGGAAAATCTCGGGCACGATTCAGAACGACATTCTCAAGGAATACATTTCGCGCGGCACGTACATTTTCCCGCCTGCTCCTTCGATGCGCCTCATAACCAACATCTTTCAATGGTGTAACGAGAACGTGCCGCGGTGGAACACCATTTCCATCAGCGGCTATCATATTCGCGAAGCCGGCTCTACGGCGGTGCAAGAAGTTGCGTTCACCCTGGCGAACGGCAT
This sequence comes from uncultured Chitinophagales bacterium, assembly GCA_964444145.1. Taxonomy (GTDB): domain Bacteria; phylum Bacteroidota; class Ignavibacteria; order UBA10030; family UBA6906; genus CAADGV01. The sequence continues at coordinate 891 of CAYUFU010000083.1, forward strand.
CGCGTACGTCCAAGCGGCGATTGACGCAGGGTTGGATGCAGATACGTTCGGATCGCAATTATCGTTTTTCTTCAATGCGCATAACAATTTCTTCGAGGAGATAGCCAAGTTCCGCGCGGCGCGGCGCCTGTGGGCAAAAATCATGAAGAACCGTTTCGGGGCGAAGAAGGAAGAGACGATGAAGCTTCGCTTTCATGCGCAGACCGGCGGCGCGACATTGACCGCACAGCAGATTGATAATAACATCGTGCGTGTGACGATGCAGGCGCTTGCCGCTGTTCTCGGTGGCTGCCAATCGTTGCATACGAACGGTCGCGATGAAGCGCTCGCTCTACCGACGGAAGCGTCTGCCCGCATCGCGCTGCGCACGCAGCAAATCATTGCGCATGAGTCTGGAGTTGCAGACACGGTTGACCCCATCGGGGGCTCGTACTTTCTCGAAGCATTAACCGACGAGATCGAGACACGGGCGGCGGTGTTAATTCAGAGGATTGACAGCCTTGGCGGTTCGGTGCGCGCAATCGAGCAAAAATTTTTCCAAACGGAGATTGCAGAAAGCGCATACAACTATCAGCGTGCGATCGAACAAAAGGAGAAAATCATCGTCGGTGTTAATGACTTCGTCATGGCCGAAGAGCCTGTTGCGGATATTTTGCGCATTAGTGAATCGGTTGCGCGTCGTCAGATTGAGCGCTTGAATACAATTCGGGCAGCCCGCGACAACGATGCCGTGCGAACTGCCCTTGCCAATCTGATTAACGCCGCCGCAACGGATCTCAATCTGCTGCCATTCATCTTGAAATGTGTTGAATCTTATGCATCAGTTGGCGAGATTTCAGATGCGTTGAGAGCAGTGTGGGGCGAGTACAAGGAATGACAACAGAGGCTCCTTGAAAATCGAAGAGAAATACTCAGTCCAGAAGCCGCGAAGGTGTTCACAAGACAAGAGCGCTCCGTCGGCACGCCTGCTCGCTGCGTCTGCGCGAAAAAGGTTGAAACTCAATTACCGCCACTCGGTGTCAGCGTCGTAACAGGAGGTTGCAGGTATGTCCCTCACAAAATCCAAACTGAAGGAACTCAAAGAACTCTCGCACAAGAAGTATCGCGACGAGAATAAGCTCTTTCTCGTCGAAGGCGTGCGCCTTGTGCATGAAGCGGTGCATTCCGATTTTCACATGGTCGCCGCGTACTACACCGACGAAGTCGAGAAAGATCTGCATGGCAAGTCGCTCATTCAATCTCTCAAGCATAAAGCTGACATGATGGAAAAGGTGAACCATCGTGAGCTTGAAACCATTTGTCATACGGAGGAACCGCAAGGTGTCGTTGCGGTGCTGCGGCAGAAAGAGTCGAACCCCGATGCGTTGCTGAAGTGTTCTGATGGGCAGTGCACGCTTGTCGCATTCGATGGCGTCGCCGACCCCGGCAATGTCGGCTCGATGGTTCGGACGTGCGATTGGTTTGGCGTGAACGGAATCATGATTGGAAGAAACTCCGTCGAATTATACAATCCAAAAGTGCTGCGTTCGACGATGGGCGGATTGTTTCACTTACCGATTGCTGACGGCGTGGATTTGCCGACGACGCTTTCGAAAGCAAAGTCGCTGGACTACAAAATCTACGTTACCGACCCCAACGGCGAAACGCATTACGATCACGTCACCTATGAGAGCAAGTCCATTATTGTGTTTGGCAACGAAGCGTGGGGTGTGTCCGACCAGGTGCGCCAGCTCGCCGATACGCGGCTCGTCATCCGTCGGTATGGCGCGGGTGAATCGCTGAACGTCGCCGTTGCGTGCGGCGTTGTCCTCTCGACACTGCATCGGCTGTATGATTAAGCATTACTCTCGGGTCGAACGTTTCTACGGAATCCAAATCATGTAGGGACGTTCGAGCGAACGTTGCTCCCCATTGGGTATCCTCATGCCAACACAATCCCGCGAGGGAAAACGCCGCGTGACACTTGCGCGCGCTCTCTCGAAATTAGGTATCGCCTCACGAACGCAAGCTGTGCCGCTCATTACGGGAGGAAAAGTTCAGGTTAATGGTAGGGTTGTTCGCTCCCCGAGCCGCTGGATTGATTTGACCTGTGAGAAAGTCACAGTCAATGGGAAAGTGGCGCGGCGTGTGCGGCACATCTATCTCGCCTTGAACAAACCGTGCGGTGTTGTCACGACCCGATCTGATGAACGCGGCAGACCTACCGTGTACGAGTTTCTTCCCATTGGCTTACCGCGAGTTTTCCCCATCGGCAGATTGGATAAAGAAACGTCGGGGTTATTGCTCTTTACGAATGACACGAAGTTCGGTGAGCTGGTCACCAATCCCTCGTCGGGAATTCAGAAGACGTATCTGGTTGAGCTCAACAAGCCGTTGACCAACGACGATCACCGCGCTCTCGAATCGCCGATGACGCTACGTGATGGAACGAGCTTGCGTGCTGCAACAACCAAGATCATTTCACCTGAACGCGACATGCTCGAAGTGACGATTTACGAGGGGAAGAATCGGCAGCTCAGGAGAATGTTCGAGCACCTTGGCTACCGCGTTATGGCGCTTAAGCGGTTGAGCGTAGGTGCGATTCTGTTGGGCGAGTTGGATGAGGGGAAGACGAGGCGGCTGACCAAACGTGAAGTAGCAAGCGTCACAACGCTCTACGCATCTCGATCGGCGGTTGATAATCACAAGCCCTTTGCGTAAGTTTTCCAGGTTTCAAGAAACAGCATCGGATTTTTTTTTTTCGGGAGATCTACGTGAGTGTACTTGTCGTCGGTTCGGTTGCATTGGATTCGGTGGAGACCCCCTTCGGCTCGGTGAAGAACGCGATAGGCGGTGCGGCGACCTATATCTCCGCCGCGGCAAGTTATTTTACCGCGCCGATTCGCCTCGTCGGCATTGTGGGCGGCGACTTTCCCAAAGGAGGAATCGAGTTTCTCGAAAGCCGGAACGTTGATCTCGAGGGGTTGGAAGTCGTCACGGATGGCAAGACGTTTCATTGGGCAGGCAAGTATCACTATGATTTGAACAATCGCGATACCCTTGCGACCGAATTGAATGTGTTCGAGTCGTTCGATCCGAAAATCCCCGAGAAATATCGCCACAGCACGTACGTGTGTCTCGGCAATATTGATCCCGTGTTGCAGCGGCGCGTGCTCGAACAAATCGAAAAGCCGCGCCTCGTCATCTGCGACACGATGAATTTTTGGATCGAAGGAAAAAACGCCGAGTTGCGCGAAACGCTCAAGTGTACCGACGTGATTATTCTGAACGATTCCGAAGCTCGGTTGCTTTCGAAGGAACCAAACCTCGTCAAGGCTGCACGCACCATTCGGGCAATGGGTCCACAGATTGTCATCATCAAGAAAGGCGAGCACGGCGCGCTGCTGATTACCGAGCGGACGTTTTTTTCTGCACCTGCGTATCCGATGGAAGATATTTTCGACCCGACAGGTGCAGGCGATTCGTTTGCAGGCGGCTTTGTCGGCTGGATTGCAAAAACGGACGACTTCTCCGATGAGAACTTGAAGCGCGCAGTGATTTACGGGAGCACGATGGCATCGTTCTGTGTCGAGAAGTTTAGTGTTGATGGACTGCGCACGCTGAGCCATTTGCAAATACAAGATCGCTTCCGGGCGTTTCGTGAGCTTTCCCGGTTCGAACACGATTAACTGCTTGCGAGTACACATGGTTTCCCTTGAGTGGCGCACGAACGTGCTGCGTTTCATAGATCAAACCCGGCTGCCCCACGAAGAGCGGTATATCGAAACGGCCGATTATCGCGAAGTCGGTGAGGCAATACGCCGGTTGCAGATTCGCGGGGCGCCTGCGATTGGTGTCGCTGCTGCGTATGCCATCGTGCTCTGCGCGTGCGACGAGAAGATTGATTCGATGCGCGCGCTGAGCGAAGAATTCTATCACGCCATCAATTTCCTGTCACAAACTCGACCAACAGCAGTCAACTTGTTTGCCTCACTCGAACGCATGCGCAAGACATTCGAAAAGAATAACCGCGCGGATTTGGCAAACATGCGCCGTCTCCTGCTCATGGAAGCGAGGCAAATGCAGCAGGAGGATGCAGACGCCTGCCGAAAAATCGGCGAATTCGGTGCGCAACTCATAACAGAGGGCGCATCTATTCTTACACACTGTAACACGGGCGCTCTCGCCACGGCGGGGTCCGGTACCGCGCAGAGCATCATCACCACAGCATCGAAAGAAGGAAAGGTCGTGCGTGTGTTTGTTGACGAAACCCGGCCGCTGTTTCAAGGCGCACGGCTGACGACGTGGGAACTTCAGCGCGCAGGCATTGACGTGACGCTGATTACCGACAGTACCGCGGGCTTGCTGATGCAAAACCGCGCAGTGGACTGTGTGATTGTCGGCGCGGACCGCATTGCAGCGAACGGCGATATCGCAAACAAGATCGGCACATACCCGCTCGCCGTGTTGGCGCAACGGCACAGCATTCCGTTTTATGTCGCTGCGCCAACAACAACGATTGACCTTCAGCTTCGTTCGGGACGTAACATTCCCATCGAGGAACGCGCGGCGGAAGAAGTTACCGATGTGAACGGCATGAGAATCGCGGCGGAGGGCATCAGTGTCTTTGCGCCCGCCTTCGACGTGACGCCAAGTGAGTTGATCACGGCGATCGTCACTGAACTCGGTGTGGTGAAACCGCCCTTTGCCAAGTCTATTGCATCTCTGGGAAGCGATGGAGTTTCTCAACCTGAGCCGCCGAAGTTGTACAACAAATGGCAGCGTGCATGATTGTCAAGACCGAAGCGATCGTGCTTTCTGCGATGAAATATCGCGAAACGAGCAAAATCGTCCGTCTCTACACGCGGGAGTTCGGCAAACTGTCGGTGATTGCGAAGGGCGCTCGCGAGGGCAAAAGTAAATTTCGCTCGGCGCTCGAGCCGATGAATCGCGTTACGTGCGTTATCTACAGGAACGAGAACCGCGAATTGCAGCTTCTTTCGCAGTGCGATGTCGTCGAGTCGTTCCGATACCTCTCCGAGGACATGCAAAAGATGGGTGTGGCAATGGCGGCGATCGAGCTTGTCAATGTCGTGACGCATGACGAGGAGGCAAATGAACTGCTCTACTCCTTAGTGGTGGAGCTGTTGGAGACCGTGAATCGTGCAACAAATGACGTGAGCGTTGCGTTATACTACTTTGAAATGAAGCTTGCCGACATTCTCGGATTCAAGCCGGAGCTGTACGAGTGTTCGTATTGTGGAAAGGAAATCAGCAAAGGAATTGCGGAAGGGCTCTCGATGAGCGGTTCGGGCGTCGTGTGTTCAGAATGTTCGGTGCAGGTCAGCGCGGCGAGGAGGATTTCGGCTGGAACTTTGGATGCCTTGCAGGGGTTGCAACAAGCAGAGAAATTAGGATCGGTGATGTATGGGCAATTGTCGCCAACGTGCAAAACAGAATTGCGTGATGTGTTACGGCAGCACCTGCAGAATCATATAGAAGGGTTTCGGGGATTGAAGTCGGAAAAGGTTTTTACGGCGATCGCGTAGGTGAAGGTACGCATAGAATGTTGAATAATTTTTAGGAGCAGCTCATGTCAAAGAAGTCAATCTTCATTTCATTATTCCTGATTACCGTCGGCATCATTATCGGGGCTCTGCTTGTCTCGAATTCGTCGAACGGTGTCGCGCTTGGGCTTGCCGGCGGCAAGGACGAGATCAAATTAGGCGCTTCGGCGCCACCGGTGCAGTCCAATGTTGATTTGAAGGCGGCGAGCAACGCGTTTGTTGCGGTCTCAAAAGCTGTTACGCCGACGGTGGTTTCGATTACGGTCACGACGAGCGGCAAAAAAAATCAGCCGAACATACCGCAGGATTTCTGGCATTGGTTTGGACCCGAGCCGCGCGATCCTGATCAGAGAAAATCGCAGGGAGGAGGTTCAGGAGTCATCGTCACGCCCGACGGCTACATCGTGACGAACAACCACGTGGTTGACGACGCAGACGAAAACGGTATCGAAGTACGCATGGCAAATGACAAGACGCGCTACAAGGCGAAGCTCATCGGCACAGACCCGACAACGGACCTTGCCGTTATCAAGATTGACCAGAAGAATTTGCCTGTTGCCGCATTGGGCAATTCTGATAACGTCCAGATTGGCGAATGGGTTCTTGCGATAGGAAATCCGCTTGGGTTGACTTCAACGGTGACAGCCGGCATCGTGAGCGCGATTGGGCGCGCGATCGGTATCATTGGCGACAACTATGGTATCGAGAATTTTATCCAAACGGATGCGGCGATTAATCCGGGGAACAGCGGCGGGGCGCTTGTTAATATCAACGGCGAGGTGATAGGTATTAACACGGCGATTGCTTCGACGAATATGCGCTATCAGGGCTACGGGTTCGCTGTTCCCGTGAACATCATGAAAACTGTCGCGATGGATTTGATCCAGAACGGTTCTGTTCGACGGGGGTACATCGGCGTACAGATTGGCGAGGTTGATCAGACCCTTGCGAGCGCCATAGGGTTGGAGCGGGCGCAAGGCGTGATCGTTCAGAGCCTCGTTAAAGGTGGAGCGGGAGAAGCGGCAGGCTTGAAGGACGGCGATGTTATTCTGTCCATTGACGGCAAAGAGGTGGACAAGCCGAATGAGTTGCAGAGTTATATCGCAACACGGCACGCTGGCGACGTGGTGAATTTGAAAATTTTCCGCGAGGGGAAAACGTTCGAGCGGAAGATTACGCTGAAGCGGCGCGAGGATGACAAGCCAGCCCGCAATGTGTTGAACGATGAGGACGAAGGCGATGTCGAGAGTGATGCGCGTTCTTCCTCGGTGAACTTTGAAAAGTTGGGAATGAGTGTGCGCTCCCTGACGGCTGAAGAGAAGAGAGAAGCGGATGTTGATCAGGGTGTTGTTGTTTCGAGTGTGAAGAGGTTTGGTGAAGCGTCGGAGAGGCGTATCGCGGAGAATGACATTATCCTCGAAGTGGAGAGGAAGCCTGTGCGGTCGCCGGCGGATTTGAAAAGAGTCATCGAAAGTAAGAAGCCGGGCGATTCGGTGTTGCTGCGTGTGAAGAAGCAGAATACGACGCAGTATATTGCGGTGCAGATTCCGAGATAGGTGTTCGTCTGCAAGTTGCGCAAGCCTCGTCCTGAGTTGTTTCGGGATGGGGCTTTTGTTTTTGGGATGCTTTGGAGTTTCGTTCGGCTGATGTGTATGGGGAAGGAGGAACTCCGCAGAGGTAACGATGCAAGTCTGCGTAGGTGCCGAGGTGGCATGCGGGGGGCTGGCGGCTGCTCTTGCCACGAAGTAGTCGGTTTGGTTCGCGGCATGGACGGCACTTCGGACGCTGTAGACTGTCAGCAGCCCCAAAATAGAATTTCTGAGTCTTGAGAGATTTTCGGGCTCGAGACGAGTGGTGGTCGTTGTTGCTTCTTCGTTGAGCGACAACTCTCTGCGCACCGCTGTTCTCACCTTGATTCTTCGTCGTGAGAGTTTTATATTTTTGCAGTCACTAATCCACGGCGATCTATTCAGTAAAGGCGACAGCAAGGAGGTTTGCAGCTTTCAGTGCGTATGCGGCACAGCGAACGGCGTTAGGCAAGATGAATGCGAAGGTTCTGATTTTGAATCAGAACTACGAGCCGATGAGCGTGATAAATGTGAAGAAGGCGATTGTTCTGCTCTACTTGGGAAAGGCGGAATTGATCGAGGCGCATGAGGGTCGGGCTGTGCGCTCGGTATCGACGAGTATGCCGTTTCCGAGTATTGTGAAGCTTTCGATGTATGTGAAGGTTCCCTATAAGCGGATTATTCTCTCGAGGAAGAATATTCTGCGGCGTGATGGGCATCGGTGTCAGTATTGTGGGCGCAGCGATCTGACGCTTACGATTGATCACGTGATGCCTGTGTCGCGTGGGGGTGAGGATGCGTGGGAGAATCTGGTGTGCGCTTGCGTGAAGTGTAATAACAAGAAGGGTGACCGCACGCCGGAGGAGGCGCGGATGCCGCTGTTGCGGCGACCAATGCGCCCGAATCACGTGACGTTCATCAGTCATTTCGTGGGACGGATGGACGAACGATGGAAGCCGTATTTGTTTCTTCAGTGACCCGTCCTCTGGACGGGTTTCTTTTTTTTCTTACGTTCGCAGGAAGCGCGCGGGAGTTGGACGACCGAAGGGCGGTGCCGCGTTCGTAGGAGCAGGTCATTTGAAGTGCGGAGTGTGGATTGCCGCACTCTGAAATAAGCAGGAAAGTCTTTGGCGAAGAAAACTATTCTCAGCGGCATGCGCCCGACGGGTAAGTTGCATCTCGGTCATCTCGTCGGCGCGCTGGAGAATTGGGTGTCGCTGCAAAACGAGTTTAACAACTATCATCTCATCGCCGATTATCATGCGCTGACGACGAATGTGGATTCGTCGCACATTTACGAGAACTCGATTGAGATGTTGATTGATTGGCTTGCGGCGGGACTGGACCCAACGAAAAGCCCGATGTTTCGGCAGTCGCAAATCAAAGAGCACACCGAATTGCATTTGATTTTCTCGATGCTGATAACGCAGGCGCGGCTGGAACGGAATCCTGCGGTGAAGGATCAGGTTCGGGATTTGCATATCGAGAATGTTTCGTATGGACACTTGGGCTATCCCGTGTTGCAAGCGGCGGATATTCTTTTGTACAAGGGTGATTTCGTTCCTGTGGGGGAGGATCAAGTTCCGCATGTCGAGATTACGCGGGAAATTGCGCGGCGTTTTAATGCGCAGTACGGAGCGGTGTTTCCCGAGCCTGAGCCGAAGTTGACGAAGTTTGCGCGCTTGCCCGGACTCGACGGAGCCGATAAGAAAATGAGCAAGAGTGCCGGCAATACGATTCTTCTTTCGGATTCTCCTGAGGAGATTGGAACGAAGATGCGGACGGCAGTGACCGACATTCTGAAAGTCCGCAAGAACGATCCCGGCAGGCCCGAAGTCTGTCTTGTCTACACGTATCATCAGAAATTCAATCCGAGCGAGGCGCCGCAGCTTGAGACCGATTGCAGAAGCGGAGCGATCGGGTGTGTTGATTGCAAGAAGCGGATCAGTGCGCGAATTGCCGAAGAACTCGCGCCGCTGCGCGAGAAGCGCGCATATTTTGAATCGCATCTTGACGAAGTAAAGAATATCTTGGCTGATGGCGAGACGAAGGCGCGGGCGCGGGCGAAGGAGACGATGAGGGAGGTAAGAGAAGCGATGAGGCTTGGATAGAGAACTTAAGATGGGTTCAGGGTTCAAGGTTCAAGGCTCTTCGGACGCGAACCATGAACCTTGAACCATGAGCACTGAATAATGAACCAATCTATTCTCGAACGATACAGATCCTTCGCTACGCTCAGGATTGAGAAGAGATGAGTGCCTACAAAATAAAACTCACAGACTTCGAAGGTCCATTGGACCTGCTCCTCTTCTTTA
>CAYUFU010000083.1:10419-13423 GCA_964444145.1 uncultured Chitinophagales bacterium
TACAAAATAAAACTCACAGACTTCGAAGGTCCATTGGACCTGCTCCTCTTCTTTATCAAGCGTGATGAATTGAATATCTACGACATTCCGATTGCCAAGATCACGAATGATTTTCTTGAGTATTTGCACTTGATGGCGACGCTCGATCTCGAAGTCGCGGGCGATTTCATTGTTATGGCGGCAACGCTGATGCAAATCAAAGTCCGTATGTTGCTGCCGAAGGAAATTGGTCCCGATGGGGAGGAGGAAGACCCGCGTGCTGAATTGGTCCGTCGGCTCATCGAATACAAGCGGTTTAAAGAAATGTCGCTGGAGTTTTCGAAGATTGAAGACGAGCGACGCAAAGTGTATTGGCGTCAATTTTTCTCCGCCGACCCGACGACGGTTGTGGAAGACGAAGAGCATGACATACTCAAAGACGTCACGCTCTTCAACTTGATCGCGGCGTACAAGCGTGCGCTGGATAGTATGCCGAAGAAAGTCATTCACGAAGTGAATCTCTTCAATGTCACGATTGAAGAACAGATGAGCTACACGCTCGATTACTTGCGCGTCAACAAAGAAGCGACGCTGATGAAACTCGTCGGACACATGACGGAAAAGATGCGCATCATCGTGACGGTGATTGCGATCTTGGAAATGGCGAAGAACAAGGCGGTCAGCATTCAGCCGATGGAAGGCGTCGAGGATATTCTTATCAAAACGTTTGGCGAACTACACCTGAACGCGGCAGTACAATGACAGGCGAGCAACCGACAACACTCAAGCACATCATCGAAGCATTGCTGTTTGCGACCGAAGAGCCACTTTCGGTCAGGGACATGCTCAATATTTTCGGTGACTTCGAAGGCGAATTGCCGCAACGGCGCATCAACGAGCAAACGCTTCTCGATGCTATCGAACAGTTGAATAAAGAGTACGCCGAGACACAGCGCTCGATGCACATCGTAAAAGTCGCAGGCGGCTATCAGTTTGCAACGTTCCCGCGGTTTGCAACCTGGCTGGGCAAAATGGTGAAGGTGAAAGGGAAGCGAAAACTGTCCGCCTCCGCGCTCGAAAGTCTTGCGGTGATTGCGTACAAGCAGCCCGTGACCAAACCGGAAATCGAAGCGATTCGCGGCGTGAATGCGGATTACGTCATTCACTCGCTCATGGAACGGAACATGATTACGATAGTTGGTCGCGCCGCAACGCCCGGTCGTCCGCTGTTGTATGGGACGACGAAAGATTTTCTCAAGCACTTCGGGTTGAACGACCTTGCCGATTTGCCGAAGCCCCGTGAGATTGAAGAATTGATGGCGGAAGCGGAGTTCGAAGTGGAGAAGCGTCTTCTCGCCGAGCAAGAAGCGAAAGCCCGCGGCGACGATGGCGAAGAAGATGACGACGCCGTGAGGATTGTTGTCGGTGAAGATGGAATGCTCAAGAAAATCGAGCCTGAGATTCCGACGGAGATTCAAGACGAGGGTATCGCTCGGACTGAACCGATCGTTCAGGTAACTGAAAACAAGGTTGAAGAAACTGAAGGTGATGGTGAGGAAGAGATTGACGATGATGCCGATGGTGAGGAGGAGGGAGATGGTAGCGGTCTCCGAAGTTGAATGCTATCGTGAGAACCTTGTAGCGCAACCACTCCAGCGTTGCTCTCGTGAGCAACATCAGCGATTCGGAGAGGCGCTCTACATGTTGATACAAATCGAATGAAACGCACGCCAAAACCAAATCCGGCATCTCACGCTTCCGATCTCATTCGTATCAACCGCTACATCAGTATGTGCGGCGTTGCATCGCGTCGGAAGGCGGATGAGCTCGTGCTGTCTGGAAAAGTCGAAGTAAACGGCAAAGTCATGACCGAACTCGGCTCGAAGATCAATCCGCGAAGCGACAAAGTCTTTGTGAATGGCAAACAGGTCGCGCAAGTTCATGACTATTTGTATTTGCTGATGAACAAACCGAAGGATGCAATCACGACGCTGAGCGATGAGAAGGGGCGAACGACGGTGATGAGTTTGGTCAAAACAAAACAGCGCGTCTATCCAATCGGTCGGCTCGATAGAAACACAACGGGCGTGTTGTTGTTGACGAACGACGGCGACTTCGCGAACGCGATGATGCATCCGAAGTTTGAAGTATCGAAGTCATATCAAGTGACGTTGGAAGCCGCGCTGACGCAGGAACACGCCGCGCAGTTGCGCAAAGGAATGAAGTTGGAGGATGGAAAGACCGCGCCCGCAGACGTGTACATTCTTCCTAGCGGAAAAGGAAAAGAAGTCGGCATTATCATTCACGAAGGTCGCAACCGACAAGTGCGGCGCATGTTCGAATCGCTCGGCTACGAAGTGAAGAAACTCGACCGCGTTGCGTTCGGTCCCATTACGAAGGAGGGTTTGAAGCGGGGGGAAACGCGGAGTTTGACGCGAGCGGAAGTGCGGCAACTCAAGAAGTTGGCGGGACTCGAACATGAATTCTGAATTGACTCACACAACAAACACTAGACAACTATTCCCCTCTGAGCGCGGGCATGAAGCGACGACGAGAGGGGTTAGGGGTGTGTCTGTCACGTCGAATTCATGAGGATCATTCGTTGATACACACCCCTAAATCCCCTCTCCCCTGCGCGCAGCCTTTCGCGCAGAGGGGACTTTTGTTTTGCGTAACGTCAGTTGCAGGATTGGAGTAATGAGAACTATTATCGCTGTCGTACCAAATGATGATTGGACGCTTTCTCTTGAATTCGAAACTGGAGAGAAGAAAGTTTTCGATGTGAAGCCACTCCTTGAATGTGAAGCGTTTGAAGAGTTGCAAAACTTGAATCCGTTTCGCAAAGTAAAGAATGGTGAATATTTTGTTGAATGGGAGAATGAAGCCGACCTGAGTGCTGATACTCTCTATCTCAAATCCAAAGAAGTAGGATGATTGAAAAGTGATTCTTAGACCATCTTGTGCAAAGGACGCAACCGACAAGTGCGGCGCATGTTCGAATCGCTCGGCTACGAAGTGAAGAAAC
>CAYUFU010000083.1:13523-16135 GCA_964444145.1 uncultured Chitinophagales bacterium
CGCAACCGACAAGTGCGGCGCATGTTCGAATCGCTCGGCTACGAAGTGAAGAAACTCGACCGCGTTGCGTTCGGTCCCATTACGAAGGAGGGTTTGAAGCGGGGGGAAACGCGGAGTTTGACGCGAGCGGAAGTGCGGCAACTGAGAAGGCTGGCGGGAATGCCGGAAGAATTGTAACGCAGTGCAAATCGAACCGACAGAGCCAAGAAAAAATGAACTTCATTTTCACCGCGGGCATCATTATTCTCTCACTTCACGGTTGCGCTTCATACAAAGATGCAGCTAGGTCATCTGCCGATCTCGACATGCTTGCCTCATTCATGACGGGTTCCTTTAACAGTACAGCGCAAGCTGCGTCCGATTCGGACTACTTTGACATTCGTTTGCATATGGCGCGCATTTGGAAAAATCGGACGGATGGCTATTGGTTCTACGTCGAGCAAGCGATGGCCTCCCGGCAAGACAAGCCGTATCGCCAACGAGTCTATCACGTAACGCAACGAAGCGATGGGACATTTGAGAGCGCCGTATTCACGGTGAACGAGCCGCTGCGTTTTGCTGGAGATTGGAAGAAAGAAAATCCGCTCGCATCGTTGACGGTTGACTCCCTACTTGCTCGCGCTGGTTGTTCCATTGCTCTGCGAAAGAACGGCGATGCATTTGAAGGAAGCACCGTCGGTAAACAATGTCCAAGCGATTTGCGTGGTGCGGCGTATGCGACATCGGAAGTGAAAATCTTCGCCGACAGATTAGTGAGTTGGGACAGGGGATGGGGAAAAGATGACACGCAAGCGTGGGGTGCGGAGAAGGGCGGATATATTTTTATGAAAGAAAGCCGTTGAGCAAACCTCCTGCTTCGCTTTGTCTCGACTCGCTCAGTTGCGTCACACTGCCTTGACAACCACAACCGTCTGGTCATCATGCGGATGAACCCCATTGGCAAAACTGTTCACCGCTTCGAATATTTTGTCGCGAATCCCTTCCGCGCAGAGAGTGGAACTCTCTTTGAGAATTGAACTCAGACGTTCATCGCCGAATTCTTCCTCCCCGATCTTTCTTCCTTCTGTACTCCCGTCAGTAATGAACAGAAAAACATCGTTCGCAGGGTAGCGGAGTTCTGTTTCTTCGATTTCTTGCGCGAACATTTTTTCTTGTGCAACGCCAAGCGGACCAATGCTCCAGCGCTCCATGTCAGGCTCTGCGCGCGGCATTGTTGCTTATCGTGTCCATTCTGGCTATCATTTTGATGAACACTCGTGAGCACATCGCTTCGCTCGACTCGAAGTAGAAGCAGAGAATATGATTGCCAACCAACCACGCTACAGCAGAGAAGAATTCGCCCGCCGCAGCGATGAGATATACGAGCGTGTCGTCCGTCCGCAACTGAGCGAGAGCGACAAGGGAAAATTCGTGGCGGCAGACATTGAAACTGGCGCGTATGAAATTGACATTGAGCACGAAAGCGCAGTCGTTATGCAACGACTCGTCGAACTCACAACGTAGCCCACAATTCTAAAAACTAATTTTTGTTTACACTCGGAGTAGCATTTGTCCCCACAGCCCGAAACACAAACCTCAAACCTCGAACCTCAAGCCGCAGACCTCAACGAGCTCATGCGGCGCCGTCGCGAAGAGTTGGAAGAACTGAAAAAGCGCGGCATCAATCCCTACCCGTATAAATTCCCTCGCAACGCGTTCTCGAAAGAAATAATCGAGTCGTTCAGGGATGATGCACCGCAACGAACGGTTGCTGTTGCGGGCCGCATAATGTCCATTCGGAGGATGGGGAAGGCGAGCTTCTGTCACATCCAGGACTCGCAAGGGAAGATCCAAGTCTACTTGAAGAAAGATGACCTTGGCGAGTTTTACGATTCGTTCAAGCTTTTGGATATCGGCGACATTATCGGCGTTGAAGGCTTCGTGTTCCGAACGAAGATGGGAGAAGTCTCGGTTCACGCTCAACAGGTTGAGTTGCTCGCCAAGTCATTGCGCCCACTGCCGATTGCCAAGGAAACGAAGGACGAGCAGGGTAATGTCGTCGTTCACGATCCGTTCTCCGACAAAGAGCTTCGCTATCGTCAGCGCTATGTTGATTTGGTTGTGAACACGCAAGTCAAGGAGGTGTTCATCAAGCGGGCGAAGATTATTTCGACGATGCGTAGTTTTTTCGACGAGCAGGGTTGGCTCGAAGTCGAGACGCCGATTCTTCAGCCGCAATACGGCGGCGCATTCGCTCGCCCGTTCATCACGCACCACAACACGCTCGATATGCCGATGTACCTGCGTATTGCAAATGAGCTATATCTGAAGCGACTGATCGTCGGGGGATTCGATGGGGTGTATGAATTTGCCAAAGACTTCCGTAACGAAGGGATGGATCGAACGCACAATCCCGAATTCACGATGCTCGAAGTGTACGTTGCCTACAAGGATTACCTCTGGATGATGGAAATGGTCGAGCAGGTGATCAGCCGAGTTGCAGTGGCAATCAACGGCTCGATGAAGGTGAAGTTAGGTGAGAATGAAATTGACTTCACTCCGCCGTGGCAGCGGCTCTCGATGTTTGATGCTATCAACAACTATACGGGCAACGAGCTTAGAGCGAAGAGCGA
>CAYUFU010000084.1:0-16084 GCA_964444145.1 uncultured Chitinophagales bacterium
TGAATTCTCCTTTGCAGAAATTTCTCAAAACAACTTTGCTGCTTTGCGACTTTGCGTGCCTGCCGTAGGCACGGCCTGAGGCTAAATCGGATTTCAGGTTGCTATTCTCCTTTCTCTTGAGTAGCATTAAGCCGCACCTCAGGTATTCATTTCTGTGCAACCTCTTTAACCCACTTATCCAATCACATACATGCAGGAGTTTGTATGAGTAATAAGTTCTGGCTCGGTTTCGTGGCGGTGTTTGTGGCGCTTGTCGCCATGGATGCCGTTATCAACACGATGCTGATGAAGGGGGATTATGAAGCGACGGCGGCGCTTTGGCGCCCGGAGGCAGAGATGAAAATCTGGATTTTCCAGGTTGTGAGTGCGTTCGTCGCTTTCTTTTTCACGCTGATTTTCTCGAAGGGGTATGAGGGCGGGGGACTAATGGAGGGGGTTCGGTACGGTTTCTATGTCGGGATGATGATGGCTGTACCAATGGCGTACGGCTCGTATGGTGCGATGCCCATCCCCTATGGCTTCGCGCTGAAGTGGTTCGTCTTCGGAATGCTTGAGTATATCGTTGCAGGAATCATCCTTGCGGCGATTTATGGCAAGGAGGCTCAGGTGACGAAGGTGCAGAAAACGGCGTAGCGTTTGTTCTCTCGGACCATCCCGATTGCGCAAGCGGTCGGGATGGTTTTTTTCCGTCTTACCATCAGGTCGTGACTATCATTGCTGGGTGCCGTGAATACTCTTGTCAATCAACGTTCTGTTCTTTCGGCTTCGCTTGTGTATCCGCTTTTGCTTTTCGCGTTCTCTGCCGGCTGCGACGACAAGCATCCACCGCGCCCATCTTCACCACCACGCCATCCGCCGATCACGTTCTCGCAAAGTTGGGAAGCTGCGCTTGGCTTTCCTGATTCAGCGCTTGCTGTCGCGACGAGAATTGATAGGCGACTTGTTGCAAGCGCGACAACCAACAACGGTGTGTTACACTCAACTTCGTTGGACGACGGCGTATCATGGTCGGCGCCTGTACATGTGAACCTCTGCGACCGACCGCTGTTTCCCTTCCGGTCTTTTGGCAATTCATTGTGGTATCTGTCGCAACGCACGGCGCCCGATGGGGGGCAAAGTTACATTCACACGCCCGCCGCGAGCGCTTGGAATCCAGCGATTCCTTTGCGCGATAGCGAATGGGGGCACGCAGGTGGTTTTCGCTTTGCCTTTGATTCCCTCGGCGGAGCATACGTCGTCTTTAACGATGCGCGGGACGGAAACTTGGACATCTATTTTTCCTATTCATCGGATAGGGGAAAGACCTGGTCGCCGAACGTTCGGATCAACGACGACCACACGGGTCAGGAGCAGCATGAGCCGTTCATTGCCTGCTCGCCCGAGGGCAAGGTAGTGCTCGTCTGGTCGGACAACCGCGACGCGCATTCGTTGTTCGATATTTATAGTGCGACGTCGAGCGATAGGGGGAAGACCTGGTCGCGCAACATCAAGGTGAACGACGATTCGGCGCACGTATGGCAAGTCGCGCCCGTTGTCGTGTACCATCGTCGGCAATTCTCCGCAGCATGGATGGATTACCGCCGTGGCGCCGAGGGCGGCAGTGTGCGGTCGGCGATATACTTCTCATCGTCGCACGATGGAGGAACGACATGGAGCAGAAATGTTTTGCTGAGCGAAAACCGCCCGGGCAATTGCGGGTATCCAACCTTTCAGTCGGATGGAGATTCTCTGCTCGAATGTATGTGGATGGACGCCAGCGAAAATATCCTTAATGACGTCTTCTATGTGCATTCGACCGACGCCGGTGCGTCGTGGTCGTTGCCCGCGAAGGTGAACGACGATTCGACTCGTACCCAGCACTATCATCGCGGCATCGGCGTGCTTGGCGATATCGTCGGGTGGCTGGACTCGCGCAGCGGTTCCCCGCGTGTGCGCTTTGCGAGGAAACTGCTCTCGCAGACGACTCTGATGAAAAGAATTGTTACCCAAGAGCCAAGAGCGCAAACACTACCAGTAAGAATGTCCTATCGGGTCGTGAGGGACTTGCTGCGCGACAGTTTTGCGACGAACCCATCATCGCGCTGGCGCGTCCTTGCCGGCACGTGGGTATGGAAAGACGGCTCGTACATCGGGTATGGGACGCGCGCAAACTCATCGGTACTCGGCGATGAGGGCTGGCGCGATTATCGGTTCACGGGGAAATTCAAGCTCGATGGCATAGATCATCGCGAAGCGCATCTCTTCATCAGGCTTACCGAGCGCGGCGGCCTTCGCTACTATCGGATTGCAAATCTCTTTCGCTCCGGAATCCGCCTTGACTACTTCGACGGGAACAACATGTCGTCGCTTGCCGAAGTATCGTTTTCCGTTGAACGCGACCGGTGGTATGCGTTCGATGCGGTTGTCAAAGGAAACGTATTGAACTATTCGCTAAACGACACGTTGAGATTCTCGTTCGGCGGTCTTGTACAGTTGCAGCGCGGCAAGATCGGCGTCGGCTCGCAAACAACACCGACATATTTTCGGGATATCAGGGTGCATGCCGTGGAGTAACAATGGGTGTTGATACAACGACCGAAGGAGACACCCGCGCCACAAGGGGGAAACGATGAGGAAACGACAACCGCCCATGGGTATTCGCGCTCGCCTGCTGCTCTACACTCTTCCGCTCATCATCGTTCCGATGTGCTCGTTGGGATTCTTCTCGTACCGTTTTCTTGCGCAGGGGTTTGAAGAACAACTGCGGCTTGAAGGCGCACAGCTATGCCAAATGGCTGCCAGCAGAATCGAACAAAAGCTCGATGAATGCTACGCGAACATACTTGTGCTCCAAACGGAGGCATCGAAGGAATGGGCAACGATCGGCAGTGCACTATTTGCCGAGCGCTTGCGCGATGGCAGCGCGCTGACTGCGCGTCTGGCGCAGCGCTTCGCGATTCGCCACAGTCCATTCGTGCAGGTGCGTATCGTCCGCGCAGACGGGGAGGCTCTGCTTCATGCGGGCGGTTTGGATTTTGCAGGCATGCCACGCAGCGCACTTCATGACTCCATTTTCTTGCAAGCTGTAGCTGTAGGGTTTTCCAAACGGCTGCCGACGCAATTCCCCGCGAGCATGCGCGACAGCACCTACCACACGACATTCGCCGCGCCGCTGTTTCGCGCTACTCCAGAAGAATCCCTTATCGGCCTCGTCCTTTTGGATCTGGACATTCGGTCTATTGACCGCATTCTCAGTGAAGTGAACGCACTCCAACCAGGCGACTATGTCGTTGTGGACGGCGCAGGGCAAGTGTTGGCCGACCACGCAAGCCCAACACGCTCTCGCAACAGGATGATCGGTATGATCAGGAATCTGCCGCGTAGACTTGAATCGCCAAGGCAAGTCGGTGAGGGTCGCGATTCTATGCTGATGGTGCAGCCTGTGAAGGAGTATATCGCATTCCGTGAGCCCGTTTCACAGGAGCGGTGGTACATTGGCGCCGCAGCCGTCTCGTCGCCGCTGCTGGCAGCGTTCCGAAACACTCAGATTGCCTTCTTGCTGATTCTTGGAACGGCGTTGAGCGCCGGTATCATGGGAAGTGTTTTCATTGCACGCAAGATTACTGACCCAATCGGGAATCTGACAACCGCCGTGCAACGATTCGCACAGGGCGATCTCGAAGGGAACATTCCCATCAAGACCAATGACGAGATCGGAATGCTCACTTCGGATGTCAACAGGATGGCAAACGAGTTGCGGAACCTGATGCGCGAGCGCCAGACAAACGAAACGCTGCTCGCAATCGGTCGTGTCTCTGCATCGCTTGTTCATGATTTACGCAATCCCGTCGAGGGACTGAAGCTGCTGAGCAGCGAGTTGATCAAGCGTGTCAAACGCGACGGCGATGCTTTTGAGGTAGCGGATACGATTTACCAATCTGCGGGGCGACTCTCGTCGCTGCTCGCACAGTCTCTCGATTTCTCGCGCCTCTCGCACCCGGAGTTTTTGCCAACAGACATTGTCGCGCTTGCGAATGATGCGGTTGCGGGAATTCGTACCGGCGGTGTTGTGGTGACGAAGAAATTCGACGACCAGCTTCCGCTCGTCGCAGTGGACGCTGTGCAAATTAAGCGCGTGCTGACAAACATTTTGCAAAATGCCGTTGATGCCTGCCGAAACAAGCCGCTTGAGAGTCCGGGCATCGTCGAATGCGTTCTTCGATCGGAATCGTCGGCAGTGAAAATTGAAATCACTGACAACGGTTCAGGCATTCCAGCGGAGTCGCGAGAGAAAATCTTTGACCCGTTTTTCACAACGAAGCCGGAAGGACATGGGCTCGGGCTTTCGTTTGCACGGCAGATTCTGAAAAATCACGGCGGCACATTGACGTGCACGAGCGAGGTGGGGAAGGGGACGCGGTTTGTCGCGGTATTGCCGATAGCGCAGCCTTCTCATATCTTGGGAAGCGTACTTACGTAGAGCGACACTCCAGAATCGCTCATTCCGTCCGCAAGAGCGACACTGGAGTGTCGCTCTACAAGTAGTGTGTTGAGACAATCAATAATCACAGTACCCGTTTCAACGGTTTACCACATGGCACATATACTTGTTGTTGACGACGAGCTTGCCTATCGCAAAGGCATCGTCTACGGCTTACAGCGCGTAGGGCATACGGTTGCTGAAGCCGAATCGAAGGAGCAAGCGGGCGAAGAGCTTCGCGCCAATACCTTTGATATTGCTGTGCTCGATTTGTGCGTCCCGACCGAACGCGATGGCATCGACATCCTCGCTATGGTGAAAGCACAACACCAAAGACCAGTTGTGTTGATGATAACAGCGCATGGGACAATCGAGCGCGCCGTCGAAGTAATCAAAGCCGGTGCCGATGATCTCATTCTTAAAGGATTCACGACAGAGGAATTGCAGTTTCGGCTCGAACGACTTCTCGAAGAACAGCGTCTGCGTTTGGAGCATCGCAAGTTGGCAGAGGAGAATGAGCGCCTGCGCCGCGAAGTGCAAACGCGTTTTCAGTATGCCACTATCATCGGCGCGAGCGAGCCGATGCAGCGTGCACTGCGCCTGTTGAGCCGCGTCGTTGATGATGGCGATTCAACGGTTCTGTTACTCGGCGAAAACGGAACAGGCAAAGAACTCTTCGCTCGTGCAATTCACTACAACGGGCCACGCAAAGATAAGCCGTTCGTCGTCGTTAATTGTTCAGCCCTGCCCGAACATTTGTTGGAAAGCGAATTGTTTGGGTTTGAGAGAGGTTCGTTTACCGGTGCGACGAAAGACAAGCCGGGCAAACTCGAGGTTGCCGACGGCGGGACACTGTTCTTCGATGAGATAGGCGAGGTGAGTTCGAAAATACAATTGGAACTCCTTCGCTTTTTGCAAGAGCGAACGTTTGAACGAGTCGGCAGCAACACACTGATCACGGTTGATGTACGTATCGTGGCGGCAACAAACAGAAACCTGTCGGAGGAAGTGAAGCAGGGACGCTTTCGCGAGGATTTGTTCTATCGTCTCCATGTGATTCCTCTTTCTATTCCCCCGCTCCGCGAACGGAAGGAGGATATACCGTTGCTGGTTGATCACTTTGTTGCTCTCATGGAGAAAGAAAAAGGAAGGAGGATTCGTTTCTCCAATGAAGCTCTTGCACGCCTCGAAGCCCACATGTGGCAAGGGAATGTTCGCGAGTTGGAGAATCTCGTCGAGCGTCTGGTGGTTATGGCGGAACATGAGTTGATCACGCCTGCCGATTTGCCGCCTGAGTTCGGAATAAGGGATGAGAAGCAGGCTTTCGAGCAGGCGATGAAACGCCGTTCATTGCAGGAGGCGTGTGATGAGTTCGAGCGGTTGTTTTTGTTGAAACAGCTTGAAAAGCATCATTGGAATATCACCGAAGTTGCCAACGCAATCGGCGAGCGGCGCGATACGCTCAGTCGGAAGGTCAAGCGCTACAAACTGAAGTCAGAGTAACGAACCCCACCACAGACCTTCCATCACTTCTCGCTCGTGCCAATCAGGTAGGGCACTTGCAAGGATTCTCGCACAGGCACTGCACGTGCTCGCAATGTCGGCATTTTGAAAGAAAGGTCCTCTCGGTTTCCGAGTAAGCGGTAATGGGAATAATCGCCACGCGTTGCGGCATTGCATCCCACCTCTCCAACTCACTGTTATTTGTCAGCTTTCTCATGCTTCGTGTGTTTCCCATGAAGAAGGCGTGGCGCGTATTCACAGAACAACATTTCATACCTCACACACTCTCGAAAAACTTCCAGAATCCGAGCCCCTCATCGTGGCATGGGGGTTGCCCCCGTGTGAGGTAATTGGTTGCCGAGAGGCGTGTATGTTCTACGTTGAAGACGGCGCGACGGCGATCACAAGAGGGCACTCGTTGCTCGGAAAACTCTCAAGGAACGTCCTTGAACAATGCTCACTCGACGAAGAGTTGCTGAGGATCATCAAGAGCATCGTTCCTCTCAAGAGAGCGGCACCGACGTTACAAACAATCCAAGGGGGAACAACGATGAACACACTACGCTTCGCTTTTCTAACTGTCTTTCTCATTGCCGCCGTGTCTGGGTGCAAGAAAGATACGCCAGCACCAAACGAGCCGCCGCCGACTGAAGAAACTCCGCAAACGGCAACGCAGACATTTACATCCGCTTCCGGTGGGTCGTTTTCGACACCATCGGGATATGGAGTCACCGTCGTTAGGGGGAGCGTTCCGCAAAATGCGAACGGGCAAACAGGAAGCGTTACCTTTTCAATTGAAACCAACGTGACGCCTCCAAAGCCCCTTCCGTCGGGAGCAACGTTGAAAGGCAATGTTGTCAAGTTCGGACCAGACGGTTTTAACTTCCAATGGCCCGTTCGCAATACCCTAAAGATTCCCGCGAACACTAATCCATCTCAGTTGAGCGTGCTGTTCTACGATGCAATGAATGAGAGATGGGTCGCTGTGCCTGGTTCAGGAGCAAACTCTACCGACAGAGTCATGTCAGCAGACATGCTCTCGCTGGGATATGTAGCGCTTGCTGAGTTGTCTCCGACAGCGAAGCAAACCGCGGGGAGCGCGTTCGGTGGATTTGAGTATACGAATCCAGTGACGGGCAAATACTATACGCTTACGGTGGCGACCGTTTCGAACTATGTCTATCCATGGCAAGAAACTTGGTTTGGTGGTCAAATCGTTGGACGAACGGGAAGCACAGGAACATCACTCGCGGGTGGTCCTGATATCAAGACGTATATTCTTCTCCCGCAAGCGAGCTATGAGATTTGGGTTTCTGAAACGGATGGCTCAGGAGTATTCTTCACCTATTCTCTTCCCCTTAGTGGAAGAATCACGCAAGAAGTCATCTACGGAACAACGCCCGGCGGGTCAGGGTGGACTCCGATCGGACCACTGCCAGCCGGTGGAACATGGGTAAGCGGTCTTCCAACCTCGTGGCCCCGCCCGACCGTCACCTATGGTACGGGAGTTTTTCAGGCGACACTGACGTGGGTAAACAACTCCAGCCATGCGACGGATCTCGATCTCCATCTCTATGGCCCAAACAACATGCACGTGTATTATGGTGCACGGGTTTCTCCCGACAGCAGTTTCCAGCTGGACAGAGATTGGCTGCGGACACTGGGCAACGCAGTGGAAAATACATTCAGTACGAGGTCAAGCGTTCCTGCAGGTTCCTACAGAGTTACGGTGAAACACTATTCAGGCGATGCGACGAATTATTCGGTGCGCATTCTTCGAGGTGGAAGCGTGCGAACGTACCACGGTTCTGCAAGCGCTAATACAGAGAATGAGATTGCTTCGTTCACCCTTCCCTAAAAAACATCGGGAAGGAACGACTCGCTCGTGTACCGCTGCGAAGTGTGCAGGACAGCACTATGTAGAGAGCTTTCCTCTTTGTTCGTCAGAGTCCCATCATCAGAATTGACCGTACCGTGGAGCACGAATGGAGGTGTCGTATGGACAGGAGTTGGAACAAAAGCAGCACCGTTACAAGACTTTGATCCCAATAGGAATGACGCGATGCAATCCATTCTTGTAGTTGAGGACGATTACGCAATGCGACGGGGGATAGTGCTCATGTTGAAAGGCGAGGGCTATGACGTATTCGAAGCCGAGAACGGTGCTATGGCATCGCAAGTTATGGGGGAGCATCCGATTGACATGGCGATTATTGATCTGTTCCTCGGCGAAGAAAATGGTATTCACGTCGCGGGTTCTGTCCTGCAGAGCAGACCCGGTGCCGAAGTGCTGATCGTTACTGCGCATGGCGACCATACGAGGGCACTTGCCGCGAAGAAGATTTTCAAGGAACGGTTCCTGGAAAAATCGTCGATGGAGAAGCAGCTCTTGAAGACCATTGAAGAGGCATTTCGGTCCCAATCACAACTCACTAATCACAAACCACCAGGGGAGAAACAATGAAAGACCTCAAGGTACTATTCTTGCTGGTAGGCGTTCTCTCGTCCACACAGGCGCAGAAGCTGAACGACTTCGTGGCGAAGTACGGCAACGAGAACGGTGTGGGCTTCATGCAGCCCCTCGCAGATGCGTTCGGCGCGAATATCAATAGCGGTCTGTATCACACCGCAAAAATTCCGCTGGAAGGATTTCATCTCAATTTGAGCGTCATGCTTATGGGCGCGCCGATTACAGATAGCCGCAAAACATTTACCGCGACGACTGAGGGGTTTTTCGCTCCGCAAACTACCACCGAAGCGCCGACTATTTTCGGAAAGACCGACGGCGCAACCATTACGGGGAATGGAGGTACCGCGTATGTTTTCCCCGGCGGGTTAAGCATAACAACGTTTGCCATAGCCGCGCCACAGCTTACGGTTGGTTCGCTCTTTGGAACGGAGGCGACCATCCGATTTTTTCAAGCAAAGGTCGGCGACAACATCGGCACACTGAAGCTCTGGGGAATCGGCGCAAGGCACAACATCAATCAGTATTTCAACAACTTTCCGCTCGATGTTGCGGCAGGGATTTACCAGCAGCACTTCGAAATTGGCGACATCGTCAGCGCAAACTCGACACTCGTTTCTGTGCAGGGAAGTTACACGGCCAGCGTCCTCACGTTCTATGGTGGACCAGGAGTCGAGATTGCGAATATGGATGTGAACTATGATGGAAACTCGGGCAAAGTCACTCTCGCGCTGAGCAGCAAAAACAATGTCCGCTTCACGGCCGGCGCGCTGCTCTCGCTCGCGTTCTTCCGTCTGTATGCGGACTACAATCTCGCATCGCAATCGGCGTTTGTGCTCGGCTTTGGCTTTGGATTCTAAACAGTCATCTGATCGTAAAGGAACACTATTATGAAAAAACTATTTCTCTGCGCCGCTGCACTGTGTATCCTGCCTACAGCAGGTTGTGAGAATCGCTTGTTCAAGTACACGGTAAGCGTCGATCAAACAGGTCAATTCGTCGTTGATGATGTGGATGGTGTGTACCTTACAAGCACGTTCATTAGCAGAACGAGCGTTGCAAGAGCGTTCAATCTTCCCGAAGGTGCTCGTGTCACCAAGCTGAACATTGAGAGCCTATCTCTGAATGTCGTTGTTGCGAATACGAATACAGCGAACGCGGTTACAGTGACGGGGTACTTGGGTCGTTCTGCAACCGCGACCCAAACACTCTTCCGACAGGTTCCGGTGGTTCTTGCCGGTGTAGACATACCCGGCATCGGATTGAACGATCTCATTGCGAGCAAAGTCGGCGAGTTGCAACGCACGCTTGAGGATTTCGTCAAGGGGATTGGCAGCGCCCAATTCGTGGAGCTTGCGATTGCGGGAACCTCAACCCCACCGGGCAGCAGGATAGCCTTTACGATTCACATGCACATCAAAGCAACGGTAGAGTATGAGCGCTGCGAAGAGATTCTCAAAGGAATGTCTGATGCGCCCTCCTGTGACGGTGGGGGAAGCATAGTACAATGATGTGTTCTTACCTGAACGTCCACCACAATCCGAGGAGAATAACGACGAGCGCAACGGACGCGTACATATTCAGCGAGTGGTATTTGCCTTTTTCAAGACGAATGTCTTCGGCTTCAGAGAAGGTGAGGTGTCGCAGTTGTCGCTTGTCGGGCGCCTCGGTCATCATACTCACCCCAACGAGAACCGCGGAGCAAACAACGAAAAGAAATATCGCGTAGTGGAGAAAGTTCACCGACGCAACGTACGTGAGAAACTCGCTTTGCAGTGCGCCAGTCTTTGATTGGATCTCGATGACGAAGCGAAACGCGCCGAGCACAAGTCCTGTCAGCAGCGAAGCGATTGCTCCCTTGCCGTTCACGCGGTTCCAGAAAATTCCGAAGAGGAAGCACGCGGCAATCGGCGGTGAGACGTAGGCTTGTACGCTCTGCAAGTACACATACATCCGTTCATCGCTCAGTAAGCCGATGAAGGGAATCCAGAGCAACCCGAGGCCCACCATTGCTGCCGTTGCGATGCGACCAAAGCGAACGAGAGTCTTGTCATCGGCGTTGGGACGGAGGCGTTTGAAGATGTCAATCGTGAGAAGCGTTGAAGTCGAATTGAACATGCCGCTGAGCGAGGACATCAATGCCGCGAGTAAACCTGCAATTACGAGACCGCGCCAGCCTGAGGGAAGAAATGTGGTGACGAGCCAAGCGTATGCCTGATCGCCTGTAACGTTGCCGCCCGAAATTTTCATTGCGATGATGCCGGGAAGAACGAGGATGAAGACGGGCAAGATTTTCAAGAAGCCAGCGAAGATTGCGCCGCCACGAGCGTTGTCCAAATTCTTCGCGCTGAGCACGCGCTGAACGATGTACTGATCCGTGCACCAATACCAAATGCCGAGGATCGGCGCGCCGAAGATAATGCCCGTCCATGGAAAGTCGGGATGATCCATCGGCTTGAACATGCTCCAGAATTCCGGCGGCGTGTTTGCAACGAGCGCGCTCCACCCGCCGGCCTCGCCCAACGTTTTCCACGTGAGCGCCAGTGAGCCAAGAATCAGTACGCCTGTTTGAATCAAATCCGTGTAGATGACGGCTGTCAGCCCTCCGATGATGGTATAAATCCCTGTCGCAATAACGATGACGATGGCGGAGGTGGTCATGTCCCACCCGACGACCGCTTTGAGGAGAATTCCTCCGGCATACAACGAAATAGAAATCTTCGTGAGAACATAGGCGATGATCGAGATGACGCTGAGATACCAGCGCGCTGCAGAGTTGTAGCGCCGCTCGAGAAACTCCGGCATCGTGAAGATGCCGGACTTGAGATAAAATGGCGTGAAGACCCAGCCGAGCAGTAGCACGATGAGGCACGCGAGCCATTCGAAGTGCCCGACGGCAAGCCCGGACTTCGACCCTGTGCCGGCGAGTCCAAGAAAATGCTCGCTCGAAATGTTCGTTGCGAACAAGGATGCGCCGATGGCAATCCAACCGACGTGCCGACCTGCGAGAAAATATTCCGTTGCCGTTTTCTTGCGACGAGCAAAGTAAAACCCGACGGCGAAGGTGAGAAGAAAATATCCTGCGATCACCGCCATGTCTTTCAGTGAAAGCGTTGCGACAGGAAGGAGATCATGGAGAAATGAACTGATACGTTGGATCATGGTAGGTATCTCTCTCTTGGTGAGGGTTCACAGCCGCGGCAAGTCAATGCCTGACGGCAACAGATTCTTTGAGATGGGCGTCCGGAGTTTCCTCGTGAACCTGAGTGACTCAGAGTCCACTGGGATGCCTTGTCGTTCGTTCGGAGAATTCTTTTCAACTACAAAGCCGCCTCTGTGTCTTTATCGAAGAAATGAACCTTAGCCGTGTCGAGGTACATGTCGAGCGGCTTGCCGACTTCGGGCTTGACATCGCTTGCAACGCGCGCAACGTATTGCGCGTCCGTTCCGGTTGAGAAGTACACGAAAATCTCGTTGCCAACCGGCTCGACCACCTCGACCATTGCTTTGAAGGGAGCGAGGGATTGAGCCTCCTGCGGACGGGTTACATAGATATGCTCTGGGCGGATGCCGAGCGTGATCTCCGGCTTGGCGTACGATTGCATGCGGGCGGCAACTTCGCTGGGCAGGATAATGCCGAGGTTCGAGCGTTCCTGCATGAATTTGATTGTGCCATTTTTGAGGAGCGAGCCTTTCATGAAGTTCATCGTCGGGCTGCCGATGAAACTCGCAACGAATTTGTTGACAGGCTGATGATAGATATTGAGCGGCGTATCCACTTGCTGGACGACACCGTCTTTCATCACGACGATACGATCACCCATGCTCATGGCTTCGATTTGATCGTGCGTCACGTAAATCATGGTAGTTTGTAATTGGTGATGAAGCCGGGAGATTTCTGTACGCATCTGGACCCGAAGGTTTGCGTCTAAATTGCTCAGTGGTTCGTCGAACAGAAACACTTTCGGATTGCGGACGATTGCGCGACCGAGCGCGACGCGCTGACGCTGTCCGCCGGAAAGCGCTTTGGGTTTGCGTTCGAGATATTGGTCAATGCCCAAAATTTTTGCTGCACGCTGCACGCGGTCATCAATCTCGCGCTTGTCGAACTTGCGAAGCTTCAGTCCGAAGGCAAGGTTCTCATACACCGTCATGTGCGGATAGAGCGCATAGTTCTGAAACACCATCGCTATATCGCGATCCTTCGGTGGCACATCGTTCACGACCTTGCCGTCAATACTAATGGTGCCTTTGGTGATTTCTTCCAGCCCCGCAATCATCCGCAGCGTTGTGGACTTGCCGCAGCCCGAAGGACCAACCAGTACAACGAATTCCTTATCATTGATCGTAAGATTCACATCGTTCGCCGACGTGACTTTGCCGTCGTAGATTTTATAAACGTGTTCGAGTTTGACTTCTGCCATGAATGACCTTGAGAGAAAGCGTTGGAAGGTAGTTGACTACGGACAAAATATAGAATGAATCGGGAAAAGAAGAAACAGCGAGCCCCTCCCTTCCTCAGCACGTACGATACCATCGTGAACTTGACTCTGCCGTCCTGATTCCGTACCCTGAATCATCTCTCAGAGCATTACCATGGATGCCGCTACCGTAGTGTTCGGTGCATCCCAGGCCCTCGCAATGGACAAAAAGCAAATCATTTCGATTCTTGATGAGATGGGAACGCTGCTCGAACTGCAGGGCGCGAATCCGTTCAAGGCACGCGCATTTCATAACGGGTCTCGTGCGCTGGAAGGCGTCACGGACGATCTTGAGGAGCTTGTCTCATCGGGAAGGCTTCGTGAAATTCACGGCATCGGGGAGAGTATCGCGCGTGCCATCACCGATCTCATCACGACCGGAAAGTCGAAAGACTACGACGAGCTGAAAAGCGCATTTCCTCCGGGTGTGCCTGAGATGCTCAGGATTTCGGGATTGGGTCCCAAACGCGTCAAGATTCTGTTCGATAAAATGAACATCACCTCTGTCGAAGAACTCGAAACTGCTGCGCGGGAAAATCGGCTCGCTGCCATTTCGGGGTTCGGTGAAAAAACGGAAGAGAATATTCTTAAGGGGATTCAAGCCCTGCGGAGGCGTGCTGAAAAGCATCTCTATCCGGACGCAGCGAAGCCTGCGGAGATGATTTTCGCGACGCTTCTCGCACAGCGAGGAGTCCAGCGCGGGGAAATTGCCGGCAGCTTGCGCCGAAAGAAGGAGGTTATCGGCGACATTGATATTCTTCTGAGCGCGAAGGATTCATGCCGCACCAGATTGATGGAGGTGTTTACCACGCATCCAGAAGTCGAAACTATTGTCGGTAAGGGAGAAACGAAATCATCGGTCGTCTTGAGGGCAGGCATCAATTGCGACTTGCGCATCGTGAATGAAGAAGAGTTTCCGTTCGCACTCAACTATTTTACCGGAAGCAAAGAGCACAACATAGAAATGCGTTCGCGGGCCAAAGAATACGGTTGGAGCTTGAATGAGTACGGTTTTTCGACTTTAGGTGTTGAGGCGAAACGCGGAAAAGCAAAGAAAGCGATCAAGTGTAAAAATGAAGAAGATATTTATAGAGCGTTAGATCTTGCATATATCCCGCCCGAGTTACGCGAGAATATGGGCGAGATTCAAGCAGCAGGGGAGGCGAAGCTGCCGACGTTGATCGAGCAGGATGATATCCGGGGAACGTTTCATGTTCACACCACGTACAGTGACGGCGTGAATACTCTTGAGCAAATGGCAAATGCAGCAAAAGCCCTCGGCTGGGAATATTTGGGGATTGCCGACCACAGCAAAGTTGCCGCGTACGCCGGCGGCATGAGCCAAGAGAAACTGAATGCGCAATTCAAAGAAATTGATGAGCTAAATGCCAAGCTCAGGGGCATTCGGCTTCTGAAAGGCACCGAGTGCGACATTCTTCCGAATGGCGATTTGGATTGGTCGGACGCCGTGCTTGCGCGCTTCGATTTTGTTGTTGCCTCTATTCATTCGAGTTTCAAGAATGACGAAAAGGAGATGACGAGGCGAATTATCAAAGCATTAAGGAACAAGTATGTCACCATCCTCGGTCACCCAACGGGACGCCTACTGCTCAACCGCGAAGGCTATCCTGTCAATATGGTTGACGTCATCAACTGCGCCGCTGACTACGGAAAAGTCATCGAACTCAACGCGCATCCGATGCGGTTCGACTTAGACTGGCGATTGCTGAAGTACGCGAAGGAAAAAGGTGTGCTGATTGCCATCAATCCCGACGCACACAATGTTGATGGGCTGCGGGATGTCTTCTACGGAGTCGGCATTGCGCGAAAAGGATGGTTGGAAAAAGCCGATGTCCTCAACACGCGACCGGTGAAGGGACTACTGGAGATGCTGGATCGAACGGTGTTACGGAGCGTGTAGAGCGGGAGAGTTCATAGCGTTGCTGTGAATGCACGCAACGAACAACTCAGTTCAAGAAACTCCACAGATTTCTCATATCGTTATAAGGCTAAGACCTATGTCCCGTTACCAACGACACGTTTTCGTCTGCATCAACGAGCGAGAGCCGAACCATCCGAAAGGATGCTGTTACGCGAAAGGTTCCGAAGAAGTCCGCGACGCGCTGAAAGCCGCATTGAAAAAGCGCGGCCTTGCGCACACCGTTCGCGCTAATAATGCCGGCTGCCTCGACGCATGTGAATATGGCATCACGATGGTGATTTATCCCGAAGGAATATGGTATGGCAAGGTGCAGCAGGAGGACATCGAAGAGATTATTGACCGAACGATTGTCAACGGCGAGGTCATTCAACGACTCTTGATTCCGAGTGCACGCTACGCTCCTGACGCTCTTCAGTATAGGAAACTCGAGACCTGATTCTGTGACTAATCACAAGCCCTTGACGGATTGATTTTTTTTCTTGCTTTTCTCCGTTGTATTCTTTACTTATCAACAGCTAAGAAAAGTAGGTATTGCCACCGTTCGCGCAGGCGGACGATGGCGATTTTTTTTGTCTCATTTTGGACGGAGAGGATATGTCCGACACAATCTATTTGACGCGTGAGCGATTGATGGAACTTGAAGAGGAATTGCGAGACCTCAAAACCAACGGGCGCAAACGCATGGCGCAAGCTATAGCAGAAGCGCGCGGCCATGGCGACCTCTCGGAAAATGCAGAGTACGACGCAGCGAAAGAGGAGCAGCAACATCTCGAAGCACGCATTCAAAGGATAGAGATCACTCTCGCCAAAGCAAAGATGATTGAGGCGAAGGATTTGCCCAATGATAAAGTATATATCCTGAGCAAAGTCAAGCTCAAGGACTTAAAAACCAACGACCAGTGCGAGTACCTTCTCGTTTCTCCAGAGGAATCAAACTTCGAGGAAAACAAGATTTCAGTTACGTCGCCCATTGGTAAGGCGTTGCTTGGTAAGAAGAAAGGTGAGTCTGTTGACATCAAAGTCCCTGCAGGGATTTTGAAGTACCAAATACTTGACATTGCGCGGTAGCGTTTTTGAAAAATGCTATACCCCTTGACTTTGAGGGTAAGTGGCTTTATATTTTTTGCGAATCGCATGTGCTTGTACGAACCTAATCCCTTGCAACGAAGCGAGGAGTGTCTTATATTGGAGAAGGATCGAGGGAAGAGTTGGTAGAGCGCAATCCCGCCTGA
>CAYUFU010000085.1:0-3266 GCA_964444145.1 uncultured Chitinophagales bacterium
GGCGGCGGCGCAGGAAGAAGTAAAGCATCATCGTCGGGAGTTGGGAGGCAATATGCTGACGTCGAGTTGTACAATTCCAGCGGCGGGTATGTAAGCGGGACGAACACCGATGCCAACGGAGATTATTCATTCACAGGCTTGTCGGCGGGAACCTACTACGTTCGCGTCGTGAACGACAGCGTACGCTCATCGCGCTCAGGGTGGACGACGAGCTGCAAGCCGGTGGTGACATATCGTACAAATGCAGCGAGCGGAACCGCTGTTGCCGTCACGGACTATGTTGGAGGAACGAACCCATCGGCTACAGATCCTGGCAAGGGAAGCGCAGGAGCAACGTTCAACACGACGACGTTTGTGTACACAGCAGGGTTGACAGGGACAGCGCAAGCGGTGACGCAGTGCGTCATCACGTCAGCAAACATTACCGGCGTTGATTTCGGATTCAATTTTAACACGATTGTCCATACGAACAACAGCGGTCAAGGATCACTGCGTCAAGTCATCACGAACATGAACACGCTCGGTGGCGACGCGAGTCTCGCGCAAGCGGGACTTGTGGCGGGGAAAGACAATGCGGTGTTCATGATTTCCAATGGAACGAGTGCGGCGGGATTGCGTTCGGCGAACAATTACTTCTCGGGCGGCGTCGCAACCATTGTGCCCACTTCGGCGCTCCCCACACTCTCAACTTCGATGGTTCTCGACGCACAGAAGCAACCGGGGTGGACGAGCGCGCCCATTATTGAGCTCAATGGTGCAAGTGCAGGCGCATCGGCAAATGGCTTTCTCATTGATGGCGCCGGCTCGGTGACTATTCGGGGGTTCGTCATCAACCGCTTCCTTCTCGACGGAATCGAGAATTGGACCGGTGGCGGCAATACCATTCAGGGGAACTACATCGGAACAAATGCTGCGGGAACGGCAGCCTCTGCCAACACCGTCGGCATCTATATGGAGTCGGCAAGCAATACGATCGGAGGAACGTCCGCCACACAGCGCAACGTTGTTTCAGGAAATGCAGCAGAAGGTATCTACCTTGCGACAAACTCTGCCGACAATAATACCATTCAGGGCAACCACATCGGATCCAGTGCCGACGGCTCTGCTGCAGTCGCCAATGGCGATGCCGGCATCTATATTCCCGCGGGAGACAATAACACAATCGGTGGCACAAGCGCAGGTGCGGGCAATCTCATTCGTAGTAACGGCGGCGATGGCATTGTGATTGACGGAACAACAACTACCAACAACGCAATTCTTGGCAATTCGGTCTTTGGAAATGGAGGTCAGGGAATTGATCTCGACAACAACGGTGTCTCTGCCAACAACGGCACAAAGAATGCCTCCCTGCCGAACTACGACATGGATCATCCCGTTTTCACTGCGGCGTCCTTGAGTGGAACGACGCTGACGTTTTCGGGCTACGTCGGTAGCGCGCCGAATCAATCAACCTTCGCGAATGCGATTGTCGAAATCTTCAAATCGGATAATGACGCAAGCGGCTACGGCGAAGGACAAACGTACCTCGGTCGCGACACGTGCGACGCGAGTGGAAATTTCAGCGGCTCGATCACGGTCACCGGGTTGTCGGCAGGAGACAAGATTACCGGCACGGCTACCGACGGCAGCAATAACACGTCCGAGTTTGGCGCGAACTTTACTGTCACGGGAAGCTACTACTCAAAAGGAAGCCTTGCAGTCAACATCGCAAGCAACTGGAACACGGCACGTGACGGAAGCGGAACCGATGCATCAAGTTTCGGAACGGGAGGCACGTTCATCATTCAAAACACGCACGCGATGACGCTCACTGGCTCGAGCACGTGGGATGTCAGCGCCAGCGGCACGGTGCAAATCGAAAGCGGCGGCTCATGGACGAATTCATCGTCGGGTGCAGTAACGATGGGGACGTTGCAAGTTGACAATGGCGGATCCTACATCCACGCCACGAACAACGCGTTGCCCGGAACCTCGAAGGCATTCGGCGCAACGAGCACGGTGACGTATAACGGCTCATCGCAGACGGTCGAGGCGCTGACATACGGGCATTTGACCATCGCATCAGCGGGGACGCGAACACTTGGCGGCAATGCAACCGTTGTCGGCGATTTGAGTGTCACGGGCGGAACGCTCGACCTCAGTACGTTTACCGCGAACAGAAGTGCGGCTGGTGGAACGATCACTGTCTCGAACGGCGCGACGTTGAAAATCGGGGGAACCAACTCGTTCCCCACAAATTATTCGACGACAACGCTTGGGGCGACGAGCACCGTCGAGTATAACGGCGCCGCGCAATCCGTTGCCGGGAAAACGTACGGACACTTGACTGTTTCCAACGGCAACACAAAGACAGCCGCGTCTGCCGTGACCGTTGCAGGAGACTTTACGATTGGTTCGGCAACAACATTCGATGCAGGAAGTTATACACACGTTGTACAGGGGAACTGGAGCAACAGCGGCACATTTACCGCGGGCACATGTACTGTTCAGTTGACGGGAAATAATGACGCGAGCATTACGGGCGCAACAACATTCAACGTGTTGGAAGTGAACAAAAACGCGAGTGCGACAACAGTGACATTGAACAATAATGTCACAACTGCGACACTGACGATGACACAAGGAAAAATGTCGACGGGAACCAACAGCATCCTCGTCACATCATCTCGAGCAGGAGACGGTCTCGTCATCGGAACAATTACGCGCACGCATACCTTCAACGCCGGCACGACGTACGCGTTCGAAGGTCCGAATCAAACGTTGACGTTCAACAGTGGAGGAACGCTGCCGACATCAGTTACTGTTACGACAACGCTCAGCTCGCCGGGCGCAAACGATTATATGGATCCGATAGCGCGCTACTATGACATTTCACAGACGGGGGGTACAGGATTCAGCTATACACTCCGATTACACTATGAGGACAGTGAGGTGAGTGCCCCGAACTCGGAAACGAGCCCGGCGCTCAAAATCTGGCGGCGGACTTCGACAGGTCCCGATGTGTGGACGCGGGAAGGAGCGACGTCGAACAACACGACGAACAACTGGGTCGAGAAAACGGGACTGACGAATGTCGGAACGTTTTCGCTTTCGAGCAGAACGGTCGCGGATGTCGTGTTGACGCTTTCACAGAACGCAACGAATCCAACGCCGGGCGATCAGGTCACGTACACGCTGGATTACGCGAACGGCGGAGATGGCGCGTCAACGAATACCGTCGTGACCGCGGCGGCTCCGACGAATACGACGTACGTCGCCGGTACGAC
>CAYUFU010000085.1:3366-9260 GCA_964444145.1 uncultured Chitinophagales bacterium
GTGAACCTACCGTACGCAGGGATCGCGGAGGTAGTGGGCAACGGCTTCTTGGTCACGTCGAAATCCGGAGGAGCGGCAATTGTCGCTTCGGCGTTTCCTCATGCCGCGAACGTGAAGCTCGAAAAAGGGAAACTGACGATCGTCAGCGATATCAAAACACCGTCGCCGTTCGTGGAAACCGCGATGGTCTGGCTCGTGTTCAAAGGTGTTAGTTCATCGTCGCCCACCGATGTAAAATCACAGGCGCGCAAAGCAATTCAAGAGAACGCGTTGGCCGGTGATGAGCCGAAGCTCGTGGTGGTGAACACTGCAGATAAAGAACAGCTAACGCAATCCGATACTGCGTCCTATACGCTTGTCTGTGCGAATATCGGCACGGGCGAAGCCACGGATGTAGTGCTTGGCAACCCAATTCCCCGAGGCGCCCGTTATGTTGAAGGGAGTGCGACAACCGACGGTGCAGTGTTCGGTGTTGATCGGGGAACCGCCGACGAACAAAATCTCCGATGGATGCTCTCTGCACCGCTGAAGCCCGGCGAAGAACGCATTGTGAGTTTCAAAGTTGTGTTGCGATAGGCGTGTAGAGCGAGACTCCCCGCCTGCCTTCATTGCACGTTGAGACGGGCAGGCGTCTCGCTTCGCCGACGGAAGCGAGCCATGAGCATCGCGTGGCATGACGTACCGAGCGACTCTGGAGAGTCGCTCTACAAACTGTTTCAATGCACGTGGAGCCATCTAGCCGCGAACATTCTTTGTAGAATCTTCCTCGCGAATCTACAATCGAGCCGACCCCACCGCGAGACCCTTCATTTTTCCTACTTAATCTCGCTGGATTCCGCGTTCAAGCTTGGCATTTCATTCGCAACATCATTCCTCGGAAAAAACCATCGGAGTTGTGTACGTAGTTCAATGTATTTCGTGGGAAGAAATAGAAGGCTAAACGCTCAAGGGGCAATGGCGGCTCTTGTGTTTGCTGCATTTTTCGCGAATGCAAACGCGTTTGCTGCGGGAACGCCCGCAGGCACGAATATCTGCAATCAAGCCTTTGCAACCTATTCGGCGGCGAACGGTCAGGCGATGCCGCCTGTCTCATCCAACAACGTCTGCGTGACCGTTCAGCAATTAGGCGTCGTCAACATCACTCCCGCAACGGCGACACGGGCAACGCAGGTCAACACGAGCGTGGACTACGCATCAACGGTCACGAACTCCGGCAACGGTACCGACAACATCCTGCTGAGTGCGACCACATCGCTTGGCTTTACGACGGCAATCTATCGCGATGCGAACGGTGATGGTGTACTCGACCCTTCAGAAATCTCCTCCGGCACGATTGTGCAAACGGGAAATCTCCCTGCCGATAGTTCGGCGCGCATCATCACGCGCGTCACGGTACCGAACAACATCGGGCTGAACGGGCAAACGGACATTCTCCGAGTTGTCGGAACGTCGGCGTTTGAAAGCACAGCGAAGGATACGGGAAGTTACTCGACAATCATCGCGAGTGCGGTTCTTGCCTTTACGAAATCGGTGAGCAATACCGTGCCGCGAGGCGGAGACCGCGTGACCTATACGATCAGCTACACAAACTCCGGCAGCGCACCGGCAGCCAATGTCATCGTCACGGACGCACTCGACAATAATCTTCGTTATGTAACAGGTTCCGGCTTGCCGGCGCCTGTTTCTGTTTCGGGTCAGACGGTGATATGGAATTTAGGAACGATTGCCGCAAGCGCGAGCGGCTCGATCGTGTTTCAGGCGGACATCGTGAACAATGCGATCCCGGGAACGGAAATTCACAACGTCGCGCAAATCCAGTACGACGACGGACCGAACAACGTCACTCTCGCGAGCAATGAGTCTAATTTCATCACCGTCCAAAGCGGCGGCGCGGTGACCGTCAGCTTTACGCCGAATAGAAATGCCAGCGGCGAGCCGGGCGACACGATTGATTACGCGTTCACGGTGACGAACAACGGCGGACTGAGTGAGTCGTTCACGCTTTCGTACTCTTCGACGCAGAATCTCGTGTGGGTGTACTATCACGACGCGAATGGTAACGGACAAATTGATTCGAGCGAAACGACCACGACGACAACGGGCGCGCTCGCAAGCGGCGCGCAGTTCAACGTCGTTGCACGAACAACGCTTCCCGTTGTGCCAACAAACGGTACGGTTGACGCAACCACGTTCCGTGTCACTTCGACGGTGAACGCAAGCAATTTCACGACGACGACCGGCACGACGACGATGTACATTCCCGTGATGACGCTTTCGAAGCTCGCTGATGCACCGGAGCCGAAGCCCGGTCGAGAGATTCGCTATCAAATCACTTACAACAACAGCGGCGGTGGACGAGCGATGCAGTTTGTCGTCACCGACGCGATTCCCGCCAACACGACGTACATCGCGCAAAGTGTTCGCCACAATGGTGTTCCGAAAACGGATGAGGCAGACGCGGATGAAGTGTTGGTGAACGGTGGTGTCGTAACAGTGAATGTTGGAACGGTGAACGCTGCGGTGTCGGGGGTGATCGAGTTTCGAGTGAGGATAAACTAAGCCTCAACCCTGAGCCAAGCGAAGGGGATGGATGGATGAATGGATTGATGGATAATTGGATAGGTGGGTTTGATGAGCGGTTAGAGGTCAGATGTCGGAGGTAGGAAGCTTGAACCTTGAACCCTGAACCCGAACTCTGAGACGGAAAAACGAAACAAGTTGATAGAAATTCAGAATAGCGAAAAATGAAACATACTAACAATATCAAGCAAGGAGAAACAACGATGAAACTACGAGCGATCATGCTCTCGGTGAGTATGCTGATGGTGCTCGGGGTAATGTCGCAACGCGCAATGGCAGTGGGAACAGCAGCAGGTACAGCAATCTCAAACCAGGCAACAGTCAGTTACACAGCTGGTACGAACAACAGAACAGCAAACTCGAATACCGTGACGCTCTACGTCGCGCATCGAGTTGTCGGTTCGTACTCGCCGTCCTCGCGCACGGAAAGCGGCGTGGACAATCGCACCGTGTATTACCCGGTGAGTTTCGTAAACCAAGGTAACCGAGCGGATAACTTCAACATCAGCTTCAACTCCAACACGGGCTACACCGTGAACATGGTTCACGACGTGGATGGCGATGGTGTATTCGACACAGGTGAGCCGGATATTACGTCGACCGGTGCAATGGCGGCGGATGCAACGAAGAACATGTTGGTAAAAGTCGTGATCGCTTCGGGGCGTCCCGACGCGGAGAACGTGACGATTACCGCGACATTGACTTCGACTGCGGCAGATGATCCGGGCAACAACATCGTCGTTGCGAATCCAGGGGCGACGTTCAACTTCAGTATCAGCTACACGGTCGCGAAGCCGGTTATTGTGTTTACCGCAACGCAAAGCAACGTGACGACGAACGCAAGCCGCATTCCCGGTGCGGACGTGACATACACGATGTCGTTGGACAACACAGGAACGGGCAACGTGAGCGGCGCTTCGACCGTGACGTTTGTGCTCGATTCGAAATTCCGCTATGTCAGTTCAACAGCAGGCGGTACCCTCTCAGGCTCGGACGCGAACGGCAACGGTGGAACGGTGACCTGGAGTGTTGCCGCGACGGATCTCGAGCCGGCAGACCCGGCGCTAACGCTCATCGTTGTCGTCGAGCCTGAACAAGTGACGAACAACGGCACGGGCGTGACCGCAGGGACGACCGTGTATGCGATGACGACAGCACAGAGCACGCAAACGAAAATCCAATATAACGACGGCGTGAACACCTACAACCAGGACAATGCGAACAGCTTCAACTTTGCAGTCGGTTCGGCGTCGGGTGCGCTGCTCACCCAAGTAACGGCGAACAGCTCCGGCACGCCGGGCGCGACAGTGGAATATCAGTACACACTCAAAAACATGGGCAATCATTCCGATGGTTTCGATTTGACGCAAGCCAACGATGCGACGGGTGACTTAGATGTCGCGCACGTGTTCGCAACATCCTCAGGCGGCGCTTCCATCACGCAAGTGACCGGCGTCGCGGCGGGCGCGACGACGACGCTCTACATTCGCGTTGTTGTTCCGACGACTGGAACGGATGGGCAAACCATCAAGCGTAATCTCACGGCAACGACACAGACCTCAAGCCCGACCGCGCCGACCGGCGGCTCGACCAGCTCGACCGACAACCTGACAACAACGGTGTCATCGCCGAGCGTTGCGGTAACAATCGCCGGTGGTCAATCGGATATTATCTCAGGCGGCGTCGGCGGGAACGTTGTGCCGGGCACTGTCATGCGTTGGACAGTAACGATTACTAACACCGGCAGCGCATCGGCAACGAATGTGAGTTCATCGAACGTCAACGCGCATTTGACAACGAATACGGTGGTTGCGAACTCATTCGATATTGACGCGGATGGAAACGGAACGTTTGAGATAACAAGTGTGGGCGACGGCTACAACTCCGGCGGCATTACGATCACCGTCAACGGCACCACCGGAATTGCGACGGTAACATTTAGCTCGATCCCCGCTTCTGCAAATAGGAAGTATCGTTACAATGTGTCGGTGCAATAACCTGCGATCGCCATAACTGTATTCGGACAACCCCGCCACTGGCGGGGTTGTTCGTGTTGTAGAGTCTTCACTGAAGATGAGTTTCGAAACATCCGATAACTGATAGATGTCTTCCCTCAATCGAAATATCAGGCAGTCGTTCGTTGCGGTGCTGCTGCTTGTTGGCGCGGCAATCTACGCGCTGATGGGGATTGCGCATCCCCCGGAGGGAACGACGATTACAAACGAAGCCATCTCGTCGTTCCTCTTCAAGACGGGCCAGCGGATGGTCGTTCGCTCCAACACGACAGAGACTGTTGTTCAGAGTACAAGTCTTGCGACGATTCTCGAATTGAATCTCTCAGTTCGCGCGATGGTCGGCAACGGGCAAGATAGCTGCCGCGTTCGCGCGACTGTTCTCGATGCAGCGGGCGCTCCTGTACCAGACGGGCAACCCGTCGAATTCGTAACGACGGCTGGGCTCTTCAGCAACGGGAACGACACAACATACACGCTGACTGTCAACGGGACTGCAGTGACGTGGTTGAGAAGCGAAATGCTCACGAGCAGCCAGCCGATTACCGCGCGCGTCACTGCATCAACTCTCGGGGCAAGCGGGCAGTCGCTGACGCAATTTCTTCCGATGGTATTCTACGCAGGTGCCGTTCGCGGCAAGATCCTCTCGGGGCAGGGGCGTTCGGTGGCAGGGATGATCGTTGTCGCCTACACGCCAACGCGCGAAGAAGCGGGACGAGATACGACCGCAAGTGACGGCGAGTTCATCATTCCCGTCGTGCGGAGCGACCTCTACACGATCGCATTTCGGTACAAGACGGCATTCACCGACGACATTACGGTTTCGATGTCGGCGGCAGTCACTGTTCCAGCCAGCGGCGGTGTTGCGGCGGTTGCTCCGCTCAACACCATTGTCGGCAACGTGGTGGATATGACGAGCGGTGCCCCGATTCGTCAGTCGCGACTTCCGGTGATGCTCTATCGAACAAGCACGAACCCGACGACTGGAGGACGTATCCTTCCCGCACTGCAACTGACGGACGAACGCGGCGTGTTCGCATTCGACAGTCTCGCGGCTGGAAGTTACGAGGCGCTGGTGATGGATGTTCGCTACGCAGGCAAATCCGTCATCCAACAATCCGAACTCGGCACCGTCATCATTGATGCGGACATTCAACTCGCAGACGCTCCGTCGTTGGGAGTAATCAAGACGAGCAACAAGCGCATCGCTGAAATCGGTGATGCGGTTACATACACGATTGAAGTGCGTAACATCAGCGCTTCGGCGCCACTGACGCGCGTGCGCTTGATTGATGAACTGCC
>CAYUFU010000085.1:9360-16017 GCA_964444145.1 uncultured Chitinophagales bacterium
CAAGCCTCGATTCAAGTGACGGTGCGTCCGGGTGTCTTCTCCGATCGCGGCGTCGTGATCGGCAAAGTATTTTACGATGAGAATGAAAACGCGGAGCAGGACGACGGCGAGAGCGGCATTCGGGGCGTCGAACTGTGGATGGAAGACGGCTCGCGCATCATCACCGGCGACGATGGAAAATATTCTTTGCCGGAGGTCCGTGCAGCCCAACACGTCATGCGCGTGAATACACTGACGCTGCCGTACGGTGCAGAACTCCTCGCGCTGAAATCTGAATCGGCGGGTGATGGCCTTTCGCGGTTCGTTCGTCTAACGGAGGGGGGAATTGCGCGCACTGATTTTTATGTGCGACGACCGCGGCAGGCATCGGCAACTGCAATGTACGCTACGATGTACGCGGCGAAGGCAGGAGAGCGAATTCCTGCGCTCTACGCAATTCGTTTCGACGACATCGGAACACCGACGAGAATCCAGCTTGCAGATACTCTGCCGCCCGGCTTTACGTACGATTACAAGTCCATTGCCTGGCGCGGTATGCCGCTCTATCCCGATGGGATTGCGTCGCCCACGCTCACGATCGAGTTTCCGAAGCGGAATGAAAACTCCACCGACACGGTCCATTTCGTGATCGTAGCAGACTCGGCGGCAATAGGGAAGCCGATCGCATCCACTGGCAGGCTGTTGCTCTCGTATCCTCGCGGACGAGACGCGTCGTTCGCTATCGCGCACGCGTACGACTCAAGTGAGCCGCCTGCGAGCGAACCGATCATCGCGGCTGAACCGAAGGATACTGCGAAGGTTGTGATTGAACCAACGCCACAGGATACAGTCGTCAAGCAAGCCGAGACTCTCGCGTTGCCAAAACGACTTGTCGCCAAGAGACGAAAAGTTGAGCCGAAGCAATTCGTC
The DNA here is from genome assembly GCA_964444145.1 of uncultured Chitinophagales bacterium. GTDB lineage: Bacteria > Bacteroidota > Ignavibacteria > UBA10030 > UBA6906 > CAADGV01. Next base: position 10,270 of record CAYUFU010000085.1, read on the forward strand.
CATGTTGATTCGACACGCGTAGATTCAATCAAAGTGCCGGCGCTAGATTCGGTGAAGGTCCTCGAGCATCCGAAAGTCGAGACAACGAAGAAGCAGAAACGCTCGCGCATCGCCGAACTACTCGGCTACGACGAAGGAAAACGCTTCTACGAACAGACGGAACTCTTCGTTCGTGCAGGCGGCTTGATTGCATCGGGCGTTGTGCTCTATCTCTTGTTGCTGCTCTTGTGGAAGCGCAGGAAGCGGAAGGAGGAGGAAGAGCGATGATGAAGTATTGGGCAAACATTGTTGTCGTCCTCTTGCTTATAGCGTCAACTGCTTTCTCGCAGATCATGATCATGACGCCGGCGGAAGGAACTGCAAGCGCGTTCACGAATCAAGCCGTCATCGGCCGCTCGATGCCGAATATGCCCGTGCGCTTGGATGTGAATGGCGTTGCGGTAGACTCAGGTATCGTGCGTATGGACGGCGTGTTCGAGTTTCTCGGCGTGCCGTGCCCGCAAGGTCCCGTCACCTTCAAAACAACGGTGCGAATGAAGAACGGCGCGACCTTCTCCGCCGAGCGCGCGATGCACATCTTCGGCGAGCCGGATTCTATCGCAGTCGAAACTGCATCGGACGAACTTCAAGCCGACGGCGCGTCGCTGCTCGCTGTTACCGCATCGCTGCACGATCGGTGGGGCATGAAGATTCAGAGCGGCTATTTCATCACCGTGAACAGCGACAGCCTCAAGATTGTCGAAGAGGATGTTGATCAGAATACGATTGGACATCAAGTAAGACTGGTGAGCGGCAAAGCCGCGTTCACATTGCAGGCAACAAACTATGTCGGTCCGATTGCGCTCAAGCTTACATCAAACTCTGTGACCGTTATCCATCCGCTGTACGCAGTCACGCCGAGTATCCCCTTCATGCTGGTCGGTTCGGCAGACGGAACGCTGAAGAGTCTGACGTCGAAAGGTGAAGCCGGCGGACTTTCCGACGACTTCACGGGGGGCGTAAAGCGGCAGGGACGGATCGCGGCGATTGGGCGCGGCAACGTGTTCGACAATTATCTGCTCACGCTCTCGCTCGACACCGATCGAAAATTGCAAGACCGCATCTTCCGCGACCTCGATCCGAATTCGTTGTATTCGATGTATGGCGACAACTCGATCGTAACGTACGAAGCACAAAGCACATCGCCGCTCTTTGTGAAGCTGGAAAAAAACCAGTCGTACGCGATGTACGGCGACTTCAATACGCAAATGACGAAAAATGAATTTGCAGCCTACAATCGTTCCTTCACCGGTGGAAAAGTCCACGTCCAGAACGGTCTCGGGAGCGTGGATATCTTCGCGACGGTGACGAACAGGAAGGTGGTGCAAGAAGAGATTCGTGGTCAGGGAATTTCGGGCTACTATTTCTTGAAGCAGAACAATGTCGTGACTGGGAGTGAGAAAATACGAATCGAAGTGCGCGACCGGTTCCGGTCGGAACTTGTCGTTTCGACGAAAGAAAAATCGCGCTACAGCGATTACGAGATTGACTATGTTCAAGGGAGCCTCTATTTCAAACAGCCGGTGCCGAGTCTGGATGATCAGAATAACCCCGTATACATCGTCGTGTCGTACGAAGCGATTACGAACTCCCCCGACAATCTGGTTGCCGGAGGTGCTGCGGAGGGTACATTTTTCGACGCGCTCACGCTTGGGGCGACGACCGTCATCGAAAAACGCGATCCGAAAAACTACATGCTCTTCGGTGGGAATGCCGGTTTGCGATTCGGCGATGCGTTCAAACTCAAAGGCGAAGGTGCACGCTCATCGGAGGTGAACACGAAGGGTGGAGCCTGGAAAGTTGAAGCAGAGCTCACACCGGGAAAGTGGTTCTCTCTCAGACCGTACTATCGAAAGGTTGATGGCACGTTCGTGAACGCAACGCAATCCGGCTCGGGTCGCGAAGTCGGCACAATGAAATACGGCGCGATGATGCAAATCGCTCCAAGCGAAGGGACATCTGTCACGGGCGATTTTTACCAGCAACAGCAGTCGCAGGGGACATTCCTGACCAACATCCGCTCGCTCTCGGGAACAATTCAGCAGTCGCTGTGGAATGGATCCGATGTGGCCGTCAAGGTTGAAGACATTCGGTACGACGGCGAGAATCCCGAAATGCCCGCGCAGAATCTGAAAACACACTCGACGCTGCTGAGCACTCGCGCAAAAACCCGAGTCGTTGATGGCTTGAGTGCAACGGCAGAGTACGAAAAGAATCTCGTGAAGGACGCGAAAGAAGTGCGACCCGACGCCGTCGGCATCGGATTGGAATATCTCGTCACAAAGGACATTTCCCTGTACGCGCAGCAACGGTTCTTACAGGGACAAGGGCAACTCACAACGCTTGGCGTGAATACAAAAGTCGCAGAAGGGACTTCCGTGTACGGCCGCTATGAATTAGGTAATGCGATTTCGGGCGAGCGCAACGCGGCGACAATCGGCTTGAAGAATACGCTGAAAATTTCCGACGAGGTAACGACGAATTTCTTGTACGAGAAAACAAAGAATTTGGGGAAGCGCTTGGCGGAAGCGCGAACGGATGATCATGAGGCGGTTTCGCTCTCGGTCGAATACTTGCCCCTCATACCGCTGCGTGCGTCGCTCAAAGGAGAATACAGCGAAGACGCCAACACCTTACGCAAGGGATTTGACTTCGGCGTGTCGTACAAATTGTTCAACGACCTCAGCGTTATCGCGAAAGGAACGAACTATCTTGCCGAGTCGCGCTCGCAAGTGGGCTATACCAAACAACAACAGTATGTGTTTGGCTTCGCATTTCGCCCCGTGGATTTCAACTGGTTGAACGCCATTGCAAAGGTCGAGCACAAAGTGCACGATAACCAAGTTGTGCAGCCATCGGACTATGCGCGGGCAACCATCGCTTCGGTGCATGCGTACCTCGAGCCGCTCGCCGACGTTGAAATCGGATTGAAGTATGCGCTGAAGAACTCGCGTGAAACCCTCGGCGGGATATCGTTCTCAACGGTCTCGGATTTCATCCTCGCCCGTCCGCAGTACGATATTACGAGCTGGCTGAATGTGGCAGGTGAGGTGCGCATCTTACGTCAGCGCGGCGCAAACGATAGGAAGGTTGGTTACAGCGGCGAGGCAGGCGTTGTGGCTATCAAGAATACGATGATTGCGGTCGGTTACAATTTCCAGGGCTACAAGGATCGCGACCTGGTCGAATACCTGTACAGCGCGGCGGGTCCGTACGTCACGCTCCGATTGAAGTTCACGGAAGAGCTATTCGGGTTGGGTGGCTTGTGATGTCGTTTGAAATGGTGAGGTCCTTCCCTGCCTGGTTTGCCGTGAGGCGCTTGTGTGAAATCACGGAGAGCGACACTGAGTGTAGCTCATGCGAGCGAAATGAGCGATAGGGAAAATCGCACTACAATTTTTTTAGGACGTACATGTACAAACAACTACTCTTGATCATGGGTGCGTTGCTTTTGCTCGCGCACATCACATTGAACGTCAATCGCGCAACGGGCGACGCGCAAACCATCAGCTATGATAACGAAGCGACGTTGACGGCGACGTCGATCGCACAGTCAACACTACGTGAAGTTTCCGCGAGGGAGTTCGACGAAAAGAGCCGCGGCGTGATGATTACGCATCCCGATTCGCTCACGCCGTTTTTTGCCCTCGGTGCGGAATTCGGTGAGGCATACCCGAACTTCGATGATGTTGATGATTTCAAAGGCTTCACCCGAACTGTGCCTACAGGACGCTTAGGAAATTTTCTCGTCAACGTTGACGTCTCGTACACGTCGAAAGCAGCAGCAGGACTTCCGGTCCTGTCGCAGACGTTTCTGAAAGTCATAACGGTACGCGTCACCGGCAACTCTGCGCTGAAAGACACCGTCAGTTTGCGAACCATAACGGCTTACTAGAAGGAGAAGAAGACAAGCATGTCGTTTCTGGAAATAGGATGGACGAGTTTGATTGGTGCTATGCTCATTGCTGCTCTTATCGGCTTGCACGTGTTGCTTTCCAACTCGTCGCAGGATATGACCTCCGATCTCATCTCGCAAGAGAACATGGCGGAGTTCACGAGAATGGCGAACTATGATTTCGCAAAGATCGGCTACCGAGATACGACCGGTACGCCGCTGCTTGTCGCAACAAGCGACACCCTCTCGTTTCTTTCCGATATTGATAACAACAATACGATTGACACCGTCAAGTATATCAAAGGCTCGCCTGCGGCGTGGACGAGAACTGCGAACCCGAATGATTTTCTGTTGTATCGTATCAAAGCGCCAGCGGATACGACGAAGCTCAACGCCGGATTCACGGCTCTTGCGTTCACCTATTTCGATTCGACAGGTGCGATAACGACAAATCGCGCGCTGGTGCGCGGCTTTACACTTTCGGCGACACTTGAAGGGCGCAATCGGAAAGCGGATAGCTCATACGCAGGGGTTGCCTGGAGCAATACATACTATCCGAGAAATCTCAACACACGATGAACGCGGGGTGAAAAAAATCATGGGTAATCAAGTAGTGATATTGTTGTTCGGTACGCTCGCACTGTTTGCAATCTACATGATTGGTTTCAGGGAGAGGGGAAACGAACTGACGCGCAATACGAGCGAGTCGTTCGCAGAGGCTTCGGCACACGAGGTGAACCGGAGCGCGATGGATATCGCGATGAGCGAGCTTGCCGATAGCAGCGGATGGCGTGCATCCTATACCAATCTGTCCCTGTTCAATGGAACGACAACCGTGACGTTCCAAGACACGGTGATCGGGTCCGATAGCTGTATCATTGTTCGCAGCAGCACGCGCTATGTTGCAGGAATGGACACGGGGTATGCAAGTACGAAGGCCATTGTCTCACCGATCACTACATACGTTCCTCCCGTTGTGCGGGGTTCGATGACGGCGTTTCGACCGGTTGATGACCTCATCGGCGATATGTACATTGATGGACGCGATTACACGATTGCGAATGTGTTGTGCTCACCGGGCGGAAGAGGGAGGTTCGGCGTCTCGACGGGACAATCAACATTTACGAATACCGGCGGCGCATTCATCGGAGGAACGTACTATGTCGGAAAAACAGGTTACGATTTGCCGACGACGTATCCTGAAGATGCGCGCATCATCGAAACGAATTCCGCGTGGCCCAACGGATGGCCCACGACACCCGATCAGGTAATCGGCGTTCCCGAAGGCACGCTGAAATCCATCGCGCTCAGTGGCGTTGATGGCAGCCAGTACTTTACAAGTTATGCGGCGTGGGGCATCGGCGATGGCAGCACCGAGTGGCCCGGACAGCCGGTCTCGCCCCCGCTTCACGGGGTTACGTATTTCGACGTTCCCGCAGGCGCGTATTGGCACAACATCATGATCAGTGATACGTCGGAAGGGATTCTTGTCTTTCACAGCCCGGCAACGGACGCGTATTGGCGCTACATCGGGGTCGCGCACGATAGCACGTTCAAAGGCTTGATGATCTTTGACAAGCTGCATCACATCCACATGAACATTCTCGGTGCCGTCGTTGTTGTGAGTCCTGATCCCATTGCCGAATCGTGTGGTGGAAATGACGGTCACTGGATTCATTACAGCTCGGAAGCGATCAAGCTGCCGATGAAATTGCCAGCCGAATATTCACGCGGTGGCTGGAGACAAAAGCTGCGCGTAATCTCCTGGTACGAGTGAGCGCAGGGCGCGCGAGTTCGGAATGGTATTCCGAGGT
>CAYUFU010000086.1:0-4150 GCA_964444145.1 uncultured Chitinophagales bacterium
TCTTGATGAAGCACGCGATGCGCGAGCGGAAGCGCGGCAACTATGCACAAGCGACAGCTTTGCTGAAAGCGATCGTTGCGAGCGGAACGATGCCGCAGTTTGCAAAACACTGGGCGTTGAGTCAATTGTTGGGCGTCGCGCAGCGGATGAACCGTCCGAATCTTCCTGCATATCTTTCGTCCATCCGTCAGAGGGAGTTCGTTCGTCGCGCGCAATCGTTGCTGCCGCTGAGTTACTGGTCGGAAGGTTCAACGCGCGATGCGATGTCGGCGTTCGATGCAAACATCGCGCGGTATCCGAACTCGGAGGTTGCTTGTACGGCGCTGTATGGCAAGTTCATTCATGCATTGTATAACGCGGGTGACGCTGAAGATGCGCAAATGTTGTTGAATCGCCTGCAGAGCGAATATCCTCAAAGCGCTGAGGCAGAGTTTGCCGAACGTCAGATGCGGAACTACGTTGGTACGAATCTACCGGCTGGTCCAACGGAAATGAGCAAAGCGGTGGCGGGGCAGGGTCAAGCGCATACGCCGACGGAATTCGCGCTCGAACAGAACTATCCCAACCCTTTCAATCCAACGACAACGATTCGCTTCGAGATTCCGCAGAACGAACACGTGACACTGAAGGTGTACGACTTGCTCGGTCGCGAAGTGGCAACGCTCGTGGATGAAATGCGCAACGCGGGGAGCTACGATGAAACATTCGACGCGTCGAGACTTGCATCGGGCGTGTACGTGTACAGAATCACCGCGGGAAATTTCTCGGCGTCGAAGAGGTTATTGTTGCTCAAGTAGATTTGCATTGACAAGCCTTGTAGGAAGAGGCGAGTCGGCACGGCTCGCCTCTTTCGCGTTTCTCATCGCCGCGATATTGAATTCCATCTCCTTTTTCCGTTTCTTTTTTCTGCATTCATTGCATGTGGCGCTTCGACTTCGCTCAACGTGACGACAACTCCAGTTTTTTTCATCAGGTGAATTCATCTCTCACTAACGCTCTGCTCTCGTGGATTTTTATTTCCGCTCGCTGAATCAGTTTCTTTTGGCGCTCCTCACGTTTCATTTCTCCGCGCTTGCGCAAGATGAATTTTCCAAGCAGGCGGAGGATGAATTCAACATCGGGCTGAGTCTCTACAAAAAGGCGGAGTACAACTCTGCGGCGGCGGTGTTTGAGAAAGTCGCAAAAGGTTTTGCGCCGAACCAGCGTACGACTGCGGCGTTCGTGATGAAGGGGAAATCCGAGTTGTATGCGGACAATCTGCCCGCCGCCGACAAAACTCTTCGCGCGTTTCTCGCCGAACATTCCTCAAGCACGTACACACCGGACGCGTATTACACGCTTGGCATCGTCAATCTCAAAAATGGAGACAATGAGAAAGCCTGTGCGTCGCTGCTCGATGCGCTGCGTTCAGGAGAAAAATATGCATCGCCGCGCACGTTGAAAGACGGGATTCTCACCGCGTTGGATGCAACCATTGACGAACATGCTTCAGTGCAAACTGTTCGGCGGCTGATTGATGCGGCACGGCATCCTGTCGAAGAAGAGTATTTACTCATTAAGCTGTCGGAAAAGGAGATCGCCACTGGCAATCGCAATGCCGCGCGCGCCGCTTTGGAAAGCATCAGGCGAAAATTCCCTCGCACAACTTTCGAGGCGAGGGTGTTGACAGCTGAGCGTCGTCTCTCGGAGCCGACTGTCTTAAAGCTCGGGCTATTGCTTCCGCTGTCACAGCAAGACGAAAACAGAAGCGCCCGCGAGAAAGAAATCGGAGAAGGGTTACGTGAAGGAATCGAGACTGCGCACGCGGAGCTTATGGGTAAGGTCGCCGTCGTTCTGGATGCGCGCAGTTCGGTGCCGGACCCCGTGGCGGGAGCGCATCAGCTTGCCGAGGATGCGTCCACGGTCGCAATCATCGGTCCTGCGTTTTCCGCGGAAGCGCAAGCGGTAACCGCCGTTGCGACACAACATCGCATTCCTTTGATTACGCCCACCGCCAATGCAAACGGGATCGCCGCCGCGAGCGAGTTCATGTTCCAGGCGAATCCCGACATCGAGACCCGTGCAAAAGTTATTGCGCAATACGCAGTGAAGACGCTGAAACTGAAACGTCTGGCGATTCTCGGAGCGAATGAGCAATCGAGCAAGCTGCTTGCTGAATCGTTCACGAAGGAGGTCGAGCGACTCGGGGGCGAGGTTGTTGCGACGGAATGGTACGCACGCGGCGCAACGAATCTCCTCAAGCAGTTGACGAGTCTGCGGCGAAAAGGCAACGCGGCAGCGAGCGATCCGTTCATCGCATTCAACGAGTCCATCACGAAGCTAGAGTTTGCGAAGTTAGTGAAGTTAGGCATCTCGAAAAAACTGTTGGACACGTTGAAAGCGCAACGCAGCGTGGTGAACATGACGGAGGTTCTCGGCGAAGATGCGAAGGAGAAACTTACTATGCAGCAGATTCGCTACAGCAACGGCGACCCGCGCATCGACAGCGTACAGCGCATCGTTTCTGCAGTGCAAGGAATCTATTGCCCGATCGCCTCTGCGAGTGAAATCAGCGTCATCTCATCGCAGCTTGCGTTCTACGGTATCAGCACGAAGATTCTCGGTTCTGGCGAGTGGAACAACCCGGGCGAATTGAATGCGAGCAGGCGCTACACGCGCGGCGTGTACTTCGAAACGGATTACGCCGTTGATCCGAAAAGCAGCGCCTACGCCTCGTTTGCAGCGCGCTATATGCAGCGTTACAACAAAGTGCCGAGCAAGTACGCAATCCTTGGCTACGATACAGCGAAGCTCATACTCAGTCTCATTCAGCAAGGCGCGACGACGAGAGACCACCTGAGGACTGCGCTCTTGCGTGTGAACGGTGTCGAAGGACTGCATACAAAGTTTAGTTTTGACAAACGTCGCGTCAATTCGTGGCTGCACCTGTTTCAATTCACGAAGGATGGCCTCATCCGCGCGGCGGAAATCTCCGTTGAGTAAGAGCGATGCCGACCCCGATGTACGAGCACAGCCCGCATCATGTCAAGATCAAAGATTGGCCTGCTGCGGAACGGCCGCGTGAGAAACTGCTTGCGCGCGGTGCTGCAGCGTTGAGCGACGCGGAGCTTCTTGCGATTCTTATCCGTGTCGGCTCGGGCGGTGCGACTGCGCTCGATCTCGCGCGCAAGATTCTCTCCAACGAAAAGAATCTACGCGGCATTGCCGGAAAAACAGCGCAAGAACTGATGCGGATGAAAGGCATCGGCGAAGCGAAAGCTGTGGAGCTGCTCGCGGCATTCGAAATCGGGCGGCGGGTGCAGGCGCAGAACGGCGGTGAGAAGTTCGTCATGAGCTCGCCCGATCTCGTTGCGCAGCGGATGATCCCGCGTCTGCGCGACAAGAAGTCCGAAGCCTTCTGGGTGCTCTTGCTCGACGTGCGCAACTGTTTGATTCACGAAGAAGAGCTGACAACAGGAACGCTGAACGCCAGCCTCGTCCATCCGCGTGAAGTGTTCAAGGTCGCGATTGATCGTCTCGCAGCATCGGTGATTGCTGTGCACAATCATCCGAGCGGGCTTGCGGAGCCGAGCCCGGAAGACATGAATGTGACGCGTCAGCTTGTCGAGGCGGGCCGCGTCATCGGCATTCCGCTGCACGATCACGTGATTGTTGCGGGCGATTCGTATATGAGCTTTGCAGAGCGGGGGTTGTTGTGAAGGCACGAACAGCAGAAATTCGATCTGGAAGCCGGTTGTGAGTGTTTCAATGCAGACGTCGCAGCGCCGCAACGTTGCGAGCGAAGAAAGCAGCACTCTGATTGACATCGGTGCGTGATTTTGTTATCATTGCTCAGTTCAACAAACGAGAGATTCTTCAACCACATTGAATATCGTATCATTACGCTAAGCCCTCTTCGCCGCAGTGCGGCAAGGGGGCTTTGCATTTGTGAAGAACCACTGACAACTGTTCGATAACAAAGAGGGATGCCCGTGATTGAGAAAAAAATAAAGCTTGAAGGGGTTGACACGCTCGCGTTACTCGGACTCAACGACGCGAATCTTCAGATTTTAGAGAATAGATTCGACTCGAACATCTTTGTCCGCGGCGGCTCGATGACGATTCGCGGGTCCCAAAATGAAGTCGAGCAGATTGACAAAGTCGTGAAGGA
>CAYUFU010000086.1:4250-11562 GCA_964444145.1 uncultured Chitinophagales bacterium
GCTGTCGAGGCGGGCGAGAGCCTCGGCTTTTTGCCGGGCGACCTGAAAGAGAAGGTTGATCCGTATCTTCGTCCGCTCTACGACGCGCTCGACGATATGATTCCTGCCGAAAAACTTCGTAACTACATCGAAAAGCGTGTGATCGAAATTGCGCCGCTCGCGTATATGCGTGGGCGAACGCTTAACAACGCTTTCGTTATTCTTGATGAAGCACAGAACGCATCCGCGATGCAGATGAAAATGTTTCTCACGCGTCTCGGACCAAACTCTCGCGCCATCATCACGGGCGACATCACACAAATTGATCTCCCGACCAAGTCCGCATCAGGCTTGGTTCAAATCCAGGATGTACTCAAGGGAGTGGGAGGAATCTCGTTTGTGTATTTCGATAGGAACGACGTCGTGCGGCATCGGCTCGTGAAGGACATTATTGACGCGTATGATAAGTATCAGAATGGAAAGCAGCCCTGACTCTGCCCGAGATGAGCATTTACGAACAAAAACTCGGTCGTTAAAGAGCGGGATGCGGATATCTGGCTTGTCTCGGAGGGAGTCGGTTTACTGGGCTTCCAAATCCAATCATCAAGAACGTGCTTCGCGTTTCTTCTGAAGATTCACGCAATACGTTTGGTTTTTGCTTCCTCCCAGAACCCATCCATCTCCTCTAAATTGGAATCATGGATGTCTTTGCCGTTGCGCTTCAACTCGCGTTCGATGTACTGAAAGCGGCGCGTGAACTTCTCGACCGTTCGGCGCAGCGCCGTTTCAGGCTCGACCCCAACGAAGCGCGCATAGTTCGCAAGAGCGAAAAGAAAGTCGCCGAACTCCTCTTCTTTCTTCAAGCGGTTTTTCTTTTTGAGCGCACGCTTGAACTCGTCAACTTCCTCATGCACCTTCTTCCACACATCGTTCTCGTGTTTCCAGTCGAAGCCGACTTTCGCCGCCCGCTCCTGGACGCGCAGTGCCCGCTGAAGCGCGGGAAGGTGCTTCGGTATGCCGTCGAGAATTGATGTTCGCCCCTCTTGCAGTTTCAATTTCTCCCAGTTTTTCTTCACGGCGTGTGCATCGTCGAGTTTCTCTTCTCCGAAGACATGTGGATGACGGCGAATAAGTTTGTCGGTGATCTCTCCGATGACGTCCTTCAATGTAAACTCGTTCGCTTGCTCTGCCATCGTCGCGTGCATCACGATATGCAACAGCAAATCGCCCAACTCCTTTTTCAATTCATCAAGATTGTTTTCATCAAGCGCTTCGACGGTCTCGTACGCTTCCTCGATGAGGCTATGGCGAATAGATTGGTGCGTTTGTTCTCGGTCCCACGGGCACTCAGCACGAAGTCGCCGAACGATGGTTACAAGTTCATGGAACGCATCAGTGGGAACGCGGGGGTATGTTCTTTTCACGTCATCTCCTATGGAATGGGAATCAACTTAGAGAAATCGAGTGTGTATTGCAACGGAGTGAGGCGTTCTCTATATTGAGAGCGCTCGTCACACATCACTGCACTACGGATGAAACCTCACACACTCGTACTCATGACTCTTTCGTTCGCGCAGGTGGCATGCACCACCCGCGAGCAGGTAGATTTGATTCTCGCCAACGGCAACATTTATACGCTCAACGACGCGATGCCGCAGGCAAAAGCTATTGCGATTCGCGGTGATAGGATCGTCGCCGTCGGTTGGAATGAAGAAATCAAAACGCGCTTCAACGCCAAGCGGGTCATTGATTTGCGCGGCAACGCCGCGTATCCGGGCTTCACGGACGCCCATGCGCATCTCGAAAGCTTGGGTGGATCGCTCGTCAACCTCAATCTTGAAGGAACCACATCCGTCGAGCAGATTCGGCAACTCGTTGCCGAGCGAGCTGCGTCGCTTCCGGCGGGTGCCTGGTTGCGCGGTCGCTCGTGGGACCAAAACGATTGGGAGGTGAAAGCATTTCCCACGCATACAATGTTAGATGATGTTGCAGGCGACCATCCGGTGTTTCTTCGGAGAATTGATGGTCATGCAGGGTGGGCGAATCAACGCGCGCTCGACGCAGCAAAAATCTCCAAGTCAACGAACGATCCGCAAGGTGGGAAGATTCTTCGCGACGCAGACGGCAAGCCAACCGGCGTGTTGATTGATAATGCGATGGATCTGATTGACTCTGTCATGCCGCCGCCGACAACAGAAGAGCGAACAGCCTACGTCGAGAAAGCGGTGCAGGAGTGCCTCCGCTTCGGCTTGACCGAAGTGCACGACATGGGAGTGGACGCGGAGCTTATCGGTATCTACAAAAAGCTGATTGCAGAACGCCGATTTCCCTTCCGTGTGTACGCTGCCATTGACGGCATCAATAAGACGTGGCGAGCGTACAAACAGCGAATGCCGGAAATAGGTAAGTATGATAATCGGCTGACGGTGCGTGCTCTAAAGCTGTACGCCGACGGGGCGCTCGGCTCGCGCGGTGCCGCACTACTCGAACCGTATTCCGACGAGAGGAACAATACGGGCCTCCTGCTCACGCCGACTGATTCGCTTGTGCAAGCGGCAAGCGATGCACTCGAACGCGGGTACCAAGTGTGCACGCACGCCATCGGTGATCGTGCGAATCGTGCAGTGCTTGATTTATATGAGCGCGTGTTTAAGGCGAATGAGACGAGTGCAAGAGATGCGCGCTTCCGCATCGAGCATGCGCAGGTCGTGAGTATGTCGGATATTCCCCGCTTTGCCAAACTCGGTGTGCTGCCTTCGATGCAACAAACGCATTGTACCTCCGATATGTACTGGGCGGAGCAGCGCCTCGGTGCCGGGCGCGTGGGCGGTGCGTATGCATGGCGCCACCTGATGAATGCAGGCTCCATCATACCCGGCGGATCTGATTTCCCCGTCGAAAGCGCGAATCCGCTGTTGGGTTTCTACGCCGCAATCACGCGACAGGATGCGAAGGGCTTTCCTGACGGTGGCTGGTATCCCGACCAACGTATGACGCGTGACGAGGCGCTGAAGTCGTTCACGAAATGGGCGGCATTTGCCGCATTTGAAGAAGATCTGCGCGGCTCGCTGGAAGTCGGCAAGCTTGCGGACATCGTCATCCTTTCGAACGATATCATGCACTGTGAACCCAAAGAGATTCTCGCAACGACAGTGTTGTACACGATTGTCGGCGGAGAAATTGTCTATGAAGCAAAGCGGCAATGAGTGAACAGACGTCTGCGGCGGTCGAGAAACGGAATTTTATTTTGAATTTTGTTGAAGGTGCGCTCTTTTCCTCGTCGGCAGGATTCATCTCCGCGCAGACAATGCTGCCGGCTTTGATTGCGAAATTGGGCGGCGGCAATATCGAAGTAGGAGCGATTGGCGTCATTACGGCGGTTGGGTTATTCCTTCCCCAAATTTTTGCTGCGCGCTATGTTGAAACGCACGCGTGGAAAAAGCCGTGGGCAATCAAATACGGCCTGATACAACGCGTCATTGTTCTGTTGCTTGGGCTTGCCGTTCTCATCTTCGGTGCGCGTGAACCGCGCACCGCGCTGTGGCTGTTTCTCATGCTCTTCGCGCTGAACCAAATCATGCTCGGCGTTACGACGCCCGGTTGGTTTGAGATGTTCGCGAAGATGGTCCCCGTGCACAAACGGGGCAGACTTACGGGCCTGCGCAGTTCACTCGGCGGTATCGGCGCATTTGTGTGCAGCATTGTGTTGACGTGGTACCTGACGCGCTTTGAGTTTCCATACAACTTTTCGCTGGCGATCGTCAGCGCGTTCGTTTTGCAAACAGCCTCCATCGTCGTCCAGTCTTTTCTGATTGAAGCGGAGCCAAGTCCCACCGTCGAGCGCAAACCATTCTTCGCCTACCTCCGACAATTGCCGACTATCGTTCACGACAACCATCCCTTTCGCAACTTTCTTTTCACCACGATTGTCCAGATCGTTGCGACCATGCCCGTCGGTTTTTTTACCGTTTACGCGCTTCAACGATTTTCTGCGAACGAAACGATCGTCGGCGCATTTACCCTCGCAATGGTTGCGGTACAAGTCGTGAGTTCTCTCGGAATCGGCGCGCTCGCAGATAAATTCGGTAACAGACTTGCACTACTTGTCGCGGCGTGTGCGTTGTTCTTAGCAAACGTGTGGGCAATGTTTGCGCCATCACTTGATTCCTTCGTGCTGGTTTTTATCTTTCTTGGTGTCAATCTCGGCGCTGAACTTCTCGCCCGATACAACATCGCCATCGAATATGGACCCCCGGAGCAACGCGCGCTCTACATCGGTCTCATGAATACCATTGTCGCTCCATTCTATAGCATCGCGATGGTTGGGGGAATAATCAGCAACGCGTTCGGTTACACGGCGCTGTTTCTGATCGGCAGCGTCGCATCGTCGGTCGGGATACTGTTGATGCTTCTCATCGTGCGCGAGCCACGGACATTCGTTCAACACCTCGCACACTAACGTTCGCTTCTCACCAAGCAGTAAAATGGGGGATAAGTATGCAGGCAACACCATCGCCGCATGTCAACATTCGATTTGTTTCTTCAGGGACGTCGTTCTCGTCGTCGTCGGGGCATCAAGTGCGCACACTGACCGAGCGCTCGTTGTGCGATTGGCTCTCGCAACGACGCATTCCGCATCATCATGCTAGCGAGGTCTTCATCGTCCGCGCAACAGCAAATGGCTCGGCGGCACTGTTCGTGCCGGACATCGTGCTCGCGCAAAAGTCTACCGACGGCCGCATTATCATTATTGAATCGCTGCATAGCTTCGCACCCAAGCGCGGTGGATTGAAAACGCTCAGCGCGTTCCGTAAACAGTACGGCGACCAGTTTGTCGTCATGCTCGTCGGCAAGAGAGCGACGCTGAACGGCATTCCCAAAAACATCGCGGATGCCCGCATCGAGTTGGAAGCCCTCGAAATGTTGGAGAAAAAAATCGAAAAACTGTTGGGCTAAGTAGTCACCTGGCGGTGGTCTCGAGTTGACCCCAATGACAGTCACTACCAACGAACCGCCTTTGCATTTCTTTACCACTGCGTTTATATTGCACCACCATGAACGCGGTAGTTTCCCCCCTCGACAGATCGAGCCTTCGGCCGAAAACCGCTTGGACCGTTCTTTCCCTCATTGAGTGGTCCGCTGATCATCTCGCTGCACAGGGCTTCGATGAGGCTCGGCTCCACGTCGAGTTACTCGTGGCACATGTTCTGAATTACTCGCGCCTTCAGCTCTACACGAATTTCGACAAGCCGTTAACTACTGAAGAACTCTCTCGCTTCAAAGAACTCTTTAAGCGCCGCCTTGCGCACGAGCCGCTGCAATACATCGTTGGCGAGACGTACTTCATGGGGCTTCGGTTCTGCGTAGATTCTCGCGTACTGATTCCTCGTCCCGAGACGGAAGAGCTTGTTGATCGAACCCTCGCCGCAATCAAGTCGCTCGGCAAAGAGAACGTTGCCGTGCTCGACATCGGAACAGGTTCAGGCAATATTGCGATTGCGTTGGCAACGCTCGCGCCCAGTGCTCGCCTTACCTCGCTTGATGTGAGCGCAGATGCTCTCGCCGTTGCAAGGAACAATGCAGAGCTTCACGTCGTTGATTCCATCAGTTTCGTTCATGCCGATGTCTTCTCCGACGAATTGCCCCCGGAGAAGTTCGATATCATCGTTTCCAATCCTCCGTACATCTCACTGCGCGAATTCTCGTCGCTGCCGCCGGAGGTACGGGACTTCGAACCACGTGCGGCGACAACCGATGAAGGCGACGGCTTCAGGTTCATCCGTCGGATTGCAGAGCTTGCAATGCAGAAGCTCAATCGTGAAGGGTTCCTTCTCATGGAACTTGCATACAATCAATCAACGCAAGCGCAAACACTTTTGGCTGATGCTGGGTTGAGAGAGATTCAGGTGTTCGACGATTACGCTCGCATCCCCAGGATTATTTCTGCGCGGAGGCGATGAGAGTCGTCGTCCAGCGGGTCAGTGAAGGAAGCGTGACGGTCGAGGGAAAAGTTCATGCTGCCATCGGTAACGGATTTGTCATTTTGCTCGGTATCAAGACTGGAGATACGAAGGAAGACGCACTGTTTCTGGCAGAGAAGTGCGCGGCGCTGCGCGTGTTTGAAGATCCGAACGGAAAGATGAATCTCAGCCTGAGCGACGTTTCCGGCAGTGTCCTCGTTGTTTCACAATTTACCCTCTACGGCGACGCACAGAAGGGAAATCGCCCGAGCTTCGTCCAAGCCGCGCGACCAGAAGAAGCGGAGCCACTATACAGCGTGTTCGTCGAGAAAATGAAATCACTGCTTGGTGCGGACAGAGTTGCGACGGGAATTTTTCGCGCAATGATGGAAGTGAAGATAGTGAACAACGGACCGGTGACGATTCTGATAGAAAGCAAGTGAGTTGCTTTTCGTTTGCTCATCGGCATTGTTCATTCAACAGATCGCTAGTGCCCCTCCAACTATCTTTTTCTACAAACGAGGCGCACAGTGCGCACCAATATGGATAAGACTTCGTAGTTATTGTAGAGAGATTTAGTTGGTGTGGCACTAGAGAAAGCTCAGACCGAGACGTTGTGCGCGGACACTCTCACGCACGTAATCTTCAAGCCTAAGGGACCCCATGTCCATCCTCATGCTCTTTCTTGACGGCGTCGGCATCGGCGTTGATGACTCAACAGCAAACCCGTTCTTTTGCTCTCGCCTCACCGCTCTTCGTTCTCTCCTGAACGGTGAACTTCCCTCGCTCGACAAGCAGTTCATTCAAAACGAGAAAGCAACCTGCCTATCGCTCGATGCGACCTTGGGCATCGAGGGGTTACCGCAAAGCGGAACGGGACAAACCGCACTCTTCACAGGCGTCAACGCGCCGCAGCGTATCGGCAAACACTTCGGTCCGTATCCCTACTCAACTCTTCGACCAATCATCGAAGAGCAAAATTTGTTTCGCCGGTTGAAGCAAGCCGGCAGGAGTGTTTGCTTTGCAAACGCCTATCCTCAAAAATTCTTTGACTACTTCGAGCACAAGCAAAACCATCTCACCGTCACGACTCTCTCATGCAAATACAACAACATGCCGCTGCATCGTGCCGACACGCTCGAGCAAGGGCGAGCAATTTCCGCCGACATCACGAATGCAGGATGGGCGAGGATGGGCTATCCGCATATTCCTGTGATTGATGCAGCGGAGGCGGGGCGACGACTCGTGCGGCTCTTGGACGAGAATGATTTTGTGCTCTTCGAATACTGGCGAACGGACAAGGCGGGTCATTCCGAAAACATGAACGATGCAATTGCCGCGCTCGAGACGTTTGATGAAATGCTCGCGGGCAT
>CAYUFU010000086.1:11662-13803 GCA_964444145.1 uncultured Chitinophagales bacterium
GCGTGGCTCTCTATTACTGCGGTGGTCGTGTTGCTCGTTCTATGTTTGTTCGTCCTTGTTCGTTCAAGGTATCGTGAACGTTCGTATCTCCTCCCCCTGCTGATTCTCCTTCTCATTCTTGTCGGAGCGGCGAAGTATCGCTTCGACGCGTCGTTAACGCCGCCTCTTCCGGAATCTCTTCTTAACAAACAACTCACCGTCATCGGAACGATTCTCGAATCGTCGGCAACAAGCGAAAACCGAACACGGTTTCTCGTTCAACTTGAGACAATACATGACTCACTCGTCAGATTCTCTGCTGCAGCAAACGTCCTCGTCACGGTCATGAGACAGCGGCAGGATTCTGTTGATATCGCATTCCGGTACGGAAACAGAATTCACCTGGCCGGAAAGCTCTACCGTCCGTCACCCGAGAGAAATCCGGGCGAGTTTAATGCACGCGCCTATTACGAGGCGCAAGGCATTTCGTTGTTGATGCGCGTGCGTGGTTATCGCAACGTTGTCGTTCTTGATTCACATTTCTCGGGCGGACCGCTGAGTTGGATGATGCGCAGGTGTGTGCTTCCTGTGCGCGCATACATGCTCTCACTCATTGATGCAACTGTCCGCGGTGAAGAGGGGGAATTACTCAAGGGCATTCTTATCGGAGAGCGGGGCGGCATTCCGTATTCGACGCGGCTTGCGTTCACGAACTCCGGCATCGCGCACATTCTCGCAGTCTCCGGCTCGAACGTTGTCGTCGTGTACGCATTCCTCACAATGATGTGCACGTTGCTGAGACTTCCTCGCAACGTGAATATCATCTCGACTGCCTTTGGCTTGCTCTTCTACATGCTGCTCACGGGAAGCCAGCCTCCGATCGTTCGCGCCACAATCATGGCGCTCGTGATGATGGGAGGCAAGCTCCTCGGCAAGAAACCCAATGCGCTCAACTCCCTCGGCGTTGCAGCGCTTGTCATGCTCTTCTACGATGCGCGACAGATGTTCGATGTGGGGTTTCAGCTTTCCTTTCTTGCAGTGTTCTCGCTTGCATATTGTTTTCCTATCGCACGACATTGGTTGCCTCGATTCGAGCAAGCGAGAATGCACCACAAACTCTTCCTCGGGGCGATGGAGCTCGTCCTCGTGACATTCATCGCAACGGTAGGCACACTTCCGTTGATTGCAATATATTTTGGACGAGTCTCAGTCGTTGGGTTACTCTCCAACGTTGTCGTTGTTCCACTCGTCGGCGCAAATGTGTTCCTTGGGTTCGTCTCATCGCTGTTCGGCTGGTTCAGCCTCTTCCTCGCCGACTGTTTTGCGGCGGTGAATTGGGCACTCCTCAGGCTGTGTTTGTGGGTGGCAAAGTTCAGCGGAGGCCTGTCGTGGGCGTACATTGACACGCTACAATTCCGCGCCATTCATGCGATTCCGTTCTATCTCGCTTTAGTAACTGCCTTTCATCTCCACCTCCAAGCGGTTGCCCGCAAAGCGTTCATTGGATTCGTCGCTTCATTGAATCTTCTTTGGGCTCCCATAACAACTTCCTTCGATCATTCCCTCGAGCAGAAATTGCGAGTGAGTTTCATAGATGTCGGTCAAGGCGACGGCGCGCTGATTGAATTTCCGAACGGCCAAACGATGCTTATTGATGCAGGCATGAAAGCGGAGGAATACGACGCCGGCGAGCGCATTATCGCGCCATTCTTGAAACGGCGCGGTATTTCAACAGTTGACTATTTCGTTGCCTCGCATCCGCACGGCGATCATATCGGAGGAGCAGCGTTCGTGTTCAAAGAGTTTGACGTGCGAGAAGTGATCGAAAGCGGGCAGCCCGCAAGAGATTCGATCTATCTCGAATATGCGTCCGCGGTGCGAAATGAACAATGCACAACGAGGATCGTTCGGGCGGGGAATCCAGCAATGACTATCGGCGGCGCGAAATTATACTTCTTGTATCCGACACCAACGTTTATTGACGCCGACACAACTCATACGCACGTAAATCTCAATAACACCTCCGTCGTGATCAAGCTCTGTTTTGGCGAGACTTCGATTCTCTTCACAGGCGATGCCGAACGAGAAGCCGAAGAGGAGATGGTTCGTGTTCACGGAGCATTTCTCGAATCAACAATTCTCAAGGTGGGGCACCACGGAAG
>CAYUFU010000086.1:13903-15992 GCA_964444145.1 uncultured Chitinophagales bacterium
GGGAACAGAGGAAACAGAGAAACGAGACATACTGGGGAGAGCCGGGACAGTACGCGTGTTCTGACATTTGAGTCTCTGTTATCTCTGTTCCCTCCTTGGTAAGAAAAACAAAACAAGCACAGCAGCAAGGAGGAACTCATGCCATCAGATGAAATCAATGAACTGACGCAAAAGATAATCGGTTGTGCGATTGCTGTCCATCGTAGGCTTGGTCCCGGGTTTTTGGAATCGGTTTACAAAGCTGCGCTTGCTTATGAAATGACGAGAGCTGGTTTGAACTTTGAGGGGGAAAAGCAGATGCCGGTTGCATATGACGACACCATCCTAAAAGTCGGCTTCCGTTGCGATTTCTTGGTCGAAAGCAAAATCATTGTCGAGTGCAAAGCGGAGAAAGAAGTGCTGCCGATTCACCTCGCGCAGACTTTGAATTACCTCAAAGCCGGGAATTTGCAAGTTGGTCTTCTCATTAACTTCAACACTTTGGTCTTGCGAGTCGGAATCAGACGATTGCTGAACAAATACTACAAAGAACAATAGTGTTCTGCCATCACTACAGAGGAAACGGAGAGAGCAGAAGAATGGAATGCATCAAAAATCCCTCAGCCATCTCTGTTTCTTCGTTGGCACGCTGCGCACCGATGAAGAGGGCGCGATTATTTTTGAAACCAATGGGAAGAAATACGAGCGGGTTGAGTGGCGGTGAAGGTAAGAATAACAACAGAAAAGCCGGACGTACACCGCCCGGCTTTCTCGTTGCGAGATGATGGTCTCCTTAGTAACTGATATTGTTGAACGTTGTTTTGCCGTCGGCCGTAGCCGTTTTGACTGTGATTATCAGTGTGTGCTGCGCATTGGGGTTCGCGCTCAGAAATTCCACGAGATTACTATTTGCCAATGCACCGGTGACGGGCAGTGTACGCAAGTCAAGCCCTGCCGCGTTCGTCGGAATGAATTTTTGGGTTCCGCCTGTGCAGTTAGAAAGATCCCATGGACGCTCGGTGACAAGACGTGTCCACGTGCGCGTCGTGTCGGCGCTGTACACGGTGTGAATCGTTCCTTTGGCTGGGGTCCAACGCGCGCAAAGACCCTCCGATGACCAATAGACTTGATTGTTGGGTTGAGTCGGTTCGTCGGTGAAGTTCACATACACACGTTGCGCCCCTACTCGCCATGTAAAGAGCGAATCCGCGAACCAGACGCCCACAACACCATTCTCACCAAAGATACCGCCAGCAAAAGTCAAGGCGACAGTCTGAAGCCTTGCAGAGTCTGCACCATAGAATCCCACAGTGCGGCTCGTGCCCGTTCTGCCGGTTCGGGTAAGATATGCGTTCAGATTGCTTGCTGACGTAAGATTTGTAGCGCCTGTTACATTACCGTTGTACCCGACGACTCCGACGCGGAGGTCCAAACCGCTGGCTTGAAGAAAATTGACAAACTCGATGATCTTTGCCGCGACGCTGTCTGCTTCCTCACCCATACTGCCGGAATTATCTACCGTGAACACCACGTCGGCAGTCAGCACGGTCGTTCCACCCGCGGGGCTGACCTTGATTCCCTTGAGGACGTTATCTTCTGTAATGAAGAGCGTCCCGTTTGGGGTCATGGTGATGGGTTGTCCGTTCGTTGGGTTGATAATGCCAAGCAGGTTGACGCGAATGCGACTCTCATTGCCCGCAGTTTTCGCGAACGAGGCAGAAGGCGCGATGTTGTTCAAGACAGTCGCAGGTGCGGTGCCTCCGGGATCGGCTGGTATGTCTGAGTTGGGGTTGGTTGGATTGCCTGTACCTTCATCTTTTTTACAACCGGACAGAAACATACCGGTGATCAAAGCGAAGGTTGCTAATAGTCGGAATGAATTGTTCATTGTTACTCCTTTCAAGTGATTTTGTTAGTTAACTTCAACGGCGAGAAAGCTCATGAGTAGTTACCGAAGAATTTTAGATTTCTTTGGTGACACTGCTCACCCGCCGCGCGCGGCTTTGTTGTCGCTAAACCAAAATACTCGTGATTGTAAAAAGTGCAATACCCCTTTCGGGGTATAAAGCTGACAATCAGAGGAAATGCGAATGGATACGAATCCGGCACC
>CAYUFU010000087.1:0-1350 GCA_964444145.1 uncultured Chitinophagales bacterium
ACGGAGAGGTGCCGAGTTATATCGAGAGCTTCGTGTTGGGATGAGGTGAGCATGAGACGAAACAGCGTTTCGGAATTCGCTTTCAAGAAGATATTGGAACATTCATTGAATTCAAACTTGTCATCCGTAGTGTACGTCTCAAAAAAAAGGTGAGCCGCTCGCGCAACTCACCATTGTTTCTGTCCTTCTCACTCACTACGCAATCACTGCAACATGCCATGCCACCGTCACTTTTCCTTCTCTCCACCCTTTCTTTCCATCACACGTCCCGGGCTCTCATGCTCGAACAACTGTTCCACCGGCACGATCCTCGACTTCTGTTTGTTGATCACAAGCGGCAGCACCGAGATTGTCTTGTCCTCGTCGAGTATCCTCTGCGCGACGGGCGATTGATAGTTGATTGGCGACGGTTCATTCGTTATCAGCTTGTCCATTAAACGGGCGGCGTCATCGGCAACTATTGCGACCTTGAGGTTTGTTGGTGAGATATATTTCTTGATGGCTTGGTTCACATCAGCCGCCGTCATCGTCTTGAGTTCCTTTTCGATACGATTGATGAAGTACTCACTGCCGTAGAATTCCGAATCCATCAAATAGCCGAGCCGGCGATCGAGTGTTTGCGCCCAGAGCTTCGAGTAATTCATGAGAAACTTTCTTGTTGCCCGGAAATCCCGCTCCGAGATTCCCTTCTCAACAAGTTTCTGCAATTCGAACATCGCGTTGCGGAGAGCGAAGTGGGCGTTCTCCGGCTGCACAGGCCGCAGCCAGATGCTGAAATACTGCTGACGCAGGGGAGTGTTCACATCGGGCAACGTCGTTCCAGCCACGCCGCCGATGAACCGTTCAATGTAGGAATAGCTCCCGTAGTTCAAACCGCGGTCGCCGCGCAGCCTGTTCATCAGCACGCCGTTGAACGTCCGGTGCTCGCCGAAGTAGGAATTCGCAACCATGAGCGCGTAATGCTCTTTGTCCTTGCGCGTGAGCGGAATCGGATGCCCCATCGAGATCGCCGTGGCGCGGGAAGGCTTTTGCACAATATCAATTTCCAGTCCGCTGATGCTCTCACCGTGCGGCAGGACGACTGGTTCGAATTTTCCATCGGGCAGCTTGCTGAAATCCTGTTTCATGCGCGCAACAAATCCGGAAGGGTAACCGCCTGCGATGCCTAACCATATTCTCCCTGTCGTGTACATCTGCTTGTAGTACGCCTTCACATCGTCGAGCGTCGTTGCCTTCAATCCTTGCACAGTCGCGCCGGCTGTGCCGTAAGGATGATCTTTGAACAGCGAAAGCAGAAGCGCTTCCTTTCCCAGATTCTCGTCGTCCGTACCGCGAAGATTTTTCTCGAGG
>CAYUFU010000087.1:1450-15941 GCA_964444145.1 uncultured Chitinophagales bacterium
CAATCATGTACGCCGTGAGTGCATTGATGCCTTCCTTCCCCTTCCAGTCGTTGACCGAGCCGGCGCGCAGAATTATTCTGAAGGTAATCAATGGGGAGTTCTCGCTCCGAATCTCGGTTACCTTCAGGGCGGTTTTTGCTGTCGACATCGTTGTCATGGCAAGAAGCAACATGCAGAGCGGTAAGGCAGTTGTGAAGATATTCATCTTAGTTCGCTCCTTCCTGGGTCAGCACAACGATGGTGCGATTGTTCGCGCCGAAGTATTTGTTCGCAACCATCATGAGGTCCTGCGGAGTGACCTTGTCGTACAGCGCGTAGACGCGATTCACCGACTCGGGATCGCCCGTCATTGAGATGTAATGCGCGAGGCTGTTGGCAATAGCGTCTGCAGTGTTCAGCCCCATCGCGTAGCTGTATTTCATGAAGCTCTTGATGTCGGCGAGTTTTTTCGCCCCGATCGGCGTCGTTTTCGCATGTTCGATGGCGTCGAGGATCGCCTTTTTTACCGTCTCGATGTTCTTCGGGTCTTTGATACGCGTGAAAATCGTGAACAAGCCTGCGTCGCGCGAATCCTGTTGTCCTCCTTGCACAAACTCGACCGCTTGTTCTTCGATCACCAACTTGCGAAACAAGTCCGATTGCTGCGAGAAGACATACTGCGAAAACAAATCCATTGCCGGCATGTCAATCTCTTTGTCGCTGAACGCAGGACCGTGGTAGCCGAGAGCGAGTATCGGCAGCGTTTTCGATTTCCATTTCATCTCGACGAAGCGCTCTTGTTGCTGCGGTGGTTCCGGAGGAACGTTCAGCTCATACGTGCCGCGCTGCCACTTGCCGTAGTAGCGTTGCGCGAGCGAGAGAAGACGGTCATGTGTTACGTCGCCGACCGCAACAATGGTGCAGTACTCCGGCCTGTACCAGCGGTCGAAAAACTTCAGACTGTATTGAAACTGGTTCGGCATGTCTTGAATGTCACGCAAAAATCCCATCGTTGTGTGCTGATACGTGTGCGTGTTGTATGCCGCGTCGCGCAACTTTTCGAAGATGGACATGAAGGGACTGGAGTAGTTCTTGTTGTACTCGCCCAAGATTGCACCCGCCTCCGTCTTGAAATCTTCTTCTGTGTATTTCAGGTTCATGAAGCGGTCGCTCTCGATGTCCATAATCATGTCCAAGGCATCGGCGCTCGCGAGCGTGTGATAAACGGTCGCATCGTCGTTCGTGTACGCGTTGTTGTCCGCGCCAATGGCTTTCAGCGCTTCGTTGTACGCCTCCTTGCTGTATTTCTCCGTGCCGCGAAACATCATATGCTCGAAGAAGTGCGCGAAGCCGCTCAAGCCGGGCTCGATTTCATTCCGCGACCCGGCGCGTACGACCGTGTAGTACGCGACAATGCCCGGCGAGTCGAACGGAATCGTAACGACATTCAAGCCGTTGTCGAGTTTCGTTTGATAGATCGGATATGGAAATATTTTTGCTCTTGCATCGCCTGCCTTTTGCTTTGCCGCAACCGCCGCAGCAACAAATGGCACGATGATGAACGCAAGTGTGAGTTTGTTCATGCGTACGCCTTCTGGTTAATGTATGAGTATGAGTGGATTAGTCATCAAACAACAACGGAATCGAACGGAAGATTCTACGAATCAATATGCGATTGGATTCAGAATCGCGGCCTTTCTTGCTTGAGTCAGATGGCTGAATCTCGCTCCGGCTGCCTGAAAAGGAAGTCTCAAAACGACCGCCGACTTACTCACCTCAGCCTGATGCTCAACTCTTGAAAAGTTAGAGCGCCTGCTCGATGCTCTGCAGATACTCCCATGTATAAATCCCCGCCTTATGTCCATCCCCCCAAGTAATGACTATTGCGTTGTGCCCCGACAATTCGACGTTTCGTAATTCCGTTTGACTTGCGATCGGGAGGGCAAACAATCCCTGCCGCTTGTTCTCCTCCTTCTCGTGCAAGCATGTTGCGCAGGGACAATGCGCGCGCAGATAGTCTGTGCTGAAAACTGACTCATGGCCGTCGTCCCATGCGATGCGCAATTCATTCGGTGCCGTGCGTTTGATGTTCGTTGGTCGCACTGTCACGCGTGATAGATTGATTGCAGCGGCAGCGGCAACTGCCTGAGCAATGCGCGTAGTTCCGCAAGCATCGAGCGAATCGTCGTCGCAGGCGGCGCTTCTTTGGCAAAACGTTTCGCATAATCCTTCGCAGCAGTAATCAAGCCGACGTCTCTGCGGGCGCGCTCGCTCATCAGATATTTGTGTTCCATGATTTCGACATAGAGACTCGCGGCAGTTCGTTCGGGAAAGAAATCCAAAAAGCCGTATTGTGTGAACACGTTACACACGGGCTGAAAAATGTCGCGATACCATTCGCTCGCTGCTTCCGCAAGCGGCACTTCTGCCGCCCGCCGTTCACTCAGATACCACTTGTGCTCGTTGATATGCTTGAGCAACACCTTGCCGTATCCTTTCACATCGAAATCGCCGAGCAGCTTGTCCACATCAATTTTCGTGGCGAGCTCGAACCACCGCATTTCCTGCTCGATCGCGTAGCGCTCCGCGTACGTCTCGAGGAGAAAGCGCTCATCGCTGGGCGTAATGACCGACTCGCGCACGATACCGCTCGCTTTCAGGTCTGCCTCGGTCCAGTGCATAGACTCAATGAAGAACTCGACGTCGGCAATGCGGAGTGAGTCCGTAATGGAACGATGAATTTCAACTGTCTCAACGTCGGCAAGTATGGCGCGCAGGTTTGTGCGATGGCCGAGACCGGGCACCCTCTCCGTGCTGAAGTGGATCAGCATATTCGCAAGCGACGCGTCGCCCCAATAGACGCCGCAGCTATGCATATCCACAAAAAGCCGAATCACCGCATCCCAAATTCGCCGTCGGTTATCTTTGGAAAATCCGCGCTTGAACAGAAACGAATCGGGCACGACCTTTTCCATCAACTCGGTAATCAAGTAGCCTGCGATGCGTTCCTGCGGCTGGCGGCCGATTTTCGTTTCGACGATTTCCGTCCCATCGTTGCGCGCAACAACCCCGACGGGCACCAGCGTGCGCAGTTCCATCTCACGCAGACGTACGTACGTCGCGTACTCGCGCCGCGCGCTTGCCAGCGACGTTTCCTTGATGGCAAACCGACGGCCGTCAACCTCAACAAAGCGAACCACGTGGCGCGAGAACCCGCTCTTTACGTTTAGCAACTTGACTTTCCGCTCGTCCCATCGTTCAAGTCGCAAGTGCCACGGCAGCGAGGCGAGCAATCCCCTGATCTCTTCCGGAAGAGAAAAGCTGACATTGGCAGGTGCAAGTATCGGCGCAGAGACACTCCCGCTCATCCAACACCGTGTCCCGTCAGCAGCCTCAGCGCCTCCTCGTATTTTTTGCTCGTCGTTCGGATGACGTCTTCCGGAAGTGTTGGCGCCGGAGGCTGCTTATTCCATTTGATGGAAAGCAAGTAGTCGCGCACGAATTGCTTGTCGAAACTCGGCTGCGCTCCGCCCGGCGCGTACTCGCTCAGTGGCCAAAATCGCGACGAATCAGGCGTTAGCGCTTCGTCAATCCAAAGCAGATCCCCCCGCTCATCAAGCCCAAACTCAAATTTTGTATCCGCGATGATGATGCCTTTTGTTAGAGCATACTCTCGCGCATGGATGTAAATCGCAAGCGAAAGATCACGGAGCTTAGTCGCGAGTTCCTTCCCCAACATGTCCACAACCTGAGCGAACGTCACGCTCTCATCGTGTACACCAAGAGGCGCCTTCGATGTCGGCGTGAAAATCGGCTCGCTCAACTTGTCCGACTCTCTCAACCCCTCAGGCAGGGCAACACCACAAATAGATTTCCTCTGCGTGTATTCCGTCCACCCCGATCCTGACAGATAGCCGCGCACCACACACTCTACGGCAATCGGGTTCGTCTTCTGTACAAGCATGCTGCGGCCCGCAAACACGTCGGGAGCTGAACGAAACGGTTCCGGAAATTCCTCGAGTCGCGTGGTAACGACATGATTCTGAACAATGTGGGAGAGCTTGTCAAACCAAAAAGCAGAAATCTGCGTTAGAACTTTCCCCTTGTTCGGAATACCATTCGGAAGAATTACATCGAACGCCGACAAGCGGTCGGTCGCAACAATCAGCATCCGAGTGCCCAGGTCGTAAATGTCGCGAACTTTCCCTTGCTTCGTCGGCTTGAAGTGCTGTGATGCGGTATGTGTTATAACGTTGGGGAACATGACGTAACAAAATAAAAAATGCACCGATGAAAACCATCATCGGTGCATTGCCCATCCGAATATCGAAGAACTACGCTTCGAGTTTCGAACCGAGAATCTCCTCGATTGTTCCTCGGTGAAACGTCTGGTCGGGCGGTGCGGCAACCGTTGCACGGCTGATGTTCCCTAACTTCAAACCCGACCACTCCGAATGAATCTTCGACTTCACAAACTCCGATACCGCCTTCTGGATATCTGCCGGGTGCGCTTTCTTCCTCGTCGTCGGGTCAACGAAAATATCAACCTTGATCTCGTTGCTCGATATCTTCTTCGGCACAATCATGTAATCCATCTGCTCGAAGTGCCTCCAGCCATACGTCCGATTTGTTTTGCTGAACGTTGACGGGATATGCCGGAAACTCCGCTCATCGGCAGTCGGAACAAGTGTAATGGTGACTCGCTCAAACTTTTGAGCGCCTCGGGGGTGAACCATTGGAATCTCCCTGAATATTGCTATTGAAACATCGGGGCGGGTGAACGTTCTCCGAAGGAATCCTTCGGACGTGGTGAAGAACCGCTTCAATATAGCCCAAAATCACCGACAAGTCAACAACGAAACAAAAAAAAACTACGAACTCCACGCCCTCTCGCACCAACCAAGATAGGAGTCTTTACAAAACCACGCGTTAGAACGCGCACGGATTCTTACATCAGCTTAAAGTTTTTTCTTATGTGACCGCCGTTCGCACTTCATTTCCAAAACCGACTCTTCGTGTGACAAAAAAATAAGCGGTATCGTATATACCTAAAAGCAACCTCAGCGCGTTGGTACAACACGCAAACAACATTCAATTCCCATGCTTATTTTTTTGGGGCGGCGAGGACGCGGCATCATTGCGTCGAGCAGTCAACTCGCAATAAAACAGATCAACCGTCCCCTGCCGAACAAAACTCCGCCTGCACGTTCATTGCACGCGCAAGTAATCGGAGATATGCCGCGCGCGAAATTTCAACCGCCCCGAGCCGCCGCAAATGTTCAGTCATGAATTGCGTGTCCAGTAAAACGAACCCACGCGCATTCAACCGCTCCACCAGATGCACCAACGCAACCTTCGATGCATCGGTCACGCGTGAAAACATAGACTCGCCAAAGAACGCGCCGTTCAGCGCAACGCCGTACAACCCACCAACAAGCTTCCCCTCGCGCCAACACTCAAGGCTATGCGCAAACCCGCGGCAATGCATCTCGACATACGCGCGAACAATCTCCTCTGAAATCCATGTCGTCTCCCGATCTGCGCACGCGCGCATCACCCGCTCAAACTCCGTGTTAATGCGAATCTCGAATTTCTTCATTGCAACAACTCGGCGCAAGCTGCGCGACACGTTCAACGAATTGAGAGGAATGATCGCTCGCGGATCGGGCGAATACCATTCGATGTGTCCCGTTCGCGATGTCGCCATCGGAAAGTAGCCGTTGGCGTAGGCAAAAAGGAGGAATTCGGGAGATAAACCTTGAACAGACCTGAAGCTCTCGCTGCTTGGTGACACGATACGATCCTTTTTATCGCGACTTGATTGTTGAATGTCTCTCATCATTCACAGGTGCGGTCCGGCGGAAAGAAGGAGAGCATCTTCTCCCCCTCGTTGCGCTCAAAGTTTAGTGACGTCGCCACACCGTTAGCAGCTCTCGCCCTTTGCGCGGCGCAACCGAGCGGGGCGGCGCCTCAATCGAAATCAATTCCAATTTCTTCCCGAACAAGCGATGCACTTCATCCATCGAAACTGCGAACGGAGGACCGCCGGGACGCTCGTCGAGTGGAAAGAACAGTGCGACGAACGTGCCTTCAGGCTTCAGCATCGCTGCAACAGCGCTTGCAAACTCTGCACGGCGCGACGGCTCGATTGCACAAAACGTCACATACTCGACGACATAGTCAAACTCCTCAGCGATGCCAAGTGAGTAGTCGAACAAATCCTCGTTCACCAACTCGAGCTCCACACCCTTCGCTTGAGCAAGTTGGCGCGCATAGCCAATGGCTGCGTCCGAAAAATCAATCGCCGTCACAGCAAAGCCGTGCTGCGCAAACAGCACGGCATCGTGGCCCTTGCCGCAGCCAAGCACGAGAGTCTTGCCCGGCTCGAAGCGACCCGAGCTAAGCACATCAACGAACGCCGGTGTCGGTGTACCCATATCCCAATCGGCAGTGTCCGAATGGTAGCGAGCGTTCCAGTAGCCAGGCGAGCCGATGTCCTGTACGTCACTCAACGACGACCACAACCTTTCCTACTGTTTGCCGCGTCTGCAGTGCGTGATGTGCTTGCACAATCTCACTGAAAGGAAAAAGACGTCCGATCAGCGGCTTCAAAACTCCTTGATCGTACAGCGCAAGCATTTCCTCAATTGCCTCTCTGAAATACTGTTCCTTCCCGCGCAGCGTTCCGAGATTGAATCCGAAGATGGACTTGTTTGCGCTCATCAGTTGGACGGGGAAAATGGGCTTCATGATCGAGATGATGGTGGCTGCTTTGAGTTTGTTCAGCGCACCGTGGCTTGCGATTGCCGCCAGACCATACAGCACGTAACGTCCCATCGGCGCGAGCAGGTCCCAGCTTTTATCGTACACCAAGCCGCCAACGGAATCCATCACCACGTCAACGCCATAGTTGTTCGTAATGCGTCTGATCTCGGCTGCGAAATCCTGCGTGTTATAGTTGATGGCATGATGCGCGCCGTTCCGGAGCGCCAGCTCGACTTTGTCCTCCGTGCCCGCAGTACCGAACACCTCCGCGCCGAGATACCGGCCGAGTTGTACCGTTGCTATCCCCGCTCCACCTGCTGCCGCATGCACTAACAACTTCTCCCCCTTGCAAATGTGTGCGAGCTTCACAATGCCATGATACGCCGTGAGATACACGACAACGAATGATGCCCCATCTTCGAAGCTCATGGAGGCCGGTACTTCAACTGCAAGCGCTTCGTGAACGCACACGTACTCGGCATGGCTTCCGTGGCGACTGTATCCCATCACCCGCTCGCCCCCTTTGAAGCGCGTGACGTTCGCCCCGACCGCAGCAACTTCACCAGAGAATTCCAAGCCAAGAATGAACGGAGGCTTCGGCGTTCCGGGATAAACACCGAACCGCCCCATCACATCCGCAAAATTCAAACCGATGGCACGCACGCGAACCAAAATCTGGTCTGCCGTGGGAGTCGGTATCGGCGTCTCGCGGATTTCTAACACTTCAGGTCCGCCGTATTTCGTTACAAATGCTGCTTTCATCTTATCGCTCAATCGTATCGCCGAACGGCGACTTCACGATCTTCTTCGGTTTGTGGACTATGTACTTTTCGTACAAATGCATCAGTTTTTTCTTCGTCATCTCGTCGAGGTCTTCGTCGTCCTTATCGCGCTTCACCCACATCACAAATTCTTCTTGCTCGGCGCGGCTCATTGTTCGTTCAAAGTCCTTCAACGCTTGTATGACGTTGTGCTGTTCAACGTGTGTCATCCTCAATCCTCTTTTCCTTTATCCACTCGGCGCACAGTTTGAATGCGGCAAATGGTTTTGTAGTCACAATACTTGCAGATATTCTCGACGTTGTCATGCGAGGTCAACGGAAATTTCCCGCCGGCGATTTCGTCAACGAACGTGTTGATGCGCGCAAGCGAATCCTCAATCAGCCTGCGCAGATCGTGGTCGGTTGGGAGGAGTTTGCCTTTGACGTCAAACTCTTTTTTGTAGCGCTCACTGCCGATGCCGGGTTTCAACGCCGTCGTGTCGCGTATTTGATAGTAGAGCGCCCCCGCGGGGTTCAGCGCCTTTCCTACTTTTTCCGCGAGCAGCTTTTCCGTGGTGTACAGATACAGAGGAAGCTGTAGGCTGATGCCCCGCTGTATGTCCTCGAGCGACGGTAGTCGCTTACCGGACTTGTAGTCCAGAATCAGGAACGCGTCATCGCCGATCTCAATCCTGTCGACTTTGCCGCGAAGCCGCACAGTGCCCGCCACGATTGGCTCCTCGCGCGAAAGCAACGGATCAACACGCATCTGCTCATTCACCTTCCCACCAAACGCGACTTCGAAAAACGCAGGCGAGAAGGTTGTCGAGCGATTCCGCTCGAACGTGAGAAACTCAAAGAGCACACCCGAATCCTTCTCGCCTACAATCAGCTCTTTCTCAAAATCCCAGAATGGATCCGGGATGTCAATCTCGCCAAGTTTGCGCTCGGCAATTGCAACCAGACGATTGTAAGCTACCGAAAAATCCCTCTTCGAACAATTCATGAGAGGCGGCAACTTCTTTTCACGCCGCTCCGTGTAGAATTCAAACAAGATGTCGTGCAGCACCACCCCCTTTTCCTGCATTGAGAATTCTTCCTCGAAGTCTTCAAGCACGTT
Organism: uncultured Chitinophagales bacterium; assembly: GCA_964444145.1. Taxonomy (GTDB): domain Bacteria; phylum Bacteroidota; class Ignavibacteria; order UBA10030; family UBA6906; genus CAADGV01. The sequence goes on from CAYUFU010000087.1 coordinate 10,076, forward strand.
GACACGGAGCAAGTGCTTCGAGAAAAACTGAAACGGACATTTTCCAAATCGCTCAAGTTGGCTAACGGAATAGACGCGTTGCTTGAGCTGTGCCAGTTGCTCGCGCGCGCCGTCCGAGACTGCATCGAAAACGAGGCCGGAATACTCCGGAAGTCCGCTTGCTTCGATGCGGCTCTGCTCGACTTCGATTGCTCGAGCAATGTGCTTCACCTTCGCTTTGAGCGCCGGCGGCACTGCGTGAGGACTCTTCCTCCCGAAGCGAGCCAGCCATCCCTGCTCCCGTAAGAATTCCTCCTGCGAGGAGATCGTCTCATCGAACGGCGAATTCCCGGGATAATTCCATTCTTCCACAACGAGGATTGATTTCAGCGCGTCGACGAAATTGGAACGCACGAGATCGAGGTCGGCATCCTGTTCTGGATATGTCAGATAAAGATGCGTTCTCCAGTTCGTCACGGCTTGATAGAACAAATACCGGTTTTCCCACACATGGCGCCGCTCGCGTTCTTTGAGGCGCTTTGCGCTGAAAAACAATTCAGACTGATAGGACGAAGGAAACTCTCCGTCCACCAGCCCACCGACGATCATCACGTCCATCGGCAAGCCGCGTGTTTCGTCAATAGAGGTGACGAGCACACCCGCGCCGAACTGCTCGCGCACGTTGTAGCGTTCCTGCGAAAGGGCGAGTTTCAACTGTTCCACATAGACCTGCAGAGAACGGGTTTTCGATTTCCCATCCTGATATTCCAGCAGTGTCACCATTTGCTCCACGACATCGAGAAACTTTGCCAATGCGCGCGCATCTTTCTCCACCAACTCCGCAGTGGGACCCATCATGATGCTGCGAGAGACATCGAGGGAATCAAGTAACTGCTGCAGTGCCCGCTGAAACTCACTTGGCGTGAGGTGGCTAGTGAGATCGTTCACCAGCGAGACGAGGTGTTGGATGTCGGCTTTGGCTCTGCGGAGACGGTCACCGTCGCGTGTACGGCGAACACGCTCTTCCTCGTCCGATGCTTCCACTTGTTCGCTTTCGATTTTCGCGATTTGTCGCTCGATCTTTTTCTGCCATGAGTGTGCGCCGGCGAGGATGCGCAACTCAAGCGAGACAATTGCGAGGTTCGCGCGGTCAATCATCCTGCCGCTGGCGCGAAAATTAAAATACGACGAACTGAGCGCGCGCAGTACATCGTCGCGATGAAAATTCCGCGCTGCCATTTGCAGCATGCCGATGATGGCGGCAACGAGGGGCGATTGTGCAAGCTGAAACCGATCCGTCACGTTGACGGGAATCCCAAACTTCGCGAACTGTTCACGCACAATCGGCGTGTAGGCTTGAGGCTTGTAAAATGCGACACAGATTTTGCCCATGTCCATCGTCGGATGCTCGGCGAGAAGTTGCTTGATGAGTTTGCAAATCAACTCGACTTCGCACCGGCGATCTTTCGCTTTTGCCACTGTCACCAACGCTGAGCAATCGAACTTTGCGATGTCCCTGCTTCGATGAAAAAGAGCAGAGGCAATCTGCTGCACCGCCGCTTTCACCGGAGCCGGCTGCTCGATACTCACTCCGTCATCCGGCTCCGTTCGACTCGCCTCGACGAAGCCAAGTTCCACAAACCGTCGGTAGTTTTCTTCAAGATGTCCGAACAGCGACGCGTTCCCATGTTGAAAGTCGAACACAAGCGATACGGGTAACCCCACGTCGCGGAGTTTCTGAAGGAACCCGATCTCGGGCTCTGTGAATTCGTCGAAACCGACAATCGAAATTCGCTGCACCTCTGGAAACAGCGCGCGAAACGTTTCGTTGAACCGCGACTGCGGACACGTGAGGTGGATTGTCTTGATGACACCTTCGGCATCAACACCGTCGAGCGACGCGAGGATGTGTTCGTACGCTGAATAGATCGTCGCAATATCGTGCAGCTTCGGCTGCTCGTCCGCATCATCGTCCGCTGCTTCTTCCGCAAGCGCATCGGGATAGATGCCGACTTCCTTGAGCTTACGAATAGCGTGAACGATTCGCTCGAATGTTCCTTGTGGTATGCGCAAACCGCGTTGGCGCGTGAAGTACGTTAGCTTCTCATGAGAGGAGAGAATTGCTTGGTGAAACAAGAGGGTAAGCACCGGCTCGTCAACAATCCGGAGATTTGGAAAAGCAGCTTGAAATATTCTTGCCGCGAGCAACTCGACAGTGAATATCGGCAGCGCAGCAAGAGCCCGAGGCTCGCGCTCGACTATCTCTCGAGTCAAATGGCGAATGCGGCGTTTCGTCGGTACGACAAGTAACAGTTCGTTCGTTTGAGTGCGGGCAATTCCGGGATCACTTCCAAGCTTGAGGACAACAGGCATCGTGTACCTATTTTTTTTCGTTTTCAGGTTACAAAAAAACCATGCAAGCCGCAATCAAGAATGTGGAAGAGACATTGGAAACAATTTGCTTGTTTACTCTGAAATAACTTGACTTTCTTTACTGCTATCGCAATATTATACCGGATAGTTGGGCAAAGAGGTGTCAAAAACGCGACGGAGCAGCTGAGAATTAGAGCTTTCCATTTCCATCATGCAAGCCCGTACTGTGACTCGTATCATCCAAATTCCTATTTCTGCGGAGTATAATGATAGCGACCTGTGTTACCTTTTTACTCGCTCTGACAAGATTCTGCACAGGTAGGGACGAGAGAGACCATTATTCATGGAAGAGATAGTAGTTCCTCACGGACAGAGCAGTTCATCAACACAGCAAATTCGCGATTTTCCCACGAGGAGAATTCACCTGACACCGTCAAAGAACAATCCAGAGATTCTTGTTGCCAGCGATGTAGAAGAGTACGCGAGTCTGCTCAACGACTCCACCTTCTCCAAAACACTTCTACGTGATTCAGCGGATGTGCTTGCGCACCTAGAATCGCGCGAGTATGGTTTGGTTATCATCAGAGCAACCCATCCCTTGGTTGGCAATCACGCATTGCTGAAACACATTAGCAGTAACCAGCATCTCACGCAGGTGATCGTCATTTCCGACCGAGCAGATGTAAGCAGTGCTGTTCAACTCATGAAAGCTGGCGCGTTTGACGTGCTCGTGAGTCCGGTGGAACCTCATCGTCTCGAGCAATCGGTGAGCGAAGCGCTCGCACAATTCCTCGCCAAGAGAGCAATCCGCCGAGAAGAAGAGCGGAACAAAGCGCTCACGGTGTTCGATGAAATCGTTGGTGAAAGCCCGGCAATCAATCTCATCCGACAGACCATTAACACGGTTGCGCCATCGGATGCCAACGTCTTCATTTGGGGCGAGAGCGGAACGGGAAAAGAACTTGTCGCAAAAGCCCTACACGCCAAAAGCAAACGGGCATCGAAACCGTTCATCGCCATCAACTGCGCGGCTCTGCCGAAGGATATTTTAGAGAACGAACTCTTCGGTCACGAGAAGGGCGCATTCACTGGTGCGCTGACCCAGAAGCCGGGTTGCTTCGAGCTCGCCGACGGTGGTACACTCTTTCTCGATGAGCTTGGCGAGATGAGCATTGATACGCAGGCGAAACTTCTGCGGGCAATTGAAGAACAAAAGTACCGACGCTTAGGCGGCAGGCAGGAAATCACCGTGGATGTTCGCGTCATCGCCGCAACGAATCGTGAAGTCGCAAGCGCTCTTGACCAAGGTATTCTGCGGTCCGATCTTTACTATCGGTTGAGCGTCGTCGAATTGGAGCTCCCGCCATTGCGCAACCGTCGGCATGATATTCTTCCTCTTGCCAACCACTTCCTGAAAATCTTCAGCCTGAAATACGGAAAAGAAATCCGCGGGTTCACCGCCGACTATGTCGAAATGTTACAGCAATATCACTGGCCCGGAAATATCCGCGAGCTGAGAAATGCCATCGAGCGTGCGGTTGTTATTTGTCCCGGTGAATCTATTTCTGTTCTCGACCTGCCCGAGAAGATTATCAAAACGCAAAATGAAATCATGCACATCAGCATTCCGATCGGCAGCTCAGTCGAAGAAGCAGAGAAGAAACTGATACTCGAAACACTCGCGTCCGTCGGCAATAACAAAGCGAAGGCGGCGCGGATCCTCGGCGTAAGCAGAAAGACGCTGCATAATAAGCTGCACAGTTTCGATTGGAGAGTTGAAGGGAAATAGAAACGGCGATAGAAGATAGTAGAGCAGCCATGGAAAGCTCCGGGACGCAATCCGGAGCTTTCTCCTTTTATGCTCAAGCCGAGATTCTACTGTGTCGCGGCAAATTTTTCGTTCACGTACGGTTGAACATTCCGATACAAAACGTCCGCAAACAACTCATGCCCTGCCGCGACGAAATGGCCATTGTTGTCATGATACAACGGAAACACGGTCTGTGACAGCGCTTTGAAATCAGGGCAGAGATTGATACAACGAATGCCGTTTGCAGTTGCCCACGCCTCCAACTTTTCCTGCGGCGCAGTGGAATAGACCGTGTCTTGTTTGAATTGCCAATACTCTCTCCCTGCCCTCCACTCCTTCGGGTGAATCTGAAGACCATACGGATACACCGTCATCCAAAAATCAACGCCATTCGCTTTGAGCATGTCGCGCATCAGAAGCAAGTATTTGTGCGTCAGCGCCCAGTTGCTATCGGCATCAACGTACGTTTCTCGGATGAGTGCGTATTTGTCGTGTCGTATGTCGCCGTTGAAATTGCCTTGGCGTTTCGCCATCTCCAATTGCGGCGTGATGCGGATGCGGATAAAATTGTAAAGCCGCAAATTCACTTTGAACCAGTCTTTGATTGAAGCGAGGGGACCTTTGAGTAAGCCCGGCGGTTCAGCCGTCGCGCTAACGCCAAGCGGAATGCCTTGCTCGTCGAACCGCGCCGTCTGTGTGTACGTGATATCATCGTACACATCCGACAAATCGAAGTTCAACACCACGAGGTCGGGCTGAAGTTGCAAGCCATAGTGCTTCACATAAAGGTATTCGAGCAGCGAAGAATAGCTGCCGACACCGGCATTGATCACCTCGAACTTCTTGTGGCCTTTCAGCGACTGCAGTTTTTCTTCCAATCGTTTCGAGAAAGTCTCGTGGCTGAAAACGCCGTCGCCCTCAGTGAACGAGTCACCGACCATCAGAATGCGAAAGGTGTTCGCGGGTTTTTCAACACTGTATTCTTTATCGCGAAGCCCGAGCGAATTGATCGTGTAGTCCGTGTCGAATTCGTTGGTCTTGTAGCGACCAACGGCATTCGGTTTGAATTTGTGGTGAAGGGTATTGTCGTCCTGCGAGTAAAAGTAGCGCATGACCTCCTTCGGTTCGATCATGCGCACGACGATTTCGAGGAGCCCAACGCCAACGAGCAATGAAACAGTTGTGAGGAGAACCCCCTTGAGGAATTCTCGTCCCCTTGAAGTCTTTTGTGAATCTGACATCCCCTGATATAATCTCCTGACAATGAACGTACGACCTCGGATTTTGGTGACGAGAATATACGCGTTTCATGCGGAAGAACAAATGAGGCTTCATATCACATCCTGAAACCCGGTTTAGCATCACGCAAAGCCGCAAAGACGCCAAGTCTGTCTTTGGAAATTTACTGAAAAGGAATTCACCGAGCAGGTGAAGGATGTGAAGTTATTTGTAAAGTGCATACAAGTAATTACTCTCAACCATTCTCCACTTCTTTGCGGCTTCGCGTCTTTGCGTGAGATTTCTATGTCGGATTTCAGGTCACATCCTGAAACCCGCTGCAGGCTCGCGCAAGGACTGAACGCCACTGCCGCGCAGCGGTACAATAGGAGCGGCATCACTGCGCCTTAATCTCTCCGCTCATGCGAACCTCGACAAGAATTCCCTCAAGTCTTCGCGGAATCTTTTTGCGCGCAGCATCGCAGG
>CAYUFU010000088.1:0-1690 GCA_964444145.1 uncultured Chitinophagales bacterium
CGGAAGCGCTTGCTGCTGAACGGCGGATCAAGTCGTGGAAGAGTCGAAGCATGATTGAACGCGTGATTGCGGGTGGTCTATTACGAGAAAACAAGACTGAGCAGTGCACGGAGAATTGGGCTCGCCAACTCGAAAAGGAGATATCCGAATACTCCTCCAAGAATAACGATCAGTCCGATGCCGAGTTTGCGTTTTTGGATTCGAGAACCCCGCCAATTGCAATGGTGGCACCGGTAATAATGTATCGGCAACGCAGTTTTCAGGAGTTTCTCTGAAAGACTGCGAGTTCGGGATCGGTACACTTTTGTGCCGTTGCAATTTGGACAGGTCATACGGATGTTTCCTCTCGAGAATGTGATGGCAAGAACATACGAGAATTCGTGACGTTTAGAATATTGACTTTCGTTCGTTTTTCACTTATCATTGCACATCGTTCTTCCGGGGAAAAGGACATCCTCCACGCTGCTGTAGTTCAAAAGCAAGGCGCGCAAAGGAGTTGGTTCGAGGTATTCTCGACTGGTGAAGCCGTAGACAACGGAGCCGGTGAGGATTGCAAGGGGGCGGAACCGCTGAAAGCAAGATGTGTTTCGTAATCTAACGCGCCCTTGCTGTGTGTTCCCGCCGCTTTTTCTATCCGATTTCGTTTCACCATAGAGTTTCTCCGAACGGGCAAAGTTAATGGCCTTGACTGAGCCGCTTGCCGAGTACCGAGGGAAGACCATTCTCGGCAATAGCTTGTGAAGCTCCGCGGATATCGTAATCCAAGCGGATGTTCCGGTACGACCAGAGTTCCGTATCGAGGATACCAAAACTGAGTTGAGGATTTCCGTCACGAGGTTGTCCGACACTTCCGACGTTGATGAGAAAACGCATGCCGCGCTTAAAGACTAGGGTCTTGAGGTTCTCTCCCAGCAGAACTGGAACGTGCGTATGGCCAATGAAACAGATCGGTGTGGAGAAGGCGCAGAATTGTTGTTCGGCTTTTTGTACGGAGTTGATGTACTCCCACTCCTGCGGCATGGCGGGACTCGCGTGAACGAGTGTACAGTGTTCAGTGTTCGCAGTGTAGGGCAGCGAAGCGAGGTAGTCGGAGTTTTCTTTCGTGAGTTTTGTATGAGTCCACTCTGCGGCAACCCGTCCGGGTTTGGTAAAGTACGACGCATGACGCGGGTCGAGCGCAGCGAGATCATGATTGCCTAACACGCAAAGGGCAGCACGAGAGCGAATGAGGTCAACACACTCATTGGGGTTCGCTCCGTAGCCGACGATGTCACCAAGACAATAGATCTGGTCTACGGTTGAGCGATCAATGAATTGAAAAGCTTTCTGCAAAGCCTGAATGTTCGAGTGAATGTCGGAAAGTATTGCGATGCGCATGGTTTACAAGTTAGCCATCTGATGGACAAAGTCAAGGAGTTTGTAAAATATTGAATCCTCAATTCGAATCATTTTCGCCCTCACGCAATTGGGATGTGCAGTCCGATGTGCCGCGCGAGTCCCACATGCACGAGTATCTCTCCATCATTCTGCGGGGGAAGTGGGTCATTCTTGCGTCTTTCCTTCTCATAACGGCAGCAACGGCATTCTTCACCTACCGCACGAAGCCCGTCTATGAAGCGACCTCACTTGTCCTCGTCGACTCGAAAGGAAAGCAAGGTACGCTCTCGCTGTTCGATTTTTCTGGTGCGGC
>CAYUFU010000088.1:1790-7794 GCA_964444145.1 uncultured Chitinophagales bacterium
ACGCTTGGCGAGTCCAGCGATGCCTACATCAAAATGTTACAGGAGAAACTTGCTGCGCTCGAAGTGCAACGCGACGTGGTCATCGCGCAGAACCCCGGCTTAGCAGGGCAGACAATTTATTCCGACAAACTGAAGGAAATAGATTCACAGATCATGTCCCTCAAGAAAAACCTGCAGAGTCGGACACGAACGTTTCTCAAGTCCATTGGGCCCGGAGAGACCGGTGCTGGTAGCGCTGCGTTCATCGGACAAATCAAACAGAAGATCATCGAGCAGCAAATTGAGCTTGAGGCGCTTGCAGCGCGTAAACGGGCGTTGAGCGGTGTGATTGCTGACTACGAAAACCAGTTCAATCAAATTCCGGAAAAGAGCATCGAGTTAGCCAAGTTCCAGAGGGCGCGCTTGAGCAACGAGAAGCTCTATTTGCTGGTCGAAGAAAAATTCAATGAAGCAGCCATTACCGAGAAATCCGAATTTGGCTATGTGGATCCGGTAGATCCGGCGGTCATCCCAACGATCCCTGTCAGCCCGGATGTGCGGAAGAATCTCATGCTCGGGGCGCTCGTCGGACTCGCGCTTGGCATCGGGATAGTTCTCCTCCGCTCATATCTCGATGTACGAGTACGGACGCCAGAGGATTTGAAGCGCTTCGGGTTCGTGCCACTCGCTGCCATCAACCAGATGACGGAAGAACTTGAGAGGACAACGGCACGCAACGGGACGAATGGGAATGGAAACGGGAATGGTGCTGCGTACCTGCATGATGCGAACTTTGACGTTCACCTCGTTGCACATTTCAATCCCTTATCCCCGCTGGCGGAAGCCTATCGCCGGCTGCGAACAAATGTGTTGTATGCGCAACTCGATCGCCCGCTCAAGAGTTTTCTCGTAACGAGCGCGAATCCGTCCGAGGGAAAATCCACCACGATAGCAAATCTCGCTATCGCGTTTGCGCAGGCAGAGAAGAGAATTCTTCTCATTGACGCTGATATGCGGCGCCCGACCATCCACACGCAATTCGGCCTCTCAAAGAACCCAGGCTTGACGGATATCTTCGTTGGGACTTCAACCTTCGATGAGGTCGTCAACAAGAACGTAGTTGAGAATTTGGATGTGTTGTGCTGCGGTACAACGCCGCCGAATCCGGCAGAATTGCTCGGCTCGAAGCGTATGCAAGATTTTATCCGCCAGATGAGCGCCAGATACGATCTCCTGCTTTTCGACTCACCACCGCTTCTTGCCGTGACCGATGCCGCAGTGCTCTCAACTGGTGTTGATGGCGCCATCCTTGTCGTATCAGCCGGCAGCACGCGCGCTGCGGCGATTCAGCGCGCAACAGAATTTCTTACGGCGGTTGGTGGAAAAGTTCTCGGCGTCGTTCTCAATAACTTCGACGTCAAGAAAGCCTACGGTGGATACTATGGCAGTTACCGCTATGGTTATTATGGCTATGGGTACGGCTACTATCACACGAACGGTAACAAATCGAAGAAGCAGAAATCCAAGATCGCATAGCAGTTTTTTCACAGCTGACGTCGAATGAATTCGCATCGCATGATACTCGTTGTCGCAGTCCTCTTTGTAGCTGTTTCGGGGAAAGCTTTCAGCCAGGTGGACCAGAGTTCTCTACTTTCAGCGACTTCTATTGCAACGACAACGTCGAACTATTATTTCGCCAAGCCGAACGAACTGACGATCATCGTCAACATCATGGGCTTCGTGCAAAGGCCGGGTCGCTATGAGATTTCGAGCACGATTGATTTGGTGAACCTTCTTGCACTCGCCGGTGGCCCGCAACCCGACGGCTCGTTGAACGACGTGAAGATCTCGCGTCTTGTGAAAGTCTCCGAGAATCGGTTCGAACGAAAAGAGTTGCGTATCAACCTCGAGAACTTAGCGAAGACAAGTTCGGCGGAATTAGTACTGCAGCCCGGGGACGTTATCGAAATCGAGCGGACCGGTTGGGCGAACTTTCGTGATGTCTTTAGCGTCGTGATTTCTGCCGCGGTGCTTACGTCGGCGGTTGCATCAGTCATCAGTCTTACGCGATCGACAAAATGAGTTTGCTCGAGATACTCCCTACGCGGGTCGGCGAGCGTTGGTACGCGCTCTATGTGCGGTCGCGGTTCGAAAAGAAAACCGATTGCGAGCTGCGCCGACGCGGCATCGAGAGTTTCCTTCCACTGACGGAGGAGATTCGGCTGTGGAGCGATCGAAAGAAGAGAGTGCAGGAGCCCTTGTTTCGCGGCTATGTGTTTGTGAAGACGGACTTGCGCAAGAGGATCGAAATTCTGCAAACGGACGGCGTCGTCCATTTTGTGAACATTCGAAACATACCGTCGCCGATTCCGGACGAGCAGATCAATTGGCTGCGTATCATCACGAATCACCCGGAGAGCGTCCGGCGCGAGCAGTACATCGCCGAAGGCGAACGCGTGCGCATCATCCACGGACCCTTTTCCGGAATCGAAGGCTTCGTGCTGCACGTGAAAGATTCGACCCGTGTCGTTGTCTCGCTCGACGCCATCGCACAGTCCGTTTCTGTCGAAGTCGAGCAGGTGTTCGTAGATCGCATTCAAGCGCCGCACCGCGCAGCGGTCGTCGCTTTCTAGAGTATAGCAATAGACGACATCGTCATCGTACGCGCGCGCTGACGATGGAAAGATTGGCTCACGCCAATTTTTTTGTAGTTACGCTGCTCCGGTAGGTCGCTTGTTGTGACTGAAAGGGCGGAGCCATATTCACTCACGTATGCACTGAAGATTCTATGATCCTGGACGAGCCAACGACCACCGCACCGACGCCCATCCAATTTCGATTTCAAGACTCGCGCACGCGCATGAAAGAAGATCTCCTCAAGAAAATGGAATCCAAGAACGCCATCATCGGCGTCATCGGTTTGGGTTATGTCGGACTACCCCTGCTGCTCTGTTTCGTCGAAAAAGGATTTCGTTCCATTGGGTTCGACGTTGACCAGAACAAGACTCGCGCATTGCTTGCGGGAGACTCATACATCAAGCACATTCCGCACAGCCGGATTCGCGAGGCCAAAGCGACGACAAAGTTGAACGCAACGACGGAGTTTACGCGAATAGCAGAGTGCGATGCCGTGCTGATCGCCGTTCCGACTCCGCTCAACAAGAATCGCGAGCCGGACATGACGTACATCGTGAACACCTGCGAAACGATCGCGCCGTTTCTTCGTCGGGGCCAACTTATCGTTCTGGAATCAACGACCTATCCCGGAACCACGGACGAAGTGATGGTTCCGATCCTCCAGCGCCATGGGTTGAAAGTGGATAAGGATTTCTTCGTTGCGTTTTCTCCTGAGCGCGAGGACCCGAGCCGCACGGATTTCACTACGGCAACGATTCCTAAAGTCGTCGGTTCGACGTCGCCGGAAGGATTGGAAGTCGCAGAGAAAGTGTATCAGCAAATCGTTGTGCGCACGGTTCCCGTCTCATCTACGCGCGCAGCCGAAGCCACGAAACTGATGGAAAATATTTTTCGGTCGGTCAACATCGCGCTGGTGAACGAATTGAAAATGACCTTCATGAAAATGGGCATTGATATCTGGGAAGTGATCGAAGCAGCGAAGACGAAGCCGTTCGGGTACATGCCGTTCTACCCCGGTCCCGGTTTGGGAGGGCATTGCATCCCGATCGATCCCTTTTATCTTACATGGAAAGCACGAGAATACGGTGTCTCGACGCGCTTCATCGAGCTGGCGGGAGAGATCAATACGGCGATGCCGGATTTCGTCGTCCAGCGCGTCATGGAGGCGTTGAACGATCGCGGCAAGCCGGTCAAAGGTGCGCGCATTTTGATACTGGGTCTTGCATATAAAGCTAATGTCGACGACGATCGCGAATCACCGTCGTATCATCTCATGGAAAAACTCGAAGAGAAGGGCGCGCTGGTCAGCTACAACGATCCGTTCGTTCCGATGATTCGACCGTCTCGTGAATGGTCGCGATACGCCGGGCGCACATCGGCGGACATCAGCGACAGCTATGACCTTCTTCTCATCGCGACGCCGCACGATGAATACAAGAGAATTGATTTTTCGTCGTTTACGATACCGATCGTCGACGCGCGCAATGTTGCAGACAAGACCCTAAAGAACGTGTATCAAGCCTAAGGATGTCTCTTTACCTCGTCACCGGCGGCGCGGGTTTCATTGGCTCGCATATCGTTGAGGAACTTCTTCGACGCGGCGAGCGCGTACGTGCGTTCGACAATTTCTCCACCGGAAAGAGAGAGAATCTCGACGATGCCCGCGCCGCATCCCTTGCAAATATGGAAATCATCGAGGGCGATATTCGCGACGCTGCGGCAGTGAAGGCAGCGACCGAAGGAGTGGACTTCGTGTTGCATCAAGCCGCACTGCCATCTGTTCCGCGCTCTATTCTCGATCCGCTGACGACGAACGAAGTAAATGTCACGGGGACGTTGAATGTTCTGGTCGCGGCCCGCGACGCACATGTCAAACGCGTCGTATATGCGTCGTCGTCCTCAGTGTACGGCAACAGTCCGACGCTGCCGAAGCATGAAGGAATGCAAACGCATCCTCTCTCGCCCTACGCCGTTTCCAAACTGGCCGGTGAGCGGTATTGCGTCGCCTTCTATCACGTGTATGGTTTGCCGACGGTGTGTATTAGGTACTTCAATGTGTTCGGCCATCGGCAAGACCCGACTTCGCAATACTCGGCGGTGATTCCGAAGTTCGTCACGGCGATGCTGCGCGGCGAATCGCCGACGATTTACGGCGACGGATTACAGTCACGAGATTTCACGCATGTAGCAAACGTCGTGCGCGCGAATCTTCTTGCGTGCGAGCGCAATGAGGCAATCGGCGCGGTGATGAATGTCGCCTGCGGTGAACGCTATACGTTGCTCGACTTGCATAGCGAGCTGAAACGGGCTATCGGAACCAGCCTGCCTCCGACGTTTGCCGCCGAACGCGCAGGAGATGTGAAGCACTCGATGGCGGCAATCGAAGTTGCTCGCGAGAAGCTCGGTTACGCTCCCATCGTGAAATGGGAGGACGGCATCCGGCGGACGGTTGAATGGTATCGGCAAACGATGATGGCAGCGGTGCACGCATGAAGGCACCCATTTATCTTATTGCCGGTGCGCGTCCAAACTTCATTAAGCTCGCACCGCTCGTGAAAGCACTGCGCACGCGTGGTACCGTTCCGTTCAGGATCGTTCACACGGGCCAACATTATGATGCAACGATGTCGCGCAGTTTCTTCGATGTGTTGGGGATTCCGGATCCGGATTTCAATTTGGAGGTCGGGTCGGGTACCCATGGCGTTCAAACTGCGCGCATCATCGAGCGGTTTGAGCAGTTGTTGACACAACAGCGCCCGGCAGCTATCGTCGTCTTCGGGGATGTGAATAGTACACTCGCCTGTTCCGTTGCCGCTGCGAAGCTGCTCGTTCCCATTGCTCATGTCGAAGCAGGCTTGCGCAGTTTCGACCGAACGATGCCGGAAGAAATCAATCGTATCGTTACGGATTCGCTTTCAGCTCTGCTGTTCGTAACGGAACAATCTGGCTTGGAGAATTTACAGCGCGAGGGGGTGGCGGCGGACCGAATCCGCTTCGTCGGCAACATCATGATTGATAGTCTCGAAGCGATGATGCCGATTGCGATGCAGCAGAACCTGAAAGCAAAGTACCATTTGAACGGCGCACCCTACGCACTCGTGACGATGCATCGTCCATCGAATGTTGATTCACCTGAAACACTGTTGCGCGTCCTGATGACGTTGAATACGATTGCAGATCGCATCGGCGTGTTCTTTCCCGTACATCCGCGCACGCGAGAGAAAATGAAATCGCTCCACTTCACTCCTCATCCGCGGCTGAGGCTGATGGAACCGGTGGACTATCTTGACTCACTTGCACTTCAACGTCATGCGACAATGATTCTCAGCGATTCCGGCGGGATGCAAGAAGAGGCAGCGCATCTCGGAGTTCCTTGTCTCACGATGCG
>CAYUFU010000088.1:7894-15726 GCA_964444145.1 uncultured Chitinophagales bacterium
GGAAACAAACTCGTTGCCGCAGTTGACCCGCACGATGCCGTCGGAATACTCGATCAGTATTCCTTCGAGACGAGATTCTTCACGGAGTTCGAGCGCTTCGATCGGCATCTCGAGAAACTGCGTCGCGGACCGCAAGAGAATCGTGTGCACTACCTGACCATTTGCTCGCCGAACTTTCTGCACGATGCGCATTGCCGGCTCGCATTGCGGATTGGCGCCGACGCCATTTGTGAAAAGCCGCTGGTCATCAATCCCTGGAATCTCGACGCGCTTGCGGAGTTGGAACGGGAGTACAATCAGCGCATTTATACTATTCTGCAATTGCGCGTACATCCCTCGCTGATCGCGTTGCGAGAAAAACTTCAGGCTGAGCGCAACGGAAGAAAGCACAACGTCGAACTCACGTACATTACGTCGCGTGGGTTATGGTATCAGACGTCGTGGAAGGGAGCACCCGACAAGTCCGGCGGCGTCGCGACGAACATCGGCATTCATTTTTTCGATCTGTTGATTTGGTTGTTCGGCGATGTGGAAGAATTGAACGTTCACCTGAGCGAGCCTGCGCGCATGTCCGGAAGTCTCGAATTGAAGAAAGCAGACGTGACGTGGTTTCTTTCGACGGAGAAGACCGATCTTCCGTTCACTCCACAGCCCGGCAAATCCACGACGTATCGTTCGATCAAGGTTGATGGGACCGAGATCGAATTCACCGAGGGCTTTACCGATCTGCACACTCGAGTGTATGAGCGGATCCTCTCGGGTGAGGGATTCACGATCGAGGATGCCCGACCCTCGATCGAGTTGGCGTATCGCATTCGAACAGCGAAAGTGACCGAGCAAGAGGGCAGCATGCACCCGGGAGCTGTTCGTCGTGTTGCCGAACCAATCACGTAATATCAACACTGCGGCGTCGGAGCTTCGCCATGTCATACTTCAAACACGATTCGGCATACGTTGATGAGCCTTGCGAGATCGGCGACGGTACGAAGATCTGGCACTTCTCGCACATTCAGAAAGGTGCGAAGATTGGAAGGAACTGCGTGTTCGGACAGAACTGCAACGTCGCCAATGACGTTGTGATCGGCTCGAATGTGAAGGTGCAGAACAACGTTTCGATTTATACAGGCACAATCATCGAGGACGACGTCTTTCTTGGACCCTCATGCGTGCTGACGAACGTAACGAACCCCCGTTCGCAGGTGAACCGCCACTCCTTATACGAGAAGACGATCCTGAAACGCGGCTGCACGATTGGTGCAAACGCGACGATAGTCTGTGGGATTACAGTTGGGCGCTACGCGTTTGTCGCGGCTGGAAGTGTTGTTGCAAAAGACGTTCCCGATTACGCGTTGATTATGGGCGTGCCCGGGAAACAGGTAGGATGGATGAGCCGGCATGGATTGAAACTCACGTTCGACGAGGAAGGACAAGCCGTCTGCCCTGAGAGCGGCTTGCACTACGCGCTCGAGAACGGTGTAGTGCGATGCGTGGATTTGGCAGAGGAGGCATCGCTTCCAGACCACTTGCGGGTAGGGAAAGGCAAATACGATGCGTGGAAGATGGCATCGCAGAACTCCATGACGGCGGTTTCGAACGACGCTACCGCATCGGGTTGAAGGAAAAACGGAAAGACACGCTCGTTGCGCAACACGGGCTGGACAAACTCATAGAATGGACATTCTCGCCTTGATCCCCGCTCGCAGTGGGTCGAAAGGGATTCCCGATAAGAACATCCGGATGTTGGCAGGCAAGCCGTTGATTGCGCACTCGATCGAACAAGCGCGTGCGAGCCGGACGATTACGAGAACAATTGTGAGCACGGACAGCGAACGGTATGCAGAAATTGCACGAAGGTTTGGAGCCGAGGTTCCATTTCTACGCCCTCCGGAATTCGCGCTCGATCACTCGACGGACCTTGAAGTCTTTCACCACGCGCTGCAGTGGCTCAGAAACCATGAGGGTTATCAGCCTGATATCTGTGTTCACCTAAGACCGACCCATCCGGTACGAAAGGTGGAAGACATAGATGCCATCGTGGAGATTCTCTTGTCGCATCCAGAAATAGATTCTGTCCGCTCTGTTGTCCCGACGGAAGAAACGCCGTACAAGATGTGGCTGCGATCTCCTGGAGGGTGGTTGACTCCAGTTGCCTCGCTCGATGTTGAAGAGCCGTACAACTTGCCAAGGCAACTGCTTCCGCCGACTTATGTGCAAAATGCTTCGATTGATGCAGTGAGGAGCGACGTCATCCTGAAGCACAAATCAATGACGGGAAGGAGAATCCACGGCTACGAGATGGAAGCATTCCACGATATTGACACTGAAGAGCAATTGCGCAGTGCCGAAATCGCCATGGCGGATGAGCGACAGGCAAATGAGAGCAATGATAAACGTCCGCAGACGTTTTGTTTCGACATTGATGGAGTGATTGCGTCACTTGTGCCGAACAATGATTACTCCTGCTCAACGGCTATCGCGGAGAATATCGCTCTCATCAATGAACTATTCCAGGATGGAAACAGAATAGTCCTCTTCACGGCACGAGGTTCGGTGACGGGATTGAACTGGGAGGAGACGACGAAACGCCAGCTGGCTTCATGGGGCGTGCACTATCACGAGCTCCGATTCGGGAAGCCTGCCGCTGACTATTACATTGACGACAGAATGATTTCCATTCAAGAACTTCAGCAACGCCGACGAATTGCTAAGGGGAAAAAAGCATGAGTAAATTGTTTCAGGACTTGTTCATTTTTGAAATTGCCAACAATCATCAGGGCAGCGTGGAACACGGTCTTGCAATTGTGGACGCAATGGCGCGCATTGCACGGACGAAAAACATCAAGGCAGCTGTGAAATTACAGTATCGCGATCTCGATACGTTCATCCATCCTAATTTCAAAGAACGCAAGGACGTGAAGCATATTCCGCGATTCCTCGATACGAGGTTGGAAGATGAGGAATTCAGAACTCTGCAGGAAGCAATTCGCTCCGCTGGCCTCACGACGGTAACCACGCCGTTTGACGAGCCTTCAGTCGAGAAATGCGTTGACCATGGAGTGGACATCATCAAAGTCGCAAGCTGCAGTGCAAATGATTGGCCCTTGCTCGAAGCCATCGCCCATACGCGCAAGCCGGTGATCGCATCAACCGGAGGGCTTTCGATTTATGAAATTGACAATCTCGTGAGCTTCTTCAATCATAAGAAGGTGGATTTTGCTCTGTTGCATTGCGTCGGCGTGTATCCTACACCGAACAACATGCTGCATCTCTCGTTCATTGAGAGGCTGATACGGCGCTACCCCGGCGTGACGATAGGATATTCAGGGCATGAAGCGCCGGATAATTTTGACGTTGTTGTGGCAGCGGTGAGCAAGGGAGCGCGCATTCTTGAGCGGCACGTAGGTATCCCTACCGACAGTGTGAAACTGAATTCGTATTCCATGACCCCTGAGCAATCGGTATGCTGGGTTGCGGCAGCACTCCGAGCCAAAGAAATCGCCGGCAACGGGGATGGAAGAACTGTGAGTCAGGAGGAACTTGACTCGCTCCAATCCCTTAAACGCGGTGTGTTTGCATCACGAAAGATTCTCAAGGGCGAGGAGATTCGGCGCGAAGATGTGTTCTTCGCTATGCCTTGTGCCGCGGGCCAGACGACAAGCGGAGAATTCGGTCAACTCCGTACCCGCTGGGTTGCGAGTCGTGATTATGAACCGAACGCACCGATCTCTGAGCACACACGAATTGACAAGATGACCGAGATACGACGGATTATCCACGACGTGAAAGGACTTCTCTCGGAAGCGCACATTGTCCTTGCCGAAGACGATCAGGTGGACCTCTCGCATCATTATGGCTTGGAAAAATTCCGTACGACAGGGGCAGTGATCGTCAACGTCGTGAATAGAGAGTACTGCAAGAAGCTCGTGATCATGCTGCCGGGTCAAAGCCATCCTGTTCATCGCCACAAGCTCAAAGAGGAAACGTTCCAGCTCATTTGGGGCGACCTCCAAATCACGCTGAACGGCATCACTCAAGAATTGCGACGAGGAAACAAGATTCTCGTTGAACGAGGAACATGGCACAGCTTTTCGAGCGAAGGCGGCGCAATCTTCGAAGAAGTTTCGACAAAGCATGTCGTCGGAGACTCGTATTACGAAGATGAACAAGTTGCCCGGCTCGATCCACTGGAACGCAAGACAGTTCTCGAGGGGTGGTAAGAGATGAACCGACTGATCGGGCACTGACATGCGCATGCAATCCATACGTGATGTTCCGGTCACTGTCATCGCTCCACGGGCAGGATGGCAACTCGTGGACGTCGGAGAACTTGTTCGCTACCGCGACCTTCTCTACTTCCTCATCGTGCGGGGAATAAAGGCGCGCTATGCGCAATCCGTTCTCGGCGTCAGTTGGGCAGTCATCCAGCCCCTCTTCACGACCCTTATCTTCACTGTTATCTTCGGCAACTTGGTGCAGGTCGGGTCCGATGGCGTTCCGTATGTTGTGTTCAGCTTCACCGGAATGCTTGCGTGGAATTTCTTTTCCAACACGCTGACCGAAAGCGCAAATAGCCTTCTCGCCAACGCGTCAACGATTACGAAGGCGTATTTCCCGCGTCTCGTACTTCCGTTGTCGGCGGCATTGGGGAAGTTTCTGGATTTTGCAATCGGTTTTCTCGTTCTTGTCGGCTTTCTCGTGTACTTTCGAATGGTGCCTTCGGTCCACATCGTGATGTTTCCAGTTCTTCTACTCATCCTTCTGATGTATTCGCTCGGCATCGGTATGGTACTTTCCGCCATGTCTATGCAATATCGGGACGTACGCCACGGATTGACGTTCGTGATACAACTTCTGATGTACGCGGCGCCGGTCGTGTACGCAACATCCGTGATCCCCGAGCAATGGCGATTTATGTATGCACTCAATCCGCTCGTTGGGGTGATCGAAGGATTTCGTTCCATTTTTTTGCACTCGATTCCGTTTCCTTGGTCGTGGGTGTTTCTTGGCGGGCTTGTTTCTGTTGTGT
The DNA here is from genome assembly GCA_964444145.1 of uncultured Chitinophagales bacterium. Taxonomy (GTDB): domain Bacteria; phylum Bacteroidota; class Ignavibacteria; order UBA10030; family UBA6906; genus CAADGV01. The sequence goes on from CAYUFU010000088.1 coordinate 12,921, forward strand.
TGTTCGTTTTTGGCGCGCTCTACTTTACGCGGCTCGAACGAACGTTTGCCGACGTCGCATGAGCCTGAATCTCGACATGGAAATCTCGCGCCGTGACTGCGGCAGGCAGGCAAAGACGCGAAGGCGCAAGGAATGAAACGAAGCAAAGGGAAATCAGAAATAATCTCTGGACTGCCATCCGAAGGCTTCATCCCGACTCTGTCGGGAGTGAATTCTCTTTTTGAAGTTTCCCACCGATCAACTTTCCTTCTTTGCGCGAGGTAAATCGGGTTTTAGGATGAGGAATAACGGAAGAAATGGTTCCGGCATGATGAGTCCCGTCATACAAGTCGAGGGGCTTTCCAAGCGCTACCGCATCGGGTTGAAGGAAAAACGGAAAGACACACTCTTTGCCCAGTTAGGCGCGACGCTGCGCGCACCGATCGAGAACTTTCGTCAGCTCCGATCGCTTTCCCGATTTGATCGAGAGGATGAGAGTGTCTTCTGGGCACTCAAGGACATTAGCTTTGATGTGCATCCGGGAGAAGTCCTTGGCATCATCGGACATAACGGCGCCGGCAAGAGCACACTGCTCAAAATTCTTTCGCGCATTACGGAGCCGAGCGAAGGTCGCGTCACCATTTATGGTCGGATCGGCGCGTTGCTCGAGGTCGGCACGGGCTTTCACCCGGAGCTGACGGGTCGAGATAACATCTACATGAACGGCACTATCCTCGGTATGACGCGCAAGGAGATTGACCAAAAGTTCGATGAGATTATAGACTTTTCCGGTGTCGAGAAGTACATTGACACGCCGGTAAAGTTCTACTCCTCCGGCATGAAAGTGAGATTGGGCTTCGCCGTTGCCGCGCACCTTGAGCCCGAGATTCTCGTCATTGATGAAGTACTGGCTGTAGGCGATGCGGAGTTTCAGAAGAAATGCCTCGGCAAGATGGAAGAGGTGAGCCAAGGGAGCGCAATGACGTTGCTGTTCGTCAGTCACAACATGGCGGCGGTGCGTTCCATCTGTACGCGATGCATCGTGATATCGAAGGGGGCGGTTGCATTCGAGGGCGATGTTTCCGGCGCCATCAAAGCGTACTCCCGAGCGCACACTGCCGATCTACGCGATGCGCATTTCACAGACGTGCGGATCAACGACGGCAATGGAATATTCAACGACGAACGGATCGCTGTCACGTTCAAATCGGACTTGCTGCACGAAAAATTGAACGGCTACCTCTTTTTTATTCTAGCGAACTCAGAGGGCGAGATCGTCGTCCATAATCGCATTCGGATCGAACAGCTTTCCAAGCGAGGAGACGATACCGTCGAAGTTGCAATTGACCCGCTATTTCTGCGGCCCGGTCCGTATTCATTTCATCTCAAGATCATTCCCGAAGGATTGCACGAAAAGCCGCGGTTCGTTTCGAACAGCTACTTGATTGATATCCAACCGCGGTCGGTTGTTGATCTCCAGGAATCATTAGGATTGTTGACACCGACCGTTGTTTGGCGGTAGTCGTTTATGTTGCAGCCAGTCGAAACAGGAATTACGACAAGAGCAAGGTTCAACGTGAATGAACGGAGGACTATCGCCCTATCATTTGTCGAAGGCAGAGTTGTCAGAGACCTCTTCGAGAACGGTTTCCTTGACATGCTCAATGAGGCGAAATGTGACGTTGTGTTGTTTACGCCCGCTGAACGAGTCCCTCAGTTCAAGGAGAAGTGGCTCTCGAAAGTCAAAGCAATTGAGTTTCAGCCGATCTACAAGATCTCTGACAGAGAGCAGAAACTGCTGAGACTTCGTCTTAAGATTCTCTCAAGATTTCCGAACTTGCTGAAACACTGGATGCGCATAGAGAAAAAACTCTATTCTTCCGACCCGCACTATGAAGATTTGCTTCGGAAGCATAATTGTTCGCTTCTCGTCCTGACTCACCCGACGCATAGTTTTGAGCTTCCCGTGTACAAGGCAGCACTCAAACTCTCGATTCCCGTTATCGGAATTCTGCGCAGTTGGGACAACATCCACAAGGGACTTCGTATCAGGCCCGACTTTCTCACTGTCTGGAATCCGGTCAACAAACAAGAAGCTATTGACTTGTTGAAACTCGACCCCGCTCAGGTTCATATTACGGGTGGATCGCAGTTCGACGGGTATTTTTCCGAGCGTGTGCGAAACAGTACGCGGGAAGAATTCTGCGAAGCACTTAACCTTGACCCGCGTAGGCCCATCATCATGCTTGCGACGCTTGGATCGTTTCTTCATCTTTATGATGAGCAGTATCTCGTTGATGTACTCATTGAGGCGATACTCTGCGGCGCCATTCCCGGCAAGCCCCAACTCGTGATAAGGCTTCATCCGACTTCGCGTTTGGAGTACATGCAAAAGTATCTTGCACACGATTTCGTCAGACTCTCGTACATCGCGGGCTACATTCCTTCCATTGGGTGGACGATGAGCAGGCGGGAGGTCGAACATGTTGGATGTCTGATGAAACACTCGGATGTCGTTGTTTCACCCGGCTCAACCATCACGATTGAAACGGCGATATTTGATACACCGACGATCGTCCCTGTCTTTCATCATTATCAACCTGATTCAGGGGTGGAGATTTTTCAATATCATTTCAATACGCATTTTGGACGGCTCAGAGCCGATAACCTCGTGCCGTTTGCACAAAACATCGAAGACCTCCTGCGTGAAGTTCGCACTTGTTTGAGCGACCGAGGGTACTTCGCGCCCCAGCGAAAAAAACTTGCGCACGATTACATTCATTTTTTCGATGACCAGAGTACGAGGAGAGTTGCGGACTTCATCATC
>CAYUFU010000089.1:0-5363 GCA_964444145.1 uncultured Chitinophagales bacterium
GGTCGGCGCCCAGCTTCTTCTGCGCGGTGAGCTCGGCGTGCTTGGCCTCGAAGGCATCGGAGATGTACTTCAAGAAGATCAGGCCGAGGACGACGTGCTTGTACTCGGCCGCGTCCATGTTGTTGCGGAGCGCGTCGGCGGCGGCCCAGAGCTTGGCTTCGAAGCCGAGGTTGGCGGTGGTGTCGTTGTTCTTCCGGGTGGTCTTTGCCATTAAGTTCCTTATCGCGTCATGGAGCAAGGGCGTGAGACGTGTAGGTGCTTCACTACTGCTTATACTGCCCCCCCCATCTCCCGCAGTCTAATACGCGCACTGAAGCGTGTTATGCTCCATGTATTCCGCACCCGAGGGAATATTTCTCACGCAGGTTCGAGACGTTTTCATCAGAGGGGTGAACAGCCTTCAATTCAAAAGTAGCAAACCTGTTGGCGACATGCAACAACAGCGGGCAGGCGAGGGGACGTTGGGACGTTTGGAAATGTTTTCAAGAAGCTCGCTAGCAATTTTTCTCCTGTCAAAATCCGTATTAGAGTTGGTGAGTTGGAGGAGGTCCACCGGAGGTCTCGTGATTTTCTCTGCTCCAAATTCGAGAATGAAACTTGAAAGTCCTGAAATCCGACATAGAAATCTCACGCAAAGACGCGAAGCCGCAAAGAAGTGGAGAAAGGTTGAGAGTAATTGCTTGTATGCACTTTACTACCTTCACCTGCTCGGTGAATTCCTTTTCGGTAAATTTCCAAGACAGACTTGGCGGCATTGCGGCTTTGCGTGATGCTAAACCGGTTTTCAGGAAAGTCGAGCGGCTTTCAAAACCCGATTCCCTTTGTTATATTAGTCCGCGACCTATCACTCAATCCTCAGCATGACCCCTGCGGGGTGTCAACCAACTTGAGAGGCTTCCGTGGACAATTTCCAATACGACCTTCTCGTTATCGGCTCTGGTCCGGCAGGACAACGTGCCGCGATTCAGGCAGCGAAACTGGATAAGCGCGTCGCGATCGTCGAGCGCAAAACCGTCATCGGCGGCGTGTGCATCAACACGGGAACGATTCCGAGCAAGACGCTGCGTGAGGCAGTGCTCTACCTCTCGGGGTTCCGCGAGCGCAATGTGTACGGCGCGTCCTATACGGTCAAGCAAAACATCACGATGGAGGATTTGCTCTTCCGTACCGACAACGTCATTCGCCATGAAATAGACGTGACGCGACATCAGCTGATGCGAAACAGGGTCGAGCTTCTCATCGGCACTGCGTCGTTTACCGATCCGCACACGGTCAAACTCGAAGATATTGATGGTCGCGGTCAGCGCATCGTGAGCGCTGCGAATATCGTCGTCGCCGTCGGGACGCTTGCGACGAAGGATCACCACATTCCGTTCGACGGGCAGAAGATTTTTTTGAGCGACGATATTTTGAATGTGCAGAAACTGCCGCGTTCGCTCACGGTCGTCGGGGCGGGCGTGATCGGCGTTGAGTATGCATGCATCTTCGCGGCGCTCGGCGTCCGCGTGACGCTGATTGACAAACGGCCGCAGCTTCTTCCGTTCATTGACGCGGAAATTGCCGATGCGCTCGCGTATCAACTGCGCGAGAATCGCGTGACGTTGCGGCTCGGCGAAGAGGTGAAAGGCATCGAGCCATTGTCGGATGATCGCGGCGATCATGTGAAGATCGTTCTCGAAAGCGGAAAACAAATCATTACCGACAAAGCGTTATACAGCATTGGACGGACTGGCGCGACCGCCGCGCTGAATCTCGATGCCGCCGGCGTGAAGCCCGATGAACGCGGCAGGCTGAAAGTGAACGACAACTACCAAACCGAAGCGCCGCACATCTACGCGGTCGGCGATGTGATTGGATTTCCGAGTCTCGCATCCACTTCGATGGAGCAGGGACGCCTCGCGGCGTGTCATGCCTTCGGCGTGAAGGCGAAGAGCGTGCCCGCGTTGTTTCCCTACGGCATTTACACGATTCCCGAAATCTCGTTCGTCGGTAAAACGGAAGACGAGTTGACCCAAGCTGCGATTCCGTACGAGCTCGGCAAAGCGCAATACAAAGAAATCGCACGCGGGCAAATTCTCGGCAGTCATACAGGCTTGTTGAAGTTGATTTTCCATCTCGAAACGCGCGAGCTGCTCGGCGTTCACATCATCGGCGAAGGTGCGAGCGAGTTGATTCATATCGGGCAGGCGGTGATGGCATTCGGCGGCACGGTGGAATACTTCGTGAACACGGTCTTCAACTACCCGACGCTGGCGGAATGCTATAAGACTGCGGCATTCGATGGCATCAATCGGTTGGGGATGTGAAACAATGAAAAAGGGAAAAGGAAAAATTCCGGAAAGATTCTGGTTGCCTTTTTCATTGAGAGCTCATTACCTAGAGATAACCTACGGAGGAAGTCCGCTCGCGAACCTCGCCTCCGATGCGTATCGCGTACGTGAATCCGTTCTAAATTGAAACTCAGTTTCATTCAATATATCGTCTCTCTATGACACGTTGGCGTTCGCTCTGGCTCGTACTCATTGTTCATTCCTTTTCCGCCTCACAGCCCGCAGAGCCCCAGAAGCGCTTTCGGGCAAGCGAACTGGTGGAGTTGACGAAACTCGACTCGACACTCAGGCTCGACATCCGCTACGCCACCGACAACAATTTTATGAAACGTCCGATGTACACGCAGGCGCGTGCATTCTTGCAGCGACCCGCCGCCGAAGCTCTTTGCCGCGCACATACGGCGCTGCGCGCACAGGGCTACGGCTTGCTGATCTTCGACGGCTATCGTCCCTGGTCAGTCACGAAAAAGTTTTGGGATGAAACCCCGCCGGCAAAGCGCATCTACGTCGCGAATCCCAAAAAAGGCTCCAAACACAATCGCGGCTGCGCTGTTGACCTTACCTTGTATGACTTGAAAACAGGCAAAGAGGTCGAGATGCCGACACCGTACGACGACTTCACGATTGACGCAGCGGCGGATTCTCCGGCAGGCACCGACGAGCAGCGGCGCGCGCGCAGAATTCTCCGCGAGGCAATGGAGGCACAGGGCTTCACTGTCAACCCCGACGAATGGTGGCATTTCGATTATCGTGATTGGCGCGCGTACCGCATTCTCGACATTCCCTTCGAGAAGATTCGGTAAGTACGCCGAGAGCAAGCCAGCTACGACGTGACAAAGACTCGAAAGGGTTTTTGTAAACTTAGATACGTCGTATGCATGTAGAGTGACACTCTAGAAATTCTGGTCGAAAAGTCCGCCAGCAAAGATAAGATCGCGGAGAACACAGAGAGAGAAAAAAAGAAGAGAGAAAAAAGATCTCTTTTGGTAGATTTTTCAAGATGTCATTTCTCTCAATTTCTCTGTTAACTCTGTGTTCTCTGTGGCAAATTTTTCTTGGGGTTTTCCATTGAGCATCTCGTGTCGCTCTTGCTCGCGAGATGAGCGATTCTGGAGAATCGCTCTACAAGTTGAAGTCGTTTTCACACGTGCTCAAGAAGCTCGCAGTACGTCATATTACCTACCGAACCCTTCCACTCTTTGTGAACCGATCCTCAGTGACTCCTAACAAAGATCTTTCGTTGTAAAAAGGTAAATAGTCGCGAAAATCCGACGATAACCACAATAGTGAAGTGACCATTCACTCGTGAAGTGAATCATTACTGATTGCATGCGAAGATAAATTCCCCATGGCTGAATTGGACGAGGCACAAGAACGACGACGTAAGAGCGGTGAATTCCTGAAGATGGCTGATAAGCTCTTCAAGGTTGCCGACTTTGTGGGCGCTGAGCGGCATGTACAGCAAGCGCTTGCTGTTGATCCGAACAATCCCTATGCACACGCGTATCGCGAGCGCGTGAAGAACGCGCTCGAACGCCTCGGCGCGAAAACGCAACATGCATCCGAAGCTGTTGGCGTAGGTGGTGAGGCAACACGCTCTCTCAACGCTCCCGAGACCAAGTCTCCTGAAGAGAAGCGCGCGGAACAATTGCGCGCTGCGCAAGAAGTGCTCGCTCGCCGCAAAGAAAAAGAAGAACGGGAACGTCGCGAAGCGGAGAACCGAAAGCGAGCAGAAGAGGAAGCCGCGCAGAATCGCCTTGCCGAAGAAGCGCGCCGCATCGCCATCGAAGAGCGTGTTGCGGAAGGGAAGCGTCGTGCAGAGGAGCAGCGGCAACGGGAAGAGGCGGAACGGCTCGCGCTGGAACGGAAAGAGCATCAGCTTCACGAGGCGCAGCGTAAAGCCGAAGAAGAGGAACGAAAACGCCTCGCTGAAGAAGCACGTCGCAAAGCCGAAGAAGAGCAGCGCATGCTCGCCGAAGAATCGCGCAAAGCGATTGAAGCTGAGCTTGCGCGGCAGCGTGCGTTGGTGGAAGCGGCATTGAAGGTCGAAGAAGAGCGCAAGAAATCCGATGCCGAAAGTGCGCGGCAGCGTGCCGAGTTGGAAGCGAAGTTGCGCGCGATCAGCGCGGAGAGCGAGCGCATTGCTGAGGAAGCGCGTCAAAAAGCGCTGGAAATGGAGGAGCGCCGACGTAGCGAACAGGAACTGCGCAAGCGCGAAGAGGAACAGCGTCGTTTGGCGGAGGAAGCTCGAGCTCAGGCAGAGGAAGCGCTTGCCAAGCAGCGCGCCGAGCTGGAGATGCTGATACGCGCGGGCGAGGAAGAGAAGCGAAAAATCGCAGAGGAGGCTGTCCGCAAGGCTGAGGAAGTACAGCGCCGCGCCGAAGCTGAGATTGTGCGTCAGCGCGCTGAACTCGAAGCGCGATTGAAGGCGGAAGAAGCTGAGCGTGTCAGGATTGCCGAAGAAGCAAAGCGTGCCGCCGATGAGCAAGTGCGTCGAGTTGCAGAAGAAACAAAACGTCTTGCCGATGAGGAGTTGAAGCGTCAACGAGAGGAATTACAGGCGCTCATCAGAGCCGGCGAGGATGAGAAACGACGAATCGCCGAGATGGCGATTCGAAAAACCGAAGAGGCGAAACGGCAGGCGGAGGCTGAAGTTGCCCGCTACCGCGCCGACTTGGAATTACGCTTGAAGGCGGAGGAGGAAGAGAAGCGGCACATCGCGGAGGAAGCCGCCCAGCGCATTGAAGAGACGAAGCGACACGCAGAAGAGGAAATCGCTCGACATCGCGCAGAGCTAGAAGCGCGTCTGAAGCACGAAGCCGAGCAAGCCCGCCAACTTGCCGAAGAGACAAAGCGTGAAGCGGACGTCGAACTTGCGCGTCAGCGTGCAGAGCTGGAAGCGATTATTGCGGCAGGTGAGGAAGAGAAGCGAAAAATCGCGGAAGAAGCATTGCAAAAGGCAGAGGCTGCGCAGCTTGCTGCAGTGGAAGAAGTTGCGCGTATGAAGGCGGAAATGGAATTGCGCCTCAAGGC
>CAYUFU010000089.1:5463-15316 GCA_964444145.1 uncultured Chitinophagales bacterium
GTGGAAGAAGTTGCGCGTATGAAGGCGGAAATGGAATTGCGCCTCAAGGCAGAGGAAGCAGAAGCGCGACGCATTGCGGAGGACGCGCGGCGACGGGCGGAAGAGGAAGAGCTGCTACGCTTGGCTGAAGAAGCGCGACGAAAAGAAGAAGAAGAGCAGCGCAAACTCGCTGAAGAAGCATGCGCCCGCGCAGAAGAAGATCGTTATCGGGTCGAGCAACAACTCTCGCAGCAGAAAGCCGTCATTGAAGCGGCACTCAGAGCCGAAGAAGAACGTCGCAAACAAGAGGAAGAAGAGGCGCGGCGAAAGATCGAAGCGGAGGTGAAGCGACGTGAACAGGAAGAGCGTCGGCGGCTCGAATTGGAAGAAGCCTATCGCCGCGCAGAAGAGGAGATTCGTCAAAAGCTGGAAGAGGCGACGAAGCGGCTGGAAGAGGAACGCCGCCGCTACGATGACGAGCGAAAGGCACGAATCAAGGCGGAAGCGTTGCGCAAACAAGAAGATGCCGAACGTCGCCGCTTGCAAGAGATGGACCTGCGTCGCGAGGAAGAACTTGCGCGCCAGCGTATCGCCGAGGAAGCGCGCAAGCAACTCGAAGCGGAGCGTGAACGCATTCAACAGGAAGCGCGCACACGACTCGAGGCGGAACGGAAGCGCATCGAAGAAGAATTACGCGAGAAGATTCTCCATCAGCAGCGGACGTTGGAGGAGGCGCAGCAACGCGAGCGCGAAGCGCTGGCGCAAAAGCGCTCTACGGAGGAAGCGGAGAGGCGAAGGCTCGAAGAAGAGTTTAGGCAGCAAATCGAACAGGAACGCCGACGATTGGCGGAAGAACAACAGCGCCAACTCGACGAGGAGCGCGCGCATCTCGAACGGGAAGCGGCGGAGAAGCTTGCTGCCGAGCAACGACGGATTCAGGAAGAATTGAAGGCGAAGTTGCAAGAAGAACAACGTAAGGTTGCGCTTGCCGAGCAACAAGCACGACTGGAACGCGAGGAGAAGGAACGCAGGGACGAGGAGGCGCGGCTTGCAATGGAAGCCGAATCGCAACGGCGCATGGACGAAGAGCGTAGCCGTGTCGAAGAAGAACAGCAACGGCAGATCGAAGAGCATCAACGCCGTTTCGACGAAGAGGCAATAAAGAGAGCCGAAGAAGAGGCCCGCCGTCGCGAACGAGAAGACCAGATGTTGCGTGAAGAGAAGCGGCAAAAAGAGGAGGAAGCCGAGCGGCTGCGCCTCGCCGAGATCGAGCGCATCCAACGCGAGCGAGAAGAGCTTGCGAAGAATCACGAAGCAGCGGTCAAACAGGCGATCGCCGAAGGTCGGCGGCTCGCGCAACAGAAGAAACTGCGTCTCTACTTCGAAGCGGCGCGCGAATGTATTGCCCAGCAGCGCTACGAAGAGGCAATGAAGGAATTGACGAAGGTGTACTTGGTTGATCCTGATGACGAAGACGCCAAGCGGTTGGAAATGGAAATCTATGAGGCGCGCCAGGCGCAGATCAAACGCAAGGATGGCGCACGGCGATGGCGCGAGGAGCATCTGAAAAAAGTCGAGGCGCTGCAAAAGCAGCTTGCAGAGCAGGCGCTCAGACAGCGCGAGGAAGAGGAGAAACGGGCGCTCCGCTGTGCAAAAGTCGAGGCGTCATTGAAGAAGGTGGAGGAATTCTATCGCATGCGCCAATATGATAAAGCGCGGAGCGAAATCGAGACAATTTATGCCATTGATCCGTCGAACACGAAAGCGCAAGATATCGAGATGGATATTCTCAACGACTTGAATCGGCGGGACGAGGCGCGCCGTGTCTTCGAGCAGCGCGCCAACCGCGGCGCAATCTGGAAGCGTGAGGAGGACATGAAAGAGCGCGCCGCCAACGAACGCCGCTCGTCGCTACGAAAGGAAGGGGTGACGTTGTATCGTAGTTTCCTCAAGCATCTTTGGGAAGAAGGAGTTCCCGGTCCGGAGGAAATCGCCCTGACGAAAGCCGTTCGCATGTCGCTCGGCATCAATGAGAACGACCACAACGTCATGGAGCGCTCGATTCGCGTCGAGACCTACACCGAGGCGCTGCGCAAAATGCTGGCGACCAACGGCGGTGCAACGGTCGGGGACATTGATGCGACGGAAAGTTTGCGCAAGCATCTCGATATTTCACTTGACCAGCACCTCACCATCATGGAAAATCTTCTCGGCGAACGCGACGGAAATTAGACTGACGGCTCTCCCGCGCGATGCGGGCGTAGTCCATTTATGCGTCGCGCAAGAACAGACCTCCGATACAGAATGTTTGCGAACCACAGCGCATTGAGCGCGAAAACATTCACCCAGAGATAGGTTTCTATCTTGTTGGCGATGGAGAATATCGTCAACACAAACAACTCTGTACCGAGTCCCAACAATCCCGAAAGCCGCAGTGCGATGCGGTCGCCGAACCAGCGTTTGCGATCTACATCGCTACTTCCGATGGTTGCTCGACACCATCCGTCAAGCCTCATCATCATCCGATCTTGCCAGCCGTAGAGCGCTTGAAATATTCTTTGCAGGCGCAGCGTCGAAACATCTTGCAGCAGATCTTCGTCACGAAGTTCTTCGGTCACGCGATTCACTTCGTAGAGGTTTGCTACGTGCAGGAAGGATGTATGATAAAAAACGTGATACGAAACGCGCAGGGTTGTGCCGAGGAAGGCGAGCGTTGCAAGCGCGAGAAGCGCAAACGAATTCGCCGCAGTGAATAGTGCGAACCCCATGGCGCCGAACGCGAAGGCATTCACAACGAAGTCGGTAATGGAATCAAGAAACCGTCCCGCCCGACTGAATTGTTCCTTCGCCCGCGCAAGCTGTCCGTCCGCAGAATCGAGAATATCTTTCAGTGAGATGAGGAGTCCCGCAACCACGTTCTGCGCCGCAGTGCCATCGAGATAGCACCATGCGGCAGCGGCGCCCGAGCAAAGCGATGCAATGGTGAGTTGGTTGGGCGTGATCGGTGTCGAGACGACCATGCGAACGACGACGCCTGCAAGCGGTCGAATGAGGTACGTGTTGATGAGTTCGTCGGAGACGCGGGATTTGAGAGACGCCTCATACGAATACGAGGAGCGAGTTTTCTTCCCACGAAGCAACACTAACGGGTCCTTGTTGAGGTATCTGCTTGCCGAGTCGTGTTCGTGTGGAGTTGTAGCTCGTCGTGCAGAGGCGAGGGCAACATGTGGTTGACAAGCGCCTCTGCCGTAGCGAGGTCGTCGGGTGTGTCAATTTCCATGCACGGAAGGCTGCCGCTCTCGACTGCGTAGATCTTCGCGCCGCCGTCGATGATTTCTTGGAATGATGCTTCATAGAATTCATTGAAGATATGCCGCCGCGCGAGCACGTCGAACAGCGCCCGCGTGGTTGGCGCAGAAAATTTCTCGATGCCTAAGGATTCGCCTGCAGAAGTGTTCGGATCGAGATGCTTGCCGATGTTGACGACGGCGCCGGTCGAGTCAAGCTCGCACTTGATTTCTTCGTGACCCAAATGGTCGCTCGCTCGCATAATCAACGCGTCGGCGTGCGGCGATGCGAGGAGCCTCGTGAGAATCCTTTCGTCGAACAGAATATCGGCATCCAGCAGAAGCATGTCCTCGCCGTCGAGCGCGGGTTGTGTGAGCCAGAGCGAGTAGTTGTTATTCGTCGAGTCGAAGAGGGGATTGTGTATGAACTCGACCGTCATGCGGAGCGCGAGCGAGCGGACAAACGATTCGATCATCTCATACAAGAAGCCGGTTACGATAATACAGCGTCCGATGCCGTGCCGCTGCAACGATTCGAGGTTCCGCTGAAGGAGCGCCTTGCCGCCGACGTTGATCAGCGATTTCGGCAGATGGGTTGTCAACGGACGAAGCCGCGACGCGATACCCGCTGCGAGAATAACAGCCGTCATAGCGCAGCAGTGAGCGCAGGCGTTCGCGGGAACGCCGCCGCCGACTCTTTGAATGCCTGCACGACGCGCATATTTTGGTCACGCGTGCCAATTGTAATGCGGATGCAGTCGGTGACGCCCGGATCGTCCAAGAATTTTACGATGACGCTGCGCTGCTTCAAGCCGTCGGCGAGTTGCTTTTTGAATTCGACGGGATAACGGAGCAGCATGAAGTTGGCATCCGACTCGAATGCTTTGAATCCGTCGAGTTGATTGAACTCGCGGATAAACATCGCCTTGTCCTCGCGCATGTAGTGGGAGATGCGTTCGTAGTAGGTCTTGTCGGTGAGCGCGGCGAGCGCGATCCGCTCGGTGAGCATGTTGTAGCCCAAATAGCGCGCACTGAAGTCAATCAGATGCGTCAGTTCCGCACCGACGCAGGCGTAGCCGATGCGCAGGCCTGCCAGTGCGTAGTATTTCGAGAACGTTCGAAGTATCGCAAGCCGCGGGTGCGCCTCGAGCAGTTCCTTCGCGTTGTCGTGCGAAGTGTGCTCGAAGCCGAAGTACGCCTGGTCCAGCACGATCACCGAGCGTGAGCAATAATTGACGAGGCGCGCCAAGTCATCGCGCTTCATCGTGCTGCCTGTTGGGTTGTTCGGCGAGGCGATGAGAATGAGATGCGGGCTGTAGCGATCGTACAGTTTGAGAATCTCATCCACGTCGAATTCGAACCGGCTGCCGCGTTCATACAGCGGGTACTCGACGTGATCGCCCAGCACTTCCTTCGCGATTTTCTTATAGTACCACCACGATTGCTGCGGCAAGAGCATCCGCTCGCCTGCGTGCAAGTAGCAATGCACCACTTGCTTGAGCATGTCTTCGCTGCCGTAGCTCAGAAGAATACGCTCTTCGGGAATTCCCATTTCATCGGCGAGACGCTGCGAGAGCTCGCTCTTTCTTCCTTTGGCGAAGTCGCGCGAATACAAACTGAGCTGTTCGAGGTTCGCTTCCTGCAGTACTTTGAAGCAAGCGGGAGCAGGACCGTATTGGTTTTCGTTGCGGTCAAGTACGATTGGCATCATGGAGATCTCGTGATATGTGAGTACGCTGTTCGGAGCATTGTGGAATCATGCGGCGACTCGCTCCGCACGAACCGCTGTCCCTTCGCTGTCTCGTTCCATCAGGGTGTCAATAGCATGTTGTTGAAAGAGCATGGAGATCAAATACAAATTCGCGGGGATGAGAATGAACCAGCAGAACCACTCGGGATGCGCAAGCAAGGCGGCAATCATCAGCAGCGTTCGATTCGTAGTAGGACCGAGCCATGTCCACCAGCGCATGATGCTCTTGTTATGGCTGCGGTACATAGCAGGGTCGTAGTGTTTCTGCGCCTCCTGCGGCGAACCTTCTTGGACCTTCATGTAGGATTGATATGCCGACAACAAGAGCTTTCGCAGTCCGGTGCTCTTTGCAAGCTCTGCGGCGACCTTTTCTTCTTCGCGCTCGAAAAAATTCCGCTCGCCGCGTACCGTCGAGATATATTCTTGCTGGCGCTTGTCGAACACCATGGCGTGATAGCCGGAGACGACGCCCGCCGCAATTGCAGGAAGCCAGTAGAGCGGATTCTGAAAGTACACAGACATTCCCCAGCCCAGCCCAAAAAAGATCGCAACGCTCGAAACCCAATCCACGATGCCGTCAACGATTCTGCCGAGAGGCGTGCCGCTTTTTTGCAGCCGCGCCAACATGCCGTCACCGCAATCGAGCACGTTAGCGATTGCGTACCACAACGCGCCGAACGCGAACCCACGCGCCGTGCCTTGAGCGAATTCGAATGCCGAAATCAACCCTGCGACGAGCGCGCCGTAGGTCATCTGGTTCGGCGTTATCGGCGTTCGATACACGAGCTTGACAATGACGAATGCGATCGGACGATAGAAGATGAGGTCGAGAATCTCTTCTGCCTCCGCCATCTTGAGTGAGTTCTTGTATTCTTCGGTGATGGACATTTAGGAGTGACAGCGGGAACCACGAACAAGAAACGAAAGATTTGAGAGACAAGCAACGGCGTTTACTACGCTCGAAGAAAATAGTATATTGATGGGGTTCATTTGGACACATCCTCGACCGTTACAGTGTTTCGGTACAAACAAATCGAGAGCGATCTCGCTCAATTTCGACAACAGCTTTCCCTCTTTGAAGTTCGCAAACGTAACAGCGCGCCGACGTTACAGCCTTGTGAAGAGAATTGGGATTATGCCGATGCTGATACGAAAACAGAAACGCATGGCATTCATCCATATCCTGCGATGATGATTCCGCAGGTCACGAGGCGACTAATTGGCTTGTACGGCAAAGAGGGACAGACGTTGCTCGATCCATTCTGTGGTTCGGGAACGGCATTGGTCGAGGCGAATCTCGCCGGATTGAATTGTTACGGTATTGACATCAATCCACTTGCGTTGTTGCTTTCAAAAGTGAAAACCACCCCCCTTGACATTGAAGACTTGAAGAAAGCTACCCTGCGCTTGTCGGAAAGGTACTGGGAGGCACTTGTCGAGACGAAATTGCTCAAGGATGATGACCTCATTCCGAGGTTTTTCAACATTGAGTATTGGTTCCATCCAAAGGTGAGTCGCAAGCTTGCTCTGCTTAAGAAGTGCATTGACCGCATTCGCAATCATGAGCATCGCGACTTCTTTCTCGTTGCGTTTTCGTTCGCAGTGAGACAATCTTCCTATACTCGCAACGGTGAGTTCAAGTTGTTCAGAATCCCTGATGACGATTTGGAGGGACACAACCCGAACGTCGAAAAGCTTTTCTTTGATCGAGCGTATTCGAATCTGGGCATGATGGCTGATTATGCACACAAGATTCAGAAAAAGACGTTCACGCGAATCCTTGATGAAGACGCGCGCAGGCGAATGTCAATTCCACCCGAGTCCGTTGACCTCGTCGTGACATCCCCGCCGTATGGAGACTCACGAACAACGGTCGCGTATGGACAGTTTTCAAGGCTGTCCTTGCAATGGTTGGGCGTACCATGGGAACGGGTGAAGAGAATTGACAACTACTCCCTTGGTGGGAGAAGGAGTGTGTTCGAGGGCAAGAGGGGGAATCTTCTCAATCGAACCGTAAAAGAAATCTCACAACATGACCCTCGTCGTGCCGATGATGTGATGAGTTTCTTCAGCGATTTCCAACTGTGTCTTTTTGAGATCAATCGCGTTTGCAAGAGGTCTGCAACGCTCTGTTTCGTTGTCGGCAATCGTACGGTGAAGGGAGTACGAATTCCGACCGATAGGATTTTGGTTGAGATGGCGAAAGGTGTTGGGCTTGAACACATTACGACGATTGATAGGAACATTCCGAATAAGCGTATGCCTACGCGAAACAGCCCTTCAAATGTTGAGGGTCAAGTCGGCAGCACAATGACAAAGGAACACATTGTTGTCTTGCAGAAAACGCAAGAGGCGAAACGTGGCTAAGGCATTTCGCGCGGATGATCTGAAGAAGGAGTTGCAGGGTCCAAGTGGATTGGTGAGTCAAGTCAGACAGAAGTTCATTCCGTCAGGTGAGAGATTATCAATGGAAGCCTGGCGTCATGTCTCCTTTGCCGGCCGGGAATTGTCGGTTGATGAGGTTGTGCATAATTTCAATCGGTATTTGTCTGAATTGATAGATGTGGAATATCAGCGCTACCTGAAGTACGAAGAAGAGTGCATCAGCAAAAGAATCATTGAATTTGCACTTGAGCCAGATGTGCGTGTGCGTTACCCGTCCGTTTTCCGAGTAGTGAAGCAAGCGCTTCATGCATTGGACTCCACGTCAACAGCAGGTGAGAAGAAACTCGCCGAAGTTGGTTCAAAATTGCGACCGTTTTACAAACTGGTTGAGCAAAGTTTCGCGCAAAGCAGAATGACGAGAGCAGGGAGCAGCTCGCAGTCACATCTTCGAACGTTGCTCACACTTGCGGGATATGGCCGTGAATTCCAAATGCAACAGGTCTTGAACGGAACGGTTGACTTTCTCTTTCCGAGTCTCGATGTTTGGAAAACCGACCGAAGGCGTTGCGTAATTGTTTCAATGAAACGAACGTTGCGCGAACGATACAAACAAGTCTTTGAGGAACTGGAAATCACAGGTGGTATTACCGTGTACTTGATTGTGACGGAGACATTTGATGAGGCAAAGAGAGATATTACCTCGCCCAAAGTTGACAAACTCAATTCTCAAAACATCTATCTCGTCGTTCGTGATGAAATCAAGAACAAGCGATTCCCCACGAGAGAAAACGTTGTGAGCTTTTCATCATTCATTCAAGATGAGCTGCCGGCGAAGAGAGCGTTATGGCGCAAACATCTTCCAAAGAATAAGCACACATGAGACTGAAACGCATCGGTATTCTTACGGGCGGCGGCGATTGCCCAGGGCTGAACGCCGTCATTCGCAGCGTCGCGAAACCCGCGATGGCGCACTTCAATGCGACCGTTATCGGCATCTTAGACGGATACGAAGGGATGGTGGAGGGACATCATCGCGAACTCACGCCGCGGGACGTTACAGGTATTATCAATATGGGCGGCACGATTCTCGGCACCTCGAACAAGGGGGACCCGTTTCACTATCCAATGGGAACGGGAAAGAATATCCGCATCGTGGACGCATCGAAGGAAGTCATCGAGACGTATCGTAATCTGAAGCTCGACGCGCTGGTCACTATCGGCGGCGATGGAACGCAAATCATCGCCCAAAAGCTTTCGCAAATGGGACTGAACATCATCGGCGTGCCGAAGACGATTGACAATGACCTTGACGCAACGGACATCACGTTCGGTCACGATTCGGCGCGCGCAGTCGCTACCGAAGCGATTGACCGCCTGCAGACGACAGCCTCGGCGCATCATCGCGTTATCGTCGTCGAGACGATGGGGCGCTATGCGGGATGGATCGCGCTCGGCGCGGGCGTTGCCGGCGGCGCGGACATTATTTTGATTCCTGAAATCCCCTTCACCTGGGAAAAAGTATTTGAAGCGGTGCTCAAGCGAAGCAAAGGCGCGAAGTTCAGCATTGTCTCTATTGCCGAAGGCGCAAAGCCGCTCGGCGGCGATGTGAGTGTGCGCGAAATAGATGCGAAACGCACCGACCCGATGCGACTGGGTGGAGTTGGGGAGCTTGTCGCTAAGCGCATCGAAGACGAGACGGGACTCGAAACGCGCGTCACCGTTCTCGGTCACGTGCAGCGCGGCGGCAGCCCGACTGCATTCGATAGAATTCTCGCAACGCGCTTCGGCACGGTCGCGCTCGAAGCCGCGTCGCGCGGTGAGTTCGGCGTGATGGCGAGTCTGCGGCAGAACAACGTCGTCACTGTTCCGCTGAAAGATGCAGTCGGCAAACAACGCCTCGTTCCACCCGACTCGCAGCTTGTGTTCGCCGCGCGAGCGGTGGGGACGTGTTTGGGGGATTGATAAACACATTCCAAAGCTGTAATGCCAAGCAAAGCGGAAGCCCTTGTTGCCATTCTAAATTACACGAGGGATATGGCGATTATCGTCAGCCGCCCGAAGCAGATTGATTGGATGCGGGTTGCTAACGACTGCGGCTACTACGACCGATCGCATTTCATCAAGGGCGTCAAAGAATTTTCTGGCTTCTCGCTGTCCGAATACGTGCAGAGGAAATACGAGTTCGTCAATTACGTTCCTATGCTGTGAGGTAAACGTTTTCCTACACACTCACGGTTCCTTCTTCTATCTCTACTACGCATTTCACTGGTGTCAATAGCATTGCACATCAATGGAAAGTTGCTACTAAGGCACAGAGCGTACGAAGGCTTCACGAAGAAAAAACAGACTTCGTGAAACCTTAGTGTCGTTAGAGTCTTCGCCGCAGCGCGGAAGAGCTTCTTTCATCGCGCCTATCACCTCAACGCGCTCATCTCCTCATCAGCACATCGAA
>CAYUFU010000090.1:0-15178 GCA_964444145.1 uncultured Chitinophagales bacterium
CATCACATCATCACCAAGCGATGATACAAGAGACAACGCTTGGTGATTTTGTTTCTTTGTAAACCTTGTCGCAGAAAAAAAACATAGCGCTGTTGGGCAGCACAGGCTCGATTGGCTGCAGCACGTTGGATGTTGCGGCGTTACACGCCGAACGTTTTCGCGTTGCATACCTTACCGCACATCGCAACATTGAATTGCTCGCAGAGCAGATCCGCCGGTTCAAGCCGCGCGCGGTCGTTGTGCTAGAAGAGTGCAACGCGTCGGTGCTGCGCAAATTCACCAACGGAGCAACCGAAGTGTTGTTCGGCGAAGAGGGCTTGTGCGAAATCGTTCAGCGCGATGATGTTGACATTGTAGTCAGTGCGCTGGTCGGCTTTGTGGGCTTGAAGCCAACGTTGAAGGCGATCGAAGCGGGCAAGGACATTGCCCTTGCCAATAAGGAAACCCTCGTTGTCGCTGGCGAGTTGATCATGAGGGCCGCGCAAAAGCACAAGGTGCAACTACTGCCTGTGGATAGTGAACACAGTGCGATTTTGCAGTGCTTGCGCGGCGAGGATAGGCAAAGCGTCGAGCGATTGATTCTCACTGCGTCCGGCGGACCCTTTCGCAATCTCCCTAAAGAGGAGTTCGAGAACATTACCGTCGCACAAGCATTGAATCATCCGACGTGGAAAATGGGAAACAAAATCACGATTGACTCCGCGACGCTGATGAACAAAGGGTTGGAAGTAATCGAGGCGCACTGGTTGTTTGGGCTACAGCCGGAAAAAATTCACGTCGTCATTCATCCGCAATCCATCATTCATTCGATGGTCGAGTTCAACGATGGATCAGCGAAAGCACAACTGAGTTTTCCTGATATGAAGCTCCCCATCCAATACGCGCTGATGTATCCCGATCGTCCCGCCGCACCATTCAAACGGCTCGACTTTTCAGAGATTCGGCAGATGACGTTCGAAGAACCGGATACCGAAAAGTTCCCATGCCTTGCGCTTGCCTATCGAGCGCTTGCCATGGGGGGAACGGCTCCCACGGTGCTGAATGCGGCAAACGAGATCGCAGTGAAAAAATTCTTGGAGGGAGCAATTTCGTTTCCCGCGATTGCCGAAACGATAGCCGCTGCGCTCAACGCGCACACCCCGAAGCGGAACGCATCGCTCGAGGATATCGTTGGTATTGATGCGCAGACCCGCACGGAAGCAGAGCGCATGACACTCACGTTTCAGTCATAAGGCGAACCATGGAAATCGTCAACACCATTATCTATTTCATTGTCACCCTCGGCATTCTTGTTTTCATACACGAACTGGGGCACTTTCTTGCGGCGAAGCTCTTCAAGATGCGCGTCGATGTTTTCTCCCTCGGCTTTCCTCCGCGCGCGTTCGGCAAGCAGATCGGCGAAACGGATTACTGCGTATCATGGATTCCCATCGGCGGCTACGTGAAGATCGCGGGAATGATTGATGAGAGTTTTGACACGGAGTATCTGAACCAGGCTCCGCAGCCGTGGGAGTTTCGCTCGAAACCGATTTGGCAGCGAATGATCGTGATCTCTGCTGGCGTCATCATGAACATTCTGCTCGCTATCGCGATTTTCTGGGGCATCAACTACGTGCAGGGCAGGTCCGTCTGGAATACAACCGAGATCGGGTACGTGATGGACAACAGCCCGGCTGCCAGCGCAGGCTTGCAGGGCGGCGACAAGATTCTTCGCATCAATGACAAGCCTATTGCGCACTGGGATGACGTTCGCAGCCATATGTATCTCGAAAACATTGGAAACGATCTGACGATTGTCGTTCTGCGCTCCGGTCGAGAGATGACGATTCAAGTTCCGTTTGATCTCGTGCAAGATCTCAGTGAAGCATCGTTCGGTATTGCACCGGCGCATACGGAAATTGTCATCAACACCGTTGAACCGAGCAAGCCGGCAGATCTGCTCGGTTTGAAACCCGGCGACGTGATTACCTCGCTCGATAGGCAACCGCTTCGCTATGATCGGAAAGTCAATGAGATCATCCGCTCGCACGCGAACACGCCGCTCGCTATCGAATGGCGGCGCGGCGATTCGCTCATGAAAGGAATCGTTACGCCGACGGAGAAGGGGATGATCGGCATTTCGTTCGGCCTGCGATACACGGGACCCGTGACGAAAACAGAGTACACAGTATTTCAGGCGTTGAGTGCAGGTGTGAACAACATCGTCAATGTCGTGAACCTGACGGTACAAGGAATTGCGAGCATCGTTTCGGGCAAGATGCCGTTCTCGCAATCGGTCGCAGGACCGATTAAGATCGCGCAGCTTGCATCGCAGACTGCCGAGCTTGGCATGATTACCTATCTCAACTTCATGGCATTCCTCAGCGTCAGCCTTGCGTTTCTCAACATCCTGCCGTTTCCTGCGCTCGATGGTGGGCACCTCGTCATTCTTGCCATTGAGGGAATCCTCGGACGGGAGCTGCCCCCGAAACCGAAGATGATTATTCAACGCGCGGGTGTTGCGTTGCTGCTCGGTTTCATGGCGTTTGCGATCTTCAATGATATTCAGAATTTCTGATTCCCCGGCCGTAGCTTCTGCTTTTCGGGGCAATTCTCACGACCGTATTGCGACAAGCTGAACACGCTCCTCTGTTTTCCTGCAGTGGTGGCAAAGGCTGACGCCCTCTTTGCGTCGCAGAACTATCCTCCCTTATCTGAATTTCCATTGTGAATGCTCTTTATTTCTGGCTCCCTTTTTTTATTCGTATCTACGTCACAAAGTCGAGTCCGGTTCGTGTGCGCCGTTGCTATCGTCGGTTGAATTGCGTATCATTTTCGGGGAACATGTCTATACATCAACATCACTCGAAGGGGGAAGTCATGAGGACACATCATCGCAAACAGGGCACAGGATTTCTTGTGCTCGTCGGTTTGCTTTTTTCTCTCCAGCAATTCTCGATTGCACAGCCAAGTTGTACACCGGACGAAACGCGTCCGGTCTGCGTTTCGACGTTTCATGCCCCGGTTCAGACCCTGACGATTCCCGATCTCGATTATCTCTATGCAACGACCCCGAAATGGCTTTTCACCATTACCTTAACGTCGCTGCGGCAGGTGGAAGTGGAGATGAAGATCACCCTTCGTGTCGAATTAGCCAATGGGGCTGAATATGGTTATGAGCCGGGTGGCTTCGCGGGGAGGTTTATCTCCGAGCCTTTCACCGTTAATGGAGTGCGCACCATTACCAATCTGGAGCTTGGACGAGGGCGCGGCATTCCTCAACGGCAAATTGGCGGGTACGAGTTTGACGAACGTGCGAAGCAAAAATTTTTGGAGATAGCTCTGCCGAGCGGCACGATGCCTGCCGGTAGCTATCGCTTCGACGTTGAAGTGACTCCTGTCGGGGGCCAACCCGTGTCGGACGGATTCATCTTTGTTCTCACAAATCCCTCATCGCCGATTCTTCTTGCCCCGGCAGAAGGTGAGACGGTCTCTGATGAGTTCCCGCTCTTCGAGTGGCAGTATGATGGGCCGCGCGCAACGATTGCGATCTACGAGCAGTTGCCGGGACAACGAAGCATGGAAGAAACTGCTTCGGGTACGCCCCACGCAACCGCAACGGTGTCGACGCGTTCGTTTCGCTATCCGGTGACGGGGGCGAGGGCTTTACAGCAGGGGAAAACCTACGTGTGGGCAGTGACGGGGCTTGTCGGCGCGGCAGGCGGAACATCGCTTTCGCAGCGGAGCGCGCTGCGTTCGTTTACTGTCACCACGAACAAGCGCTTTTCTCAATCGTGGATCATTGACGAGTTGGAGCGTTCGTTGCCGACCTCTTACAAGCCGCTATTCGATCAGATCCGAGCACAGAATCTCTCCGCCACTGGCACATTTCGGCTGAATGGTTCCCCTATTTCTGTTACGGACTTGTTGAATGTCTTGAACGAAATCCGTTCGAACCCCGAGTCCATCTCGGCTGTAGAATTTGAATAAGAGAGGGGAGAATCCAATGAACACACGAGAGAGTATTACGATCAGCACATTGTTCTTTCTGCTCCTCGGCGCAACGCCGCCGCCTGCAGATGTTTCGATCGCGCTCGTCAGCAAAGTGATTCAGAGTGTCGAACACAAAGAGGCGGGCGGCGACCAGTGGGCGCCTGCCAAGCGCGGTGAAGTGCTCACCTCAGGCGAGCGCGTCAAGACGGGGGAAAAATCTATCGCCGTCATCAAGTTCAAGGACAACAGTATGCTGCGCGTTCGTGAGTTGACCGAAGTGCTACTTAACGGCGTCGTTGATGGGAAAGCGTTTCTCAAATCTACTGAAGTGCAGAAGGGTGTGATCGGCTTCAACATCAAGAAGCAGCAGAAGGGAGAAGAATTTCGATTTTCATCGCCAACGTCAGTCGCATCCATTCGCGGAACAAGCGGTCAATTCGGCGCAACAGATTCGGCCGACAAGCTCGTCGTGCTCGAAGGGCTTGTGCGTTTGATGAACAAATCCTCGTCGCGTGAACTTGACGTGGAGGAGGGCTGGACGGGCATATCGTATCCGAGCGGCAAGTTGGAAAAGCGTCCTTCGACGCCTGACGAGCGCGCTGCGGCGCAGCTTGCCGCGCGGTTGGGCGATCAAACGAACACGCTGGACGTCGAGCTGAATAACGGTAGCGGCAACAAGAAGCGGATTGAGATCAAGTTCAAATAACTTTCGTATGCACTGCACGAAAGCCCTGCGGATACCCCTTCCGACAGGGCTTTTGCGCGTAGCCGTGTTTGCCGTGCTGGCGCTTGGCGCGGCATCGGTGTGCGCGCAAATTCCATCCACGCGCATCGCTTCCATTTCCCCCCAGGACGCGCTCAGCGAAACGCCTCTCACATTACGCGTTGAGTTGCGCCACGGTGAAACCATCGAGCGTGTCTTGTTCGTCCATCGTCCGTTTGCCGAAAGCGAATGGATGCAAATCGAAATGGACTTGCGTGGCAATCTTGCAACAGCGCGTTTGCCCGCAACCGCACTGCGCACGCCGTTCCTTGAGTACTACATCGTCATGATTGATCGCTCGGGACGCGTCGAATCGCATCCGCTTAGCGAAAGCACCGATCCGCTGGCGCGTCCGCCGAGTCGCGCGTTCCAACTCCCCGTGGTTGACAAGAACGAAGATCAGCAAGTGGTCTTCCTGAGTCCGGAATTCGACGCAACATTTTCCGCCGAAGATGTCTTGATCTCCGTTTCACTGCTGCGTGCGGACAGTATCGTTGTAAAACGCGCGACGCTCCTTTACCTTGACGGCAGCGACATCACGAAACACGCCGTCCGCAGCGATGACCTCCTAGTGTACGTTCCCGACAATCACGGCATCAGGCTGAAGCCGGGCAAGCACAAAGTGACGGTCAGCCTGTTCAACCGCCTCGGCAACCTTCATCGGCAAGTGACCACGTATTTCAATGTGCTCGACGGGGCAAGCGGACCGTTGCAGCTTGCCGCAGATCGATTCCTCTACAGTGGAAGTTTTGACCTGGAGTCACGTCGGGAAAAGGTCAATGGCAGAACTACGTGGTACAATCGCGGCGGCACACGGTTCAGCGGGCGGTATGAAGAGTGGCGCTTCAACGGTAACCTCTACATCACCTCAGAAGAAAGCGCAAGCCGTCAACCGCAAAACCGCTACTACGCCGCAATCGAATCGCCCTGGTTATTGTTGGGCTACGGCGACAGCTATCCGTTGTTTCCACAATTGATTCTGAACGGCAAGCGTTTGCGCGGATTGAACTCCTCGCTCCGACTGGGCAAATTCAATCTCGATCTTGCTCTCGGCAAGACTGTGCGCGGCGTAGAAGGCACGCTCATCAAGACGATTCCCGTCGCGAATCTCGAAGCAGAACAGCGCGCTGATCAGTTTGCCGCGTACGCGCGTATAGACACTGCCACGTGGGGAAAATACAGTTACGGGTCATATGCGCGTAGCATGTTTGCCTTGCGACCGAGCTTCGGTTCAGGAGAGCGCTATCAAATCGGATTCACGTGGCTCAAGTCGAAAGATGATCTGTCCTCTATTCGCTTCGGTACGCGTCCGCAGGAGAATCTCGTCCTCGGCACTGATCTGGTTTCGAAGTTCGATGAGGGGAGAATCGAATTAGCGGCGCAAGCGGCTTTCAGCGCGTACAACAGCGACATCTCCAGCGGCACCTTTACGGATGCGTACATTGACACTGTGTATAAGAAAGACGCCGCCGCTATCAAGGATGCGCGGGACATTCTGTCGAAGTTCATCACCGTGAACGATAACCTTCGTCCGCTCTCGTTCAAGAAACTTTCGACGCTCGCATACGACGCGTCGCTGTCGCTCAATTATTTTGACAATGCGTTCAAAGCATCGTATCTGTTTCGCGGGAGCGACTACACGTCGTTTGGACAAACGTTCTTGCGCAACGACATTGCAGGGTTTTCGCTCTTCGATCGCATGCGGCTCTTTGGCAATGAATGCATCATCACGATTGCCTTCGAGCGCATGCACGACAACACCAGCGAATCGAAAGCCGCCACCACACGATTCACGACGTTTAGTTTCGCGGCAAGCTACGACCCGCGCAACGAGATGCCGAGCATTACGGTCGGCTACACGCATTACGCGAATCGCAACGGACTCGTCAGCCCGATTTTCGATTCGACGAGCACGGTACACGATCAAACCAATCGCATTTTCTTCCTTGGCCAGCATCGCTTTCAGTATCTTGCGGCGCACAACGTCACGGCGAGCATCTCGACCTCGCTGCGGGATGATTACACCGTCCGCAATCTCGATGTGCGCAACATGGCTGTGTCGTTCACGCTCAACACGAAATTCGACATCCCGCTGCAAACAACACTCGGCTATACGTCGAATGTGAATCGCTTTCCCGCCAGCGTTAGCGGGAAAACGACGGAGTTGAACTACGCGACGCTTCTGCTTGCCGGAACCTATATTGTTGCAGAAGGCAGGGGATCGTTTGGTGCCGCGCTCAGCCCGACCTTTGGCGATTTTCACAGGTTCGCGCTCGATCTGAGCGGGCAATGGTCGCTCACGCCCTTGATGAGTGTCCTGCTGCAATACAGCCTGTTTGTGAATCAGGGCGCGCGTAATGACGATTTCTGGAGTCTCAAGTACCGCTACGAATTGTAAGCGATGAATCCCCGAGCGCGTAAATTCCTCGTTGCGTGCGTTGCCGCGCTGCTGACCATCATTCTTACGCAGGAAGAAATCCTCAGGCTGGGCATTGTTCAGCGGCTCGAGCTGGCCTCGCTGGATTATCGCTTTCGTCAACGCGGCGAACGGATTGGCGATTCGAGTCACGTCATCATCGTCGAGGTGTCGGACGAATCGTTCAAATCGCTGCCTGCGCGTTGGCCCTGGCCCCGCTCGTACTACGCGCGTCTTGTCCGCAATCTGAAAGCCGCGGGCGCGAAGGTGGTCGGCATTGATCTGCTTCTGACGGGCGGCGATGCCTACTCCCCGGCGAACGACGAGGAACTCCGCACGGCAATCCGCGAAAGCGGCATCGTTGTGCTCGCGGGAAAAATGGAAGCCGACCGCGAGGCGTATACCATCAAGTCGCTGCATGAAAATTTCGCGAATCTTTTCTATCCGGTGGACAGCGCGCTCGGCTTGGTCAACATTCGCAACGATGCCGACGGTGTGTATCGTCGCTACAGTCCGTTTTGGGAGCGACCGCTTGCAGACGAGCCGGAAACGCTTCGCGTGCCCACCTTCAGTTTCGCAGTCCTGAATACCTACTTCAATCTTCCGCACCATGCCGTAGCCAAAAACTCGTCCGAGTATTTCGTATTTGGTGGAAGACAAATTCCCAAATACGATCCTTCGTCAATGCTGATCAATTTCTACGGACCGAGCGGTACGTTCAAGCGCGTGAAATTCGTTGACGTGATTGATGACGCAACGCTGACGACGAACGAAGAGGCGGAGTTGGGAGTGGAAATAAACACCTTCAGCGATTCCGCGTTCGGCAACCTTCACGACGGCACGTTCAAGGACAAGATTGTCCTTGTCGGTTCGACCAATCCGGAGGATCACGATCTCTTTCCCATCTCCCTCGCGCACGGCGAGCAGCATGGCGATAATTTGATGTACGGTGTCGAGATTCACGCCAATGTCATCGAAAGTGTCGTGCGCGGTGATTTTCTGCGCAAGCAATCGAAACTCTCGGAGCTTCTCCTCATCGTCCTCGCATCACTTCTAACGTTTTATGTCATCTCGTCCATTCGAAACGGGAGAAGCCTGCGGCATTTTATGATGGAACTTGTCGGGCTGCTGTTCGTACTTCTGGCGCTCGCAACAATTGCCTATGCGGCGGTGGTGATGTTCACCCGCGAAAGCCTTGTCATGTCGGCGATCAGCCCAATGGTCGCAGTGCTCGCAAGCTACATCGCGAGCACGGCATACCATTTTGTTACCGAGCGCAAACAACGTCTGCTGATCAAGAATATGTTCAGCACGTATGTGAACGCGGCGGTGGTTGACGAGCTGATAGCGAATCCCGAAAAGCTTCAGTTGGGCGGCGAGCGGAAAGAACTCACCGTTCTTTTCAGCGACATCGAAGGCTTCACGACGGTCGCCGAACGCATGGCTCCCGATGCGCTGGTGGCGTTTTTGAACGAATACCTGAGCGCGATGACGGACGTCATTTTCAAGAACAACGGAACACTCGATAAATTCTTCGGTGATGCGGTGATTGCCTTTTGGGGAGCACCGCTGCCGCAGCCTGACCACGCGGTGCGCGCCTGCCTTACGGCGTTGGAGATGCAGCGACGTCTCACTACGCTTCGTGAGCAATGGCAAACGCAAGCAAAACCTCTCGTGCACTCGCGCATCGGCATCAACACGGGCGAGATGGTTGTGGGGAATTTCGGCGGTGCAGGAAAGTTCGATTACACGGTCATCGGCGACAGTGTCAACATCGCGTCGCGGCTCGAAGGCGCGAACAAGTTCTATCGCACCCGCATCATTGTCAGCCAGGCAACATACGAGTTGGTCAAGCACCGCATCGTCGGGCGCGAGCTGGACGTGATTACGGTGAAAGGGCGAACGGAGCCGCTGCGGATTTTTGAGTTGCTGCAGCCGGCGGAGTTGGAACCCGATGCCCGTCTCTCGAAGTTCCTCGCCTTCTATGCCGAAGGAATGTATTGGTATCGCGAGCGGCGTTGGAGCGATGCAGCGAAGAATTTTCAAGAAGCAAGCGCGATCCGGCCTGACGACCATCCAACGCAGATTCATTTGATCCGAGCTCAGCAATACGCGCTCAATCCTCCCCCACAAGATTGGACAGGTGTCGTTGAGCTGTTGACGAAGTGAGCCGCCGCCCTGGCAAACGCGGTTACGGGTTTTTTTGTTTAAGTCGTAATCCTTCCCTATATTTTCTCCCGAGAATCATCACCAAACGAACTCTATGCCCACCCTTGCCGCCATTGACGTCGGCTCGAATGCAATTCGTCTCATCATCGGTTCGGTGAATGGCGAGAGGAATGTGCACATCCTTGAAAACGTTCGCGAGCCGGTACGGCTCGGGCAGGATACCTTCAAACAGCAGATCATCAGCGAGCAGACGATCGAGAAAGCAGTTGATGCGTTTGCGCGTTTCACGCAGTTGATACAACAGCACGATGCGAAGTGGGTGAAAGCCGTCGCGACGAGTGCGACACGCGAGGCGATGAACCGCGAGTTGTTCATTGACCGCATCGAGCAAGTGAGCGGCATTGCCATTGCCATTATCGGCGGCGAAGAGGAAGCCCGGCTGATTCACCTCGGCGTTGCAGACAAACTGAATCTGAAGAATAAACGTGCGATGCTCGTGGATATCGGCGGTGGGAGTGCGGAAATTACCCTCGTCTCCAACGGGCAAATTCTCTCGACGGAAAGTTATCGCATGGGAGCTGTGCGACTTCTGCATGTGCTCGAAGAGAAAAAGCACGGTGAAAAACAATTCAACCAGCTCGTCCGCGAGTACGTGGACGCGGCACAGAAGCGAATAAAAAAAGAGCTGGGCAAAGACCAGATCGAAGTCTGCGTCGGGACGGGTGGCAATATCGAAACGCTTGGGGATTTGCGCATGCAACTCTTCGGCAAGGAACGGAACGACGTCATTGCGATGGATGAGCTTGACACGCTGGTCAAAAAACTGCAGAACCTGACGTTCGAGGAACGAGTGCGGGAATTGCGCTTGCGCCCCGACAGAGCGGACGTGATCGTGCCGGCCTCCATCGTCCTGCAAAAAATCGCGAAGCAAGCGGGCACCGACGAAGTCCAAATCCCGCGCGTCGGGTTGAAGGACGGACTTCTGCTCGACATGATTCAGGAATTGTATGGCGAGAAGAAATCGTCGCGTGAACAGGTCATCACGTCAGCGCTCCAGATCGGACGAAAGTATGCGTTCGATGAACAGCACGGAACATCTGTTGCGAAATACGCGGTGCAGTTGTTCGACGAGACGCGCCAGCTTCATAACTTGCCGAACGAGTATCGCCTCATACTCGAAGTCGCGGCGCTGCTGCATGACATTGGGCACTTCGTGAACGTCTCCGACCATCACAAGCACACACTGTATCTGATGATGGCGACGCCGATTGTGGGACTGAGCGACGAGCAGAAAGCGATTGCTGCCAACATCGCGCGCTACCATCGCAAGTCGCTGCCCAAGCCGCAGCATGAGCCGTTCAATGCGCTCTCCTCGAAAGAACGCGTCGCCGTCTCGAAACTCGCGGCGCTGCTCCGCCTGGCGGATGCCATGGACAACGAACATGCATCGAAGGTGAAGAGTTTTTCCGTCGAGTACAAGAAGCCGAAGTTCATCATGAAACTGAATGGCGACGGCGACATGCTCTTGGAAAAATGGTCGCTGATGCGGAAGTCCGCTATGTTCGAGGAAGTCTATAGCGTGAAGTTCTCTTTGGAAGAATAACTCTCATGTGCAAAGGTCCAATATCCAAGTGCCAAGTTCCTCGAGTGTTCTTATGGAATGTGGCGTGTGAGTATTCTTTGGAGCTTGGAGCGTGAATAGTGAATTTCCATGCGTCGCCTTCCCGACATTGCTTCGTTGGTAATCACATCGCTTGATCAGCGCTGGCGAAAATACTTGAAAGAGCTTCGGCGCTGCCGCAACCGTTGTTCTGAAGAATCGGTACACGATCTGCGTGTTGCGACGCGACGCTTGATTTCGACGCTGATGATTGTCGAAATACTGCTGCCCGACTCGCGTGTGCAGAAACTTCAGAGGCGCTTGAAGCGGCTGTTCGATGCGATGAGTCCCCTGCGCGACACGCAAGTGCAGCTGTTGGCGTTGGAAAAGAAAGTCGAGCAGGTTCCTGAACTCGAAACGCTCATCACGATTCTGAAACTGCGCGAGCGTTCTCAGATGCGGCGCATCGGCAAGCGCGTTGCGAGGATTGATGCAGCCGCGCTGGGGGCAGTGCTGCGCCGCATCAAAAAGAAGCTGGAAACCATTTCGGCGTCACGGCTCAAGAAAAACGTCAGCCTCACTGCGGCGCTCGGCGAAGCGGCAGAAGGTTTCATTGCGATTGCGGCGCTGCGAGAACGGTTGCGCATTTCACAGCCACGCACCGTGCATCGGATGCGGGTTGCGTTCAAGAAGTTCCGCTACAAAGTCGAAGCGCTGCAGCCGTTTCTCAAGAAGGTCACCGCGCGACAACTGAAAGCAATGGACAAGTTTCAAACGCGAATGGGCGCGATTCAAGACATCGAAGTGTTGAGCAACACCGTACAGCGGTTCATGACGCAGCGGGTCGCGGCGGCGCGGAGTCCGTTGGCGCGGTATTATCGGGAACTGCGGGCGCAGAAGCAGCAACTCATTCGCGCGTTCATTCAATCTTCGCGCGAAATCAATTCGTACTGGCGTTAGATTCTGAGTCCGCCGACCGCCAAAGGCGAGTCTCGCTGGAAGCGGAAGGCGGAGAAGAAATCTTAGGCAGAATCCTTGGGAGCTACAACAATGAATCTTTACATCTTACGTCATGCGATTGCGGAAGAGCGCGACCCGGAGAAGTTCCCCAACGACGCGAAGCGGCCGCTTACAGACAAGGGCGCGAAGCGCATGCGTCGCATTGCGGAAGGTATGCGCGCACTCGGTCTCGAGTTCGATGTGATTCTCTCCAGTTCGTACACGCGGGCGAAGCAGACCGCGGAAATTGTCGCAGCCGAATTCGGCTCGCCGGATAGGCTGAAATTCTCCAAACATCTTGAAACGGGTGACGGGGAGAAATTGATTGACGAAATCAACGCCTTAGGAACAATCGAGAGCGTGTTGCTTGTCGGACATGAGCCGGATTTGAGCGAGCTGATTTCGGTTTTGCTTGTCGGCGATACGCGCTTGCCGCTGACGATGAAGAAGGGGGGCTTGTGCAAACTGTCGGTCGGCAACTTGAAGTACGGCCAATGCGCATCGCTGGAGTGGCTCGTGCCGCCGAGCGTTGCGGTGCATTTGAAGTGAAGATGATGGGGACCGACGCGTGTTCATCTCGCAAAGACCTTAGCCCCGTTCCCTTTCTAAAAAAGAAAGGGGATGTTTGGTTCTTTCTTGTCGTCAGTTTTCTCCTACCGTTTCCTTCTCTCTCTCAGAAGAAACAGAAAGAGATTTCGGATACGCCCGTGACCGTGTCACGACTATCCCTGTACAATCTCTCGGAAAAAAAACCAAAGCAGTTTATACTTCCGAAAAAGATCGGCGAGGCATCCGGCTTGGCGATGACGGACGATGGGCGATTGTTCGCGCACGACGATGAACGCGCTGTCGTATATCAGCTCGATTACTCGAACGGAAGAATCGTGAAGCAGTTTGCGCTTGGCAGGTTTGGTGTGAAGGGGGATTTCGAGGGCATCGCTATCAAAGGAAAACTGTTGTATCTCGTTCGCAGCGACGGGGTGATTTACGAATTTCCCGAAGCGAACGATGGACAGACGGTCGAGTTCAAAACGTACGCGACGTTTCTTTCCGCAAAGCATGACGTTGAGGGATTAGAATATGATGCGGAGACGGATTGTTTGCTTCTCCTTTGCAAAGGCTCGGCGGGGAAAGGCTTCTCGAATCAGAAAGCCGTGTATGCTTTTTCTCTCAAAGCAAAATCGCTTTCGGAGAAGCCGCGATTTCTCATTTCGCTCGATGCGGTGAGCAAACGCTCAGACAACGACAAATTTCTTCCGTCGGGCATCGCGCTGCATCCGAAGGCGAAAACGTTTTTTATCATCGCGGCGCATGGCTCGTCCATTATCGAATTGTCGCGTGAGGGGAAGGTTCTTGCTCAGCAACGCATCAACAATAAGGCGAATCCGCATCCTGAGGGGATCGCGTTCGCGCCCGACTTGACACTCATCCTCTGTAATGATGGGCAGGATGAAGCGGGGAGTATTTCGTTGTATCCTCTACGAAGTCGTTGACCAGCCAAGTAGCGATCATTCTCACCCAGTTTTGCCGGAAATACCGCGATCGCGGTCTTATCCTGCCTTTTGAATCTTCGTATCTTTGTACTGCTCGGTAAGCCAACCGTGACGAGCATGGGGGAATGGAACAAGTTGATTATTCCATTCCATTCCATTCTATGGTGCACGTAGTGCGCATGTTCAGCGCATTACGTGGAAACAATTCTGACTAACACGAACATGGAAAGGACCGCTCTGTGAAAAAACCACTTGCCTTTCTCCCGCCTTCTTACCGAAGCGGCGCACCGCGGGCGGCAGGTCCCGCCGCTCTCACCGAGCGAGGAACGAGTGCTGCAACAACTCAGCGAAGGGAAAACTCCCAAAGAAATTGCATACGAGTTGAAGTTAAGCCAAAAAACAGTGTACGCGCACTGCCATAGCATATTGCTGAAGCTCGGCTTCAAAGATCTTCACTCGCTGATGTTGTTTGCTGTTTCGCGCAACGATGGCAAAAGACATGAAACTTAGAATAGGGGAAAGAAAAAGCAATAAGAATTATTCTTAGGAAAAAGTCTTAGGAAATTATTTGCTTGCTTTTTCGAGGGCTGTGTGATAGGTTCAATACAGATTATACAACCTTTGGAGGATCATCGATGAATGCAAGAATTCTACCCAAGGTAGTCGCGTTGATTATGTGTACAACCATATCTAGCCAGGTTATCAGGTTGCAGGATAAGGGTGAATTCGCCCTTGCCGAAATTCGCGCCGATTCGACGCGGGAGAAGCAACTCCGGCGACAAGGAATAACACGTGAAAAAGAGCGTAAGCTCTTGTCAAAGGGAATCAGTCTTGATAACCAAAACGTTAGGGAACCTGAGGGACTTGCTGTTTTCTCAGAAGTGGTTCTTAAAGGTGTAGTGACTAAGGAACCCAAAGAAATCCAAATACCATTTCCAATCTCAGGAGACCCGAAAGGGACTTGGGGCACAGTGATGGTTGAGGTACGCGTCTCAAAAGTGTTCAAGTGCAAAAACGTTGACAGCGACAAACCCCTGTCGGTGCGCACTGGGGAAGTCTTGGAGGTGTACGACGTTCACCAGGCCAATGGTCTCCTGTTTCGGAAAGCACTACGGTATAATGACTTTCGGTTGCACGCTGGTGACGAAGCCTACTTTTTCCTGAACCGCGGTATTCCCTTGATGAAGTCACGGAATGACAAACAATATCATTGTCTTGACGTGTTTCCCGACGAGGGTGGCGCGGTGAAGTTCTCCAATTCACGCGGGGTAACAGTACGAAAGAAGTCTGGCGAATTGGAACGAACTATTATGTCCACGCTTGACATTTTTTCTGGAGGAAACCGTGAATAAGAAATCTACAAAAGTGGTGATGAGTCTTGCAGTGCTGGCACTGACGGTTATTGTCGCAAACGCACAATACCGCAATACTCAAGTTCCATTTAACTACAAGACCTTCCTACTCTCAATTCGTCGCGATACGGTTTCACGTTGATTCCCAGCAACTCTAGCCAAAATGTCATTACGAGGGCTGACCTTGGTGGAGGGACAAATCGAGTAGGCGCGCAGACAGACATCTCACATTATCAAGCAAACTGCTCTCCGGGAGATGAAGTGGCTGCATTCACATTTGTAAGAGTAACGATAAACAGCAATCCAGTGAACATTTGGTACACGGGTACAAGCCCGCAAATCCCATCAGGGCAGGTGGATTTAGAGGAAGTCATGCTTCACGAATTTGGTCATTGGATGTCAATTAACCACTCT
>CAYUFU010000091.1:0-12215 GCA_964444145.1 uncultured Chitinophagales bacterium
CGCTCGAGGCGAGCCCTCACCTCCTCGGCAATCGGCTTCATCGCGCTGTTCTCCACTATCGCCATCATCACCATTGGGTCGAAAACCGCGACGACGGTTGCATTGTCTTTCTCGTACACAATGACGTTGCACGGCAGCAGCAACCCGATTTCCTCCTCAGTCGTCAACGCCTTATGCGCGAACGGCGGATTGCACGCACCGAGTATAACGTACTTCGTGAAATCTACGTCGAGTTTCTTCTTCAGCGTCTCCTTCACGTCAATCGTCGTGAGCACGCCGAAGCCTTCCTTCTTCAGCTCGTCCGTGACTTTTTCGATCGCCTGCTCGTACGAGAGAGGCGTTGTTTTTGAAAACCCGTATTTCATAATCTCCTACCCTATTGCACATGGATGCCTATTAATGAGATGCCGCAGTTAACGGATACGAGTCAGACCTTTTCCATCGCCTGTTCGATGTCCCAGATAAGGTCGCTCGCTCGTTCAACACCGATGGAGAGCCGCACGAGTTTATCGGTGATAGACATCTCTCTTCTGTGACCTTCCGAAACGCCCACATGCGTCATGGTTGCCGGATGTTCGGCAAGCGACTCCGTGCTGCCGAGACTCACGGCGAGCTTAATCAGTCTCAATGCATTCAAGAACGCAAACGCTTCTCGTTCGCCGCCGCGGATATCGAACGAAAGCATGGCGCCCGGTGAGGAGCACTGCCTTTGATAAATGTCGAATTCCTTCGTTCCCTTTGGAATCAATCCGAGATAGTAGACTTTTTCAACTTTTGGGTGCTTCTGCAAGAAGGCTGCAACCTCTGCAGCATTTCTTGCTTGCTGTTCCATTCTTACCTTGAGGGTCTCCAAGCTTCGTAAGAGGAGCCATCCTGTCCATGGACCCGCCATGTTGCCAAAAAATGTTCTGAGGGTTTTTATGCGGTTGATGAGTTCCTTTCTTCCGAGACATGCACCTGCGATAACGTCGCTGTGCCCACCGATATATTTCGTTGCGGAGTAGAGAGAAAAATCCGCTCCATGCGCGAGTGGATGTTGCCACAACGGACCCATATAGGTGTTATCAACTGCAAGATAAACCGGTTTGCTCGGCGTGGAAAATCTGGCCGCAATGGCGCGACAACATGCGATGTCAATCAAGGCGTTCGTTGGGTTCGCCGGCGTTTCGATGTAGATGAATGATAGTGCATCTGCGTATCCCGAACGTTGGATCATGTGTATCACATCGCTTTGTTCTTGGCCGGCACGAAATGCAAGAGCATGAACACCGATCTTCGCAAGAAAACTATGAATGAAGTGATCCGTTCCTCCGTACAACGGCGTGCTATGCAGAAGGAGATCGCCGGGCTTCAGAAACTCCAGCATCGTTGTGGTAATTGCCGACATACCACTCTCGAACACAGCACAGTCCTCAGCCTTATCCCACAACGAGAGACGGTTCTCAAGTATCTCAAGGTCGGGATTGTTTATGCGACTGTAGATGAGACCCAAATCTTCGCCGGGCTTCTTATCGCGCAAGCCGTACGCTACCTCAAAGAATGCCTTCCCCTCTTCGGCGGACTTGAAAACGAACGTTGAGGTTTGAAATATCGGACATTTGATGGCGCCCTCGGACAACTGAGGTTTATAGCCGTATGACATCATAAGGCTTTCCGGCTCGAAGGTGTGTTGTGAGTTCATAGCAATTCCTCGTGTGTGGGTGGAATACAGTTGGCAAGCTGTTGACTTGGAAGGCGCAAAAGTGTCGCCGAGGGTCGTGCGCATCCATGTGCTGCGGGTGCAACGCACGAAAGCGGAATCACTTCCCACAGGATCAACGCGAAAGCATCCATTTCGGCGAACGTGTGGGCAACCACTCTGCGATTATCGAAGTCCAGAAAGTCTCCATTCTGCGATGCCCCCCTTCATATTCGCGGCAGAAAAGCCCAGCTTGTTCAGCGTCGCCGCCGCCGAGATACTCCGGTTCCCCGACGCGCAATAGCAGACGATTTCCTTCCCCTTATACTTTTTTAGTTCGTCTGCGCGCGTGCGAAGCTCGTGCAGCGGAATGTGTACCGAGCCGTTGATGGAGCTTCGCTGGCGTTCCATCGCCGTGCGAACATCCAGCAGAACGACGTCGTTGGTCTTCAGCTTCTCCGCAATCTCCGGTGGGGTGTAATGCTTGAGCGAACGCACTAAGAGCATTCGCCGCGCATAAAGAAGGATCACGACCGCGAGAACGCCGTAGAGGACAAGTTGTGTTGCGTCCAAAGTAAACTCTTCAGTTGAGATCGCACGCGCCGCCGCCGCAACAACCGCCCGGCACCTCACATGATGGCGCTGCAGAGAAATCCATTCCCGACTTGCCGGCTACTGCGACATTCGGCGCGGACAAAAGCCGCGTATGCCGCGTCGACTCGCATGAAGGACAGATAATATCCTCCACGACCTCACGCACTTTGTGAAACACATCGTAGGTTGTGCCGCAATTGTTACAGCGATAATCGTATGTGGGCATAGTTCTCCTCTGTTGTCAGTAATTCGATGCACTCAAGAGCCACGATGGGTCAGTGCACACAAAAATTTCATCATATTTTCAAATAGTGGCAACTGCATGACGTGCACCGGGCGCTACCTACCGAGCACACGCAGGACAGCCGCTGCGACATCCTGCGGTTGAATCCCCCCTTCGAAGTCGCAAGTGTGCGGGTCACCCGAACACCGCACGCCGCAAAAGCCGCTCGGCGGCAGCACGATGGTCCCATCGTTGCCGAGCGGGCCCCAATGTTTCGCACTCACATTCGGCTCAGGACAAAACAGCGCCACCGTCGGCACACGGAGTGCAGCTGCGATGTGCATCGGTCCCGTGCTTGCCGAAACGAAGACGCGTTGTAGTGAAATCACTGCCGCCAACTCTCGCACCGACAACTTACCGATGAGATTTATTGCACCTGCTTCAAACAGGTGCGAGAACAATCGTGCATTCTCCACTTCTGCCGTTCCACCAGAAATTAGCAAGCGAATCTGCTTCTCCCGCGCCAGCAATTCACAAAGCGCGACATATTGTTCGAGTCTCCAATTCGGAGCAGAGTGTCCACTGCCCGGATGAATGCCAACCCACCACTCGTCTTTCGGCAACACAACGCCCAACCCGTTCAGCAGTCTGCGTGCGTGATGTTTTTCGTTATCGGCAAGGAAGATTTCCGGCGCGGGATTAAGCGCGGTGCAGCCCAAGGCTCGTCCGAAATCCAAACAATAGTCCGCCTCATGCCGAAGCGGTTCGTACGTACGGCGCACGGATTTCATTCCGGTAAGCACTCCGTACAACTTCACGCCAACGCCGTAGCGACGCGGAATCCCTGCGGCAAATAACATCCACGCGAGTCTCTCCGTGGGGAGCAACAACAGCGCGGTGTCGAATCGGCGCTTGCGCATCGCGCGCACTTGACGCCAGAACCCTGCGCGCCCTGCATGTTCTCCCTCTGGTTCGTCAACAAGCAGTTCATCAATGCGCGGGTTGTGCAACAGAACATCGCGCGCACGGGGATGAACCAGCGCGGCAATGTACGCATCCGGAAATTTCTCGCGCACGGCTCGAAGCAGCGGCGTCATCAGCACGACGTCACCGATGCGATCAGTGCGAGTAACGAGGATGCGAGGATGTTTGGTGCTGACCATTGCCGCTCTTAACGATTCAGAGAACCGCTTTCTCCATTCAGTACCGACAGATAGTAAACGTTCTGCGGCTCGACGAGCCTGTCGAAGATTTCTTCATTGTGTGAAATGACGAGGATGCCTTTGCCCTCGCGCTGTTTGCGCTGCAGCATGGCAATCACCTTGCCGCCGCTTTCGAAGTCAAGTCCGTTCAACGGCTCGTCGAGTATCAGCACGTCGGTATTCAGCGACAAGCTGCGCAGTAGGTTGAGCCGCTGTTTTTGCCCACCGCTAAGATATGCTACTTTCTTATTGAGGAACGTTTCGTCGAGTTCACCATCGAACAAATCCGCGAGCAGTCGTCGCACATCATCGTCGTTCGCGTTCGCCATGGTCGGCAAGCCCGCAAACACTTCCTTCACCGACGATGCGAGATTGAGCGCTTCATCGGCATGTTGGAACACCAGCGCCATCTTCTTGCCCCAGATTCTCTTGCGCCAGAGTTGGCGCGGGGAGCGCTCCGAGATTTCGACGCCGTCCAGGTGAGCCAGAAGTTTCTCCGCGCGCAACAGGCCCATCACCGCCTTCACAATCGTTGTCTTGCCGACGCCGCTTGCCGCTTTGAGATAGACCATCGAGCCGCGGCGAAGGACGAGCGGCGCGCCCACGTCATGGTCGGGTCGCGATGTGATGCGTACATGCCTGCCGAAAACGGTTGCATCGGGCGCGATGCTCAGCAGCGGACGAGCGTCGTCGCCGTTTGCGCTCGGAACAGGCGTCAGCATCGAGAGCCATTGCACGTAATCCTTCGGCTGAAAATCGTGCATCACGACGCTGTTCTCTGGCAAAGAAGTGGACGGAGTTCCCGGCCTCCGCCGTTGCAGGGAGAATTCTTTGAACGCGACCAGGTGCATGATGTCCGCATAGCGTTCAGCGATTGTTCCGATCATCGAGTAGTCATGCGTGATAAGCAGTGCGGTAAAGTTCATTGTGCGCAATCGCTCGAAGAGCATGCTCAGAAACACATCGCGGTAACGATTGTCCAGACTGCCTGTTGGCTCATCAAAGATAAACAGTTCCTTCGCGTGGGGAGCGCCGTTAGCGATCAGCAAATCAATTTTTTTGAATGCCATCGCAAGCAGGATGCGCTGCTTCTCGCCGCCGCTGGGACGATAGGGTTTCGGGTACACTGCGAGGAGGCGGCGAATGTCGTCGGCAGAGAACTTGTCGAAAAGTTGGTCCAGAATTTCCTGTTGATGCGGTGCGGCGCTAAGGTTGCCCTCGTTCAGTTGCGTATCGAGCGTCATGAGCGGGTTGAGATGCGTTGACGGTTCTTGAAAGACGAAGAAGCTGTTGGCGCGCAGCTCGCGCACGTCGGACCGCTGCAGATACTTTTCGTACGGCTCGTTGTCCATCGTTATCACGAGTTCGGATGGATCGAGAATACCGTACACCGCCTTTGCGGCGAGCGATTTACCGATGCCCGATTCGCCGAGCAGCAGCGTAATGCGGTTTTCGGGAATCTCGAATGCATCAATCGAGACGAGCGTGCGCTCGCCCGCGGCAATGCGGATGTGGTGCTTGATTGCCATACCGTTACAATCGCAGTCGCTGCACGAGGCCGTTCGAAATCTTGTAGAGACACAGCAGCGTGAACACAATCGTAAACGCGGTGCTCACGCCTTGCAAGTGTTCGAAGAACAACGAGGGGAACGACGAGGGGTCGGTGAACACCGCGCCGATCGCGAGAATATCCTGCTTGCTGTCGAGCTTTGCGAGCAAGCCGCCGAGCGTAATGGGAAAATTACTCAAGCTCACGTCGGTCGAAAGCCCGACGGAGATGATGAAGTCAATGCTGCACAACAGAAAAATCGTCGTGCCGAAAATCGCGATGAGCTTGTTCAAGAGGTGTGCGCGGCTGTTCTTCCACAGAATTTCGTTGTTGATGATGCGCC
Organism: uncultured Chitinophagales bacterium; assembly: GCA_964444145.1. Lineage (GTDB taxonomy): Bacteria > Bacteroidota > Ignavibacteria > UBA10030 > UBA6906 > CAADGV01. The sequence goes on from CAYUFU010000091.1 coordinate 5,590, forward strand.
GTTCGCTGATACCGCACGAGAGCATTGCGTCGTAGAAATCGAGCGAGCGGTAATGCTTGATGCGCTCACGGATGAGATCGGTGATTTCGAGAAACACGAAGAGGCTGATGGCAATCGCGATCCACAATAACTGGACGTACCGATTGCGCAAGATGTCTTCTTGAATCAGGAGTGTGAGGGCGACGTAACCGATCAAGATGCCGACAATCTGCGGAACCGAGCGGATGAGATTGAGAGCAAACAGGAGAAGAATCTGTGCAATCGGCCGCCGCGCTTGTTCAAGGAAGTGCAGCGCTACTGCACTCATCCATCCCAACAAGGTCGCGAACACAACGACACTTGCGCCCACCAGCAGCGTGTTCAGCGAGGCAGCACGGAGCTGCGCGAAGGCGGGACGATTGAGGAACGCGGTGTTCCACAGCCACAAGACCGCGAGTCCTCCAAGCCAAATGGCGAGCCAGAGCTTGTCTTTCTTCTCGAAGAGTGTTGTCGTCAATTAGACCACTTGCTTGTTGAACCCCTTCGGGGTTCGTTTCACTTGCTTGTTCAGGTCCCCAGACTGCCTCTGGGGTCATTCACATTCAATCCCTTCGGGATTGTCGAGTCGCGGTCTTCTTATTTGTACGCTGCCCTCGCTGCGCGAAGCCTGAAGGACATGCCTGCCGCAGGCAGGGCAACGAAAATAACACCGCATGAGATGCGGTGAGAACAAAATGCCTACGACTCCAACAACCCCGAAGGAGTTGTGGCATTACCCCCCTCGATTCTCGTATCGTCTCGCCAGGCGCGCCATCCACAAATCAACGACAATCTCCGTCGCTTTCACCAACAGAAAAATTCCGAGAATGATTGTGAGCACGACGTCGTATTGCCGGAAGAGAATGTTCTTCAACATTTCGTAGCTGAGATGCCCTTGAATGTTCAGCGCCATCTCGATGATGACAAGCCCCGTGATGAGAAACGATGCGAACTCTTTCAACGATGGAACGAACTGATAGTGGGCATTGAGGTAGATGTGGTGAAACACGTGCGACGGGAACATCTTGTTGAAACGCAGCACTGCGTTGAACGGTATCCCGTCCGCAGCATCCCAGTCATACGCGTTGTGCAGATTTTTCGCGATCGCCGTTTCGACGTAGCCCTTGCGGCTCTCGCTTACGAGGAGCGTGAAGAATTTGTTGGCGTAGTTGATGAGCAAGCCGTTCGAGATGACGCCGAGGATAACGACAAAAATGTAGGAGTCGGTATCGAATTTTGTTTTGAAGGAGTAGGCGATAACGTACGCCGGGGCAAACAGGACCAAATACGCAACAGTTTTCGCGCAGGCGTTCGCCAGGAGGGCGAAGCTCCCGCCCACGTTGGTAGAAAGCTGCCCAAATCTCACTTTCCCAATGAACGATGCAAGATAGGAGGAAGCGCCTTGCCTCAAGTGAAAGAATCGGACGACGCCGATGGTCTGCGCGCCGTAGTAGCACAGCGCCATCACGATGAGATAGATAAGAATGAACTTGATGTACATCAGCGCGAGGGATCGGAGTTTGGGGAGCGTGAGTCCGCGTGCATCGCCGCCCGTTTTGTAGAACTCACTCGTGAACTGTTCGCGCCGCAATTGTTCGATGTCATTCATGAGCGAGTCGTTCTGCGCGGTATTGTCGGGGAAGAATGCGTCGAGCGTTTCTTTGAAGAGCGCTTTGTCCAGCGGGTTGCCGAAGTCAATGAAGTCGAGAGCAAGATAGCGCTGCAGCTCGTTATCGGTTGGCGCGAATTGTTGTGTGGATGTTCGTTGAACGACGACAATGAGCGCGGTGAACACTCCTGCGACAAGAAGGATGCTGATAAGATGTTCGACAAGTTTGCGCGTCATCTTGCCTACGAACGAACACGAATGCTCACACATAGGCTCTCCAACCCTGGATGGTACATGCCAACAACGACATGAGGCCTGTAGGGGTTGAGGAGAAACGTATCCTCTTGCTTTGCCGTCACGAAAGGACTCTGGGGCATTTGCGGTTCTGGTTTCATCATTGGTGCACCTTCGTGAGGCTTCTGGAGCGGCCTCATCATCGAATTTCGATGCGCCCTGTTGTTGCTGTGGCGCGGAATGTTGACCCGAGCAGCAGCAATTCGAGGTCCTTGCTCAACCAGCGTGTGCTCTCTTTATAAAACTGTGCGAGTGAATCGCCCGAGAGCGTGGCGACGAGCGCATCGCGCCCGAGTTGCAAGCGCCATTGCGGCGGCGTGCGAGACTCGGCGGTTTTGCGATTCCAGACGTCGTAAAGCTTTGCAAGTTGTTCGTTCACGCTGCTGAGTTTGCGCTGGATATCGGGAAGAAGTTGTTCGAGTGATTTCTCGGCGCTTGCGGTCGCGGCGCGGCGAATCGTCCACGTGACGTTTTCGCCGCCGCGCAAATTCGCCCAGCCGAACGCGCCGCCGGCGAGGACCTGAACGTATGTGAGTCTGCTGCTCTGAAACAGACGGCGAAGGCGAGTTCCCTCCGTGAGCGGCGAACGCTTGCGTCCTGCTGCGTCGAACAGTTCGATTGCGTTACGTTTGATGATGGTGATCGTGTCGGCAAGTGAGACGACGTTGCGATAGGTTTTCGCGTCCTCGCCGCCTATCAGCTCGCCGGCGTCGTCTTTGACAAAGTACAGCGTCGCGCCGTCGGCTTCGACTTTCATGCAGAGCGTCAGTCCATCGCCAAGCGTTTCATCCGCAGTGATGATGCGGAATGGCAAGAAGGGTCTCAGCGACGATTTTTCTTGCGACGAAAGCTGCTGCTGATACCGATTGAGGATCGTGAGGCGCTGCGGTTGTTCGATGATGATGAAATCGGCGCGCGGCTGCGAAAAACTCTCGGCAACGTGTGAGCCGCAGAGAGTCGAAAGGAACACCAATCTCACGCAAAGACGCGAAGCCGCGAGGTATTCTCTGGTTGCATCACCGTTGCGCCTTTGCGTTTGTGCGCGAGACACCATCACTGTGGTCGCTCTTTCCACTTCTCGATTGTCGAAAGCTGCGACGCAACGCCGTAGAGATCAATGCTGCGTGCATCGAATTGCGTTGTGAAATACGCGAGCGACGGGAGTGAGAACATCCACGCGCCGAGCGCCATTTCGCGTTCGAGCGCGTCTATGCGTCGAGCGAATTCTTGCTTGTCGCCGATTTGGCGCGTCGCCATGAAGCCGTAGACGTATTGCAGCAATTGCACGATGTCGCCATGCTCCGTTTGGTTCTTGTCGGGATCGAGGCGGAAGAAATTATTGTCGGAGCGGAATGACCGTGAACTCGCAATCAGTGTTCCCTTCGGATCGGTTTCGGTTTCGAGATTGATTCTGTACACTTGCAGATCAGGCTCGCGCAAGAAAATATTGTACAAGTCGAACAGGAAATTACTCCGATAGCCGGTGTTCGCAACGAGCACGCCGTCGTAGTTGCCGCGCTTGATGTCGTCGTTCTGCACGGCGGTTACTTTCAGCCGCCCCTTGCCGACGGCATTCAGCACCTCAATCAACTCATTGTATTCTTCACGGAAGCCGAAGTTTGCGCACGCGACGATGCGAAGCGTATCGGGCAGCGCGGCGAGATTCGCGGGCGAATCATCGGTAACCGGCTCGATGACCTTCTCTTCGATGTAATAGGTCGAGGAGGGGAACACGCTGCGATTGATGTAGTCGTAGTAGTTGTTCGCGTTGCCTTTGTAGTCAACGATGTTGCGCTGCTGCTCGGTACCGATCTTGTAAAGGCGATCGAGAATCGCCTTCGCGTCAATCAACTTGCGCGCTTCTTTGCGCTGTTCACGAGTCAGCCGCTCGGTGTTGAAGAAAACGGCGAAGAACGTCGTTGCCACGTTCGACTTCGTGAAGTAGTCTGCCGTGTCGCTCAAAATCGGCGAAAGGCTGCCGAACGGCGTATCGAGCAGAACATTGATATTGTTGTTCCGCATTTCGGTCGTGAACGTGCTGTTATCAATGTACGGGGCGAGATTGACAGCGGGAATCGTTGCCGTCGCGTCCGGATGCTTGTGATAGTTCGCGACGTCGTCTTTCGGCGGAAGCATCATGTACGCCGCGGTGCCGTTCTTGTAATTGAGCGCGTTCATTTCCGATCCCTCCGGCAATATCTTGAACGACAGGACTTCTTTGATGTCCGTCTCTTTCCAAATGCGGTCACCCTTGAATCTGAACCGAATGACATTTTGTGCATCCGGTCCTTCGAACGCCATCGGATCAATCGCTTGCGACACTAAAATGTAATCGGGCGAGAGACTGCCGAGCGCTTGAATGCGACGCAGCGTAAATTGCAGATCGGCAGCGGAGAAAAGATGATCGCTCGTCTTGTCAATAGACTTCAATTTCTCATCTTCCATTGTCGCTGTGTAGCTGTCGTGCCAACGCTTGTTGGTCTTCAGGCGAACAGAGACGACGTTGGCGGCGTCAATACCGAGAAATTCGCCCAACGCGTCTTCGTACACGATGCCGCTTGCGCTCGCGGAAACATTGAACAAGCCATCGAATTGCACCTCGTCCAATTTGTCGGCAAGTTGATTGGAGTTCGGTAGGTGCGGATCGATCGCGGGCTTTTGGTGCGCAACGTACGGAATGACGATGCTGCCTGCGAGCGTCGTGCGGAAGAAGAACCACCAGATCGCGCCCGCGGCGATGAGCGCACCTACCAGCGCGAACCATATCCAGTTTTTCTTCTGGGCTGATTTCGCCGGGATGCTCGGCGCAGGCTGCCAGTCCATTGTTCCTGTTGTTGTTTCGTTCATCGTTCCTTCGTCCTCACTCAGTTCTTTCTAATGATAGGTACCTGCGCCATTGTGCTCACTTCGAACACTTTGAAGCCGGGATACTTGAAGCGGATCTCCAACACGTTGCGGCCCTCTTTATCCATCTGCACAGGTGCAATTTGTGACTCATAATTGTTGTCGGCGGTGGGCGCCGTGATACTGAATCGCCCTTCGTTCTTGATCGGCTGCTTGTTGATCGTGATGGATTCGTACCATTGCTCTTGTCGCGCGTTCTCAGCGACTTCTTTCGGCAGCTTCACGTTGATTTCGTACACGGGGAATTGCGCCTCGGAGGGAATCTGCAACTGTGTGCGAAACATGTATTCGTTCACGCCGCGCTTGTTGGTCGTGATGGGCAGCGCGTATTGTTTGCGATACTCTTTCGGTTTTGCAATCCATTTCGCAACGGTCGGATCGCACTCGCTGACCATGGAGCGAATCGCCTTATCGTCTCCCTTGTAAAACTTGCCGTGCTCGACGATCGCGCGGGCGCGTTCAACGCCGCGGCTGTTGATATCACGCGTAAAGTCGCGGTAAATCGCTTTGATGGACGCCGCGGGGAAGTCGTTGAACTTCAGCTTGTCAATGTAATTCTGTACCTCGCTCCGCTTCCGTGTCACCTCATCGCTCCCCAGGATGCTGAAATTGATCTGATGGACGGGCGTGAACGCAGAATCGCGATACAACTTCGGTACGTCATCAATGGCGGCTTCGTTCGCTTTCACGAATGCATCCACGCGCTGTTGCGATACTTGCTTTACGCGGCTAAACAGTTCGTTCTCGAACGCCCGTTCGATTCTTTGCTTCTGCACATTGACCGCGGCGACGGATGCGTACGAAGTATTGTAATGAATGTCGCGCAGAGCATCTTCCGCGGCGCTCCACGATGTCGCGTTCAGGTTTCGAGCGAAGGTTTGCGCGCTGGTATACAGGTTTTCGGAAAGACTCGCACGCGCAGACGCAATGCGCAATTCGTTGGCAAGCAGTTGCGAGCACGTATATGTGCCGAATTTTCCGAAGCCCGCCGCTTTCGACTCGGGCATCTTCGCCTTCGCGCTTGCAATCTTGCCGAGCAAATCCGCGTACAATGCTTCCGACGTCCACGCCGGTGTTCCGCTCAACGCGTTGTCCGTTTGTATGTACAAGCTGTTGACGCTTTGCAGAGCTTCCGCTTCATCGTTGTACCGATCAACGAAATTCAGCATGGAGCGGAAGTCGGCAGGCATCGGCCTGTCGAGCGCATCGTACAGTCGCTTCGCGTTCGCAATCGGCGGATCGAGCACGATTGGCTTTGCGTTATTCTTCGCTTGCAACTTTTCGTCGTAATAGGTCTCAGCGGGAGCAAGCCGTGCTCCGAAAACATCGCGCACTTTATCGAGAATTCGCTCGGGAAAACGGCTCTTTTGTGCTGCAAATTCCGCAAGCCCGGGCGCAACGGCGAGAAATCGTGCAACATCACCCTGCGTCTCCTGCTCCGTTCGGAATGCCTTCAGCACCTGATAGTAGTTTTCCTGAAACTGAATTTCGTCGTCGGTGAGACGGCGCAGCATCTTGTAGTTTTCGTACGCGGTGTCGCGTGAGGAAATGATTTCGGGCGGGAACAAGCCGTCGAGCGTCTTTAAGTCGTCGCGCATTGTGCGCAGTTTCGTCGTCGCGCCATCAAGCTGCGCGAGCCTCTCCGCGAATGGGAATCCCGAGAAACTGAAATTGCGGTCAATCGCATTGTACGTTGTTCGGTCAATCGTATTGGCGTCGAGAATCTGCTTCGAGCTTGCATACTTGCTCTCGAACAAGAAACGCCAATGCGGTACGTAGCGATACTTCATCGTCAGCTCGA
>CAYUFU010000091.1:12315-15175 GCA_964444145.1 uncultured Chitinophagales bacterium
TACTTCCCGCCCTTGTCGAGTGTGAAATTGTCCTTGCCATCTTTCAACTCGACGTAGCCGCGTTCGGCCGGCGACAGCTCAGGGTCAGGGGACAACTCTTTGAACGTCGAGCAGCTCGCGAACACCAACGCCACAAGCAGCATGAGTTTGATTCGGTGCATCACAATCCTCCAAATGGTTCAACAACAACGAAACAATATCATGAATTTTGGGCTGGCATACAATCAATTGGGATTCAGGACGTGAGTGGATATAAGAAGGTTTTTCATGGGCGGCGGGAGGGTGATCATCATCGCGATTGCATTGCATACCCGCGCCAAGTCTTACCGCAATCGCAAAGTAAGTAACGAAACGTTCGCTATGGCGCCCTTGCGGTTATCGTTTTGCTTCGTGCGTTCACTTCAGTCGAATCTTCACGCTCACGGCACCGCGCAAATCGCCAGCGGTGTAATCCATCGCCTTGTCGTTCGGGTAGCGCTGCTGAATCGCGCTGTAAATCAAATCTTTCATGTTCTCACGACTGCCGTGACAGCTTAGGCACATCTCGCCGACGAATATCGGTCTCATGTAGCGAAAAACCCGAACAGTGTCTTCCTTGACCAAGCCATACACTTCGAGCGTGTCGGTGAGTTTTTTCTTCGCGTGAAGGTCGGCAAGGATTTTGAGTTGCGCCGATTCGTATGCGTCGGGTTTGTCTTTCGGGTTTCTCCACTTTTCACTGACGCGCCGCACTGTCAGCCCGTGTTGTTCTTGAATTCTGGTACCGACGGCCTGCGCGCTATCCGCGCAGACGTGAATCGCGCGCACCGCTCCCCCCGCCGCAAGTTGTTTCATCAACAGCGTACGGACTGTGGAGAGCAATTCCTTCGCCGCAGCGCGGCTCTTCTCAAGCGCAAGCTGCGTTTCTGTCGAGCGGGGCAACGATTGCGCAAATGACTGCGACGTCAGCAAGAGCAGGGTGCTTGCCGGAATCATTACCGAGCGGACGAGATGTTTCATATTTTCCTCCAAGCAAAAAAACCAAGGCTCATCCGAAAAATTGAATGAGCCTCAAGCAAAGAACAGTGGCAGCAGTACGTTACGGCATCAACCACGAAAATGACAGATGGAAGATATTTTCTTTCAGTGAGCTGGTGCTGCCATTGTACTCTTGCGCAACAAGATTCGGAGTGATTGACGGCGCATCATACATGAGTGCGTGCTCATACGCGGCATTCACCGCCACTGTGGTCGAGAGTTTGTAGGTAATCCCCACGGTGAGATGATTCTCAACAACAGCTGGGAACACAGGAAACACCGTCGCGTTGGCAACAGGATTCGAACCGAACGCCCCGCCGAAGCGCACTATCAACGCATTGCTCGGATCAACTTCAAGTCCAAGACGCACATTGTATGAATCTTCCCATAGCATCGGGAATTCAACTGCGAGTGAACTGCCGCCGAGCATCGTGTTGATGTTGCTGTTGGTTCCGTTCCTGAGCGTAATGGACATCTTGTCGAACGCATTCTTCCAATTTATCCACTCGAAATCGAAGCCAAGGCGAGCCGCATCCGAGAGCTTGAACATGCCGCCCACACCAACCGATTGCGGGAACTTCAACTTGGCTTCCAAATCATACTCGGCGGCGACGCCTTTCGTCATGTCCATGCCCATTTGTCCGAACATGCCCATCACCGCTTGCTGTGCCTGTTGCACCGTCCATGTGGGATTCTGCTGCATCACCCCTTGCACGGCTTTTGCAAAGGCATCGTTGAATTGATACGACATATCCATCTTCGCTTTACCGTTTTTGTACGTCAGCGACGACGGCGAGGTGTAGCTGACGCCGAGCGTAACGTTGTCAGTTGCATTCCATGCGATGCCTCCCTTGCCCGAAAAGCCGAACGCCTTCAGGTCGTTCATTGCCGCGTACGCCGTCACCTCCGCATAGCCGAACCCACCGACTTGCGGCGGCGCAGCGAACATTTGCCCGAATGTCATTCCGGTTTGCGGATTGGCAACGCCTCTCATAATGGAGGGCGAAAGGCTGTACGGCATGCGGAACTCCAACATGCTGTACACTGCGTGCGCGCTTACGCCGATAGAAACGTTCTCCGTCAGTTTGTATGCCGCGCTCAGTCCGCCTTGCATCACTGCAAGCTTGGAGTGATATTCCTGCTGAACCAAATTGCCGCTCTGGTCGCGGAAGAGCTGATGATTCAGCGTGAAGTCCGCGCCCATGCCGCCCTGCGTAAACGCGCCAACGCCCCACGTGAAGTCGCTCGTGGAGTTGTTCACGTAGCCGATGTTGATGATGGGAAAGTAATTTGTTTTTCCTTTCGCGTTGTTCAGCCCGTTCGTGAACTTCAAGCCGGGCACCATGAGCGAAAAATTTCCGTCGAGGCGCGACTCGTTCAAGAACGAAATGCCTGCGGGATTGCTGAACATCAGCGACGCGTTGTCGAAGAAGCCGATGCTCGAACCACCGCGCCCGATTGCCTTCACATCGAAGCCAATCATGCGGGTGCCGTTGGTGGCAAACGCAAAGGTCGCAAGCAACGAGAGCACGACGAGTGTGTGTAAGTGTTTTCTGTACTTCATAGTTTTCCTTGTGGATGTTGTTGTTTGATGTTGACTCGATCGGCGAATCGCAACGCCGACTCAACGTCATGCGGAGCGTTGAGATTGTCGAGCAAGTCAGGTGAGAAGAAAGAAAGCTCGGGTGTGAGTGCGACGAACGTCGGATTCAGTTCGTCCACAATGTTGCGGACTGTGAAGCGTTTCTCTTCAAGCGCACGCTCGATGGCAGGAAGGCAATCCCGCTCGTACAGTCCGCACAGCGGCTGCACTCGTCCATTCATCGTCGGAATCGTCGCGCTC
>CAYUFU010000092.1:0-5686 GCA_964444145.1 uncultured Chitinophagales bacterium
CTTCTGCGCCGCAGCAAGCAGTCAACGTCGTGGAAAGATCAGCCGCCCCCTTCGCACGCGCCCCGTTCGCGTAAGCCGTGTCGTCAAGCATCCTTCGAAGCAGGTCCCGCTCCGCAAGATGAACAACGCCGGATGCATAAAGTCGTTGGTTTGTTTTTCAAACGTGCTTTGGATATATTTTTTCCCGCATGTGCTGTTTTAAACATTTCATTTGACGAAGGAGATGTCATGAAAAGAGTAACTCCCCTCATCATCATGTTGCTGTTCGTTTCGTTCACAAGCCTTGCACAGTTTCTGACTTCCGCAAAACTGTACATGCGCTACAAAGAGTTCGACAAAGCGGAAGCAAGCGCATTGAAAGCAGTAGAAAAGGATCCCGACGAAGAAGAAGCGTGGTACGTGCTCGGCAATGCACGCTATGAACTGAAAAAGTATCCCGAAATGATCGAGGCATTCGATAAGGCGCTTGCGATCAACAAAGATCATGCGACCGAGATTTCCAATTTCCGTCGCAGTGTATGGGCAAATTCATTCAACGCCGGCATCCGCTATTACAACGGCGGGAAGGACACGGCGGGCTACTACGAGCAGGCAATTGCCTCGTTCAAGACGGCGATCTTGGCACAGCCAGAAAGCAGCGCGACATACTATGTCGCCGGGCTTTCTCATTACGCAAACAAAGACTACGACGGCGCAATTGCGTTGCTCAACACCTGCATTACAAAAGACCCGAAGAAAACCGAAGCGATTCAACTGCTCGGACAGCTGCACTCGCAGCTTGCACGCGACAAAAAAGATGCGAAAGATGAAGCAGGCGCGAAAGTGGAGTTGAGCAAAGCCGCAGCAGCGTATGAAAAACTCTATGAAGCGGCACCAACGAATGCGGAGAATATTATCAACCTCATTGATATCTACGAGCGCGCAGGGCTTGGTGATAAAGCGGAGAGTCTGACCAGCAATTGCGTGAAGTCGAACCCTAACAATCGCATCTGCCGTTATGCCTATGGCGTCTATCTCTTGAAGAAGGACAAGTTTGCCGAGAGTATCGAACAACTGAAAGCGATGACAGAAATAGAACCAGACAACAAAGATGAAATGTACAAGGATGCTACCTACAACCTAGGGGTGGCATACCTAAACTGGGGCGTTGGTATGAAAGAGGCAGACGACAAGCGTCTCGAGGAAGCGCGGAAAGCCCAAAAAGGAAAGAAAGGGAAAGCGGCTGAGTTGAAGGAAGACCTTTCCTACAAAGAGAAGTTCAAGGCAGCACTTCCGTACCTTGAAAAAACAGCCGACATGCGCCCCGACGACGCCAATCTTCAAACGCAACTCGGCAGGCTGTACGCCAATCTCAACATGACGAAAGAAGCTAAGGCTGCATACGACAAAGCCGATATGCTCATTAAGGGAAAGTAGGAACGTATGTCGGATCAACCGCAGCAAAATCAACAAATCAACATCGAGCTTGGTGAGAAAGAAGCCGAAGGGATCTACTCGAACCTTGCGATCATCACACACTCGCCCGCCGAGTTCGTTATTGATTTTACCCGCGTGCTGCCGGGTGTGCCGAAAGCAAAAGTGCTCGCGCGCTTGATCATGACGACCCAGCACGCGAAACTCCTCATGCATGCGCTGCAAGATAACATCAGCAAATTTGAGAGCAAGTTTGGCGAGATCAAGGTGCACGGCGAAATGCCGGGCGGTTTCGGCTTTCAACCGATCATCAAAGACGAAAAAGTGCACTAACGATACGCGCCACGGTGTGCATTCACAACGCTCGCTTATCACCCATGAGCGAGCGTTTCTGTTTCCGCTCTCCGCCATCGCAGTACGATGAACACTCCTTCGCATCTTCTGCGCCACAAAAGCGTTGTGTTCGCTAAAGAATTCATCGTGGTCAGCCGATACACGCGATTGAAGAAACACCGCGTGCGCATGATGACTCTCTTCACGCTGCAATCACTTTTCTGAATACGACGCGGTAACAGCACTCGCAAAATCATTCCGCAATTGCTCAAGAACCAGTATTTGTTCACATCACCTTCAGTGTGGCATCTCTCTTGACAGAGTCCTGAACGACAAGTAAACAATCATCGTTCAACCACAAGGAGATACACATGTTCAACTGGAGGTACCTCAACCTTCTTGCGCTTGCGGCGTTGTCGCTAAATTGCTTCAACGAGCCGCTCGCACCGGTGATGCCGACATGGGATACGCAACTCACGGTCCCGCTTGGCAGCCGCACGTACACACTTGGCGAATTGATCGCGAAGGACTCGGCGCTGCTCAAGGTCGGGACCGGCAATCAAGTCGTCATTGCAAAGTCGGTGCAAGTGAAACCGACCTATGTTAACGATCTGCTTTCGATCAGCCCGAAAGACACATCGGTACAGATCCAACTCGGCGCATTCACGGTCACAGCCGCGGATCAGCGTACACCCGTGGATATTCCGTGGCTGCCGAAGGGCTTCACGATTCCTGTTCCCGATACGACGATGAGCCTCTCCGACGTTCAGTCGAAGATCGAATCGTTCGAGAGCATGACGGTGAAAAGCGGAACGATTAGCTTGACACTGGAGAACAAGCTTCCCGTCGCGATGAACGTTCTTTCGCCAATTCGATTAGTTGATTTATCCGGCAATGTCATGGCGACGTTCACATTCAATCCTGCGACGATCCCCGCATTCGGTTCGCGCAGCGCCTCCGATAATCTCTCTGGTAAAGCGGTTACAAGCGATTATCGTATCACGGGGTTGCAGTTTCATACCCCCGGCAGCGCAACGCCTGTTCAGATTCCGAATGGCGATTTGCTTGTCGGAGTTATTTCAACGAGCAATTTGAAAGCAACCCAAGCAACGCTCTCCGATATTCCATCGCAATCGCTGACCAGTGCGGACACAGCCAAGCTTCGCATAGACGACTCGACATTGGTGAGAGAGATTCATTTGAAGAGCGGCGGCATGAGCCTTTCGTTCCGCAACAACATCGCCGTTGGGATGCGATTCAAAGTAAAGTTCAATGAGTTGATGAAACGCGTTGGCTCTACATATGTTTCCTACGAAGATAGCATCTATCTCGCGCCAAACGGTACCGGTTCACTACCGCTCAATCTCAGCGGTACGCGCATCCGCTCGGCGAACGGCAACTTGATCAACTCGCTGAACGTTCTCGGATCGGTTTCGATTCCGGCAAGCAAGGGTCCGATGGTGACGATTTCGGAAACCGACAAGGTCTTGATCAGCATGACGAAGACATCAAACCTGGTCGTTGATTCTGCGGTTGGCGTTCTCAAACCGACATGGGTGAATGTTGATTCACGCATCGGGCTGAATCTCGGCACAGCGATCAAGAAATTCTCCGGAAACGTTAATATCCCTGCCGCCCAACTCGGCCTCGCGACGATCTCTTCCATCGGCTTTCCTGCGGACGCGTATGTGAAAATCGGAGCCCGCAAAGCCAACGGCGACTCGGTGTTTTTGAATCTTCCCGCATCGCAGCGACGATTGATGCCGGGACAAGATGGCATTCAATTCGACGCGGCTGAAGTCGGAAGCTTCTTGAGTCAACTCGCATCGCAATTGCCGGATTCGCTTCGCATCTCCGGAAGAATTCTCGTGAACCCGCACGACGTGTACACGCCATCCACTGCCGGCGTTGGAACGGTCGGCAGCAACAGTTCCGTGAGCGGCTCTCTGAACGTCAGCCTTCCGCTTACGGTCGGCATTCAAGATGGCAGTGTACGCGATACGCTCGTCATCGGTGATTCTGCCGGCACCAAGGCAACGAAAATTGATCCCGCTACGATCAATCGGTACAATCGCGGGAAGGTGTATATCGAATTGGAGAATGGCTTGCCCGCTGAACTTTCGTTCTCGACAGGCTTGCTCGATCATGCCAAACGCACATTGCTTGCGATGCCGCAATCGGGATCGCCGATTCTCCTGCGCGGCGCTCAAGTGGACGCCGACGGCAACGTGACCGTGCCGGGCAAGAGCACAACGGTGATTGAATTGAATCAGCAAGAAGTCTCGCAATACAATCCTGCAGCGTTTGTGTCGTACAACGTTGCATTGAAAACCTCGAACGGCGCTGGGTCGGTAACGTTCCGTTCGGATAACAAAGTCAAGATTCGCGTTTGGTCAACACTTTCTGTAAAGGTGCAATAATGAAGATGAAGTTTATGATCACAGCGTGCGCACTTCTTGCCTGCGGTGCGCAGCAGCTTGCAGTGGCGGGCGGCGATAGGGTGAACGTTCGCGGTATGGGCATGGCACGTACGTATATCGCATCATCGAAAGGTCTCGATGCGGTCGGCATCAATCCCGCGAACCTCGCGCTCAGGGATGATGACTTCACGCTCAGTCTCGCGCCCCTCGGTGTCCACGCGGGCAGCGACTTCATGACGTGGGGACTCTACAACGATTACTTCACTGGTGTCGAGACGAGTGCAGGACGAGTCGGAAAACATCTCGAGGATGCCGATAAGCAGCGTATCTTGGACGCGTTCCGCGATGGTGTTGGCAACATTTCGGCAGATATTTCGGTGCGTCCTGTGGGCATGTCGTTTCAGATCGAATCCATCGGCGGCTTCGCACTGACGATGACAGACCACATCGGCGTTGCTGCAAAAATTCCGAACGACTACGTGCGCTTCGCCTTGTACGGCAACACTCCGGGCTCCACTTATGACTTCAGCGCGACGAGCGTCAAAGCTTCATGGTTGCGCGAGTTTGCACTTTCCTTCGGCGGCACCATTCCGCATCCGGACTTCATGGAGTGGCTCTCGCTCGGTGCCTCGGTGAAGATCGTTCACGGCTTCGGCTACTATGAAGTGCAGCAGTTCAACACGAGTCTTGTCACTGCAGACAATGGAATGTTGACAGGACATGTAGGCTATCAGTCGCGGCTGGTGGGCGCCGATCCGACGAATCCGAACAGCGGCTTCTTTCTCACGCCGTTCGGCATGAATGTGTATGGCTACGGCACCGGTTTCGATCTCGGACTTGCCGGCGGTATCAGCGACTTCATGACAATTGGCGTCAGCATCGTGGACTTGGGAAAAGTCAATTGGGAAGACAAGATCGAGGAGACTGTTGCCGATACGACGCTTGTGGTGGATGACCCGCGCGTGGTTGAAGACGGCAGTGCAATCGAAAGCGCCTTGCGCGGCTCGAAGAGGGTCGGTGCTCCATTCTCAACCTCGTTGCCGACGACGTTTCGCATTGGCGCCGCATTGCAACTCGACAAGGTCGCCGAATGGATTCCGGGCGAGATGTTGCTCGCGGTGGACTTCAACAAAGGTCTTGTTGACGAGCCGGGCACCTCGCTATACTCACGTGTCTCTGCCGGAGTCGAGTGGAAGTTGCTCTCGTTTCTTCCGATTCGCAGCGGCATCTCGTTCGGCGGAACGGACCGCATGAACTACGCACTCGGTTTCGGTTTGAACTTCGGCTTCTTCGACCTCGATGTCGCGACCGAGAATATGGAGTTGCTCTGGTCGCCGGACGATTTCTCACATGCTTCGATCGCGGTCGGCACGAGGTTTCGGTTTTGATGGATAGAGTTCAAGCCCCTGGTGGTTCGGCGGGTTCATGCGTCGAAGCCCGAAGGGTGCAGGCGAATAGTTCATCCTGATGGGGAGAACGATGAGCAAGGGCGTTCCAGAGTGAGGCTGGGGCGCTCTTGT
>CAYUFU010000092.1:5786-15085 GCA_964444145.1 uncultured Chitinophagales bacterium
CGAGTTCTCAAAAATCGAATTTGACGCCGAGCGTACCCATGACGTAACTGCTGTGTTCCCATGCACGCGGGTTGCGAAACACAACTGCCGAGAATCTGATCTCTGCATACAAGAACGGCGGCACAACTTCTGCCCAGCCACTGAACATCAGCAGCCGGGTGAATTGTGCCGTAACGCGAAAACGATCGAACCGGTAGTTTCGATACTCGATGCGAATGAGCGGATCTATAAACGACTCCGGCTCTCCGCCTTTGAAGATCTTGTACCCGTCATCAATGATCACCGCCTTCCCGATGTTCACCTGGTGATAACTTGCTCCCAAATGAACGTTCAGGTTCTGACGCTTTTCATCGAACAAGAAATCGAACGCGTAGTACCCTTGGATGATCCTTGCAAGGTAATAGAGGCTATCAATATTTGGCGTGAGGAATTCGAGACGGCGGCCCGAAAGCCCACCGACTGCGAAGCTGCCGCCGATTGCCGCGTATGGGAATGATTCAGAGTTGATGCGAATGGTTTCCCATTCGAATTCGAATTCGCCCGCAAGTCCGTCGCTGCCATTGATGAGACGCCCGGTTCCTTCCACATCGTCTCTACTGAGTCCCCCGAGGATCGGAACCCACGCACCGATCTTGAGAGATTTGTATGCACCCATGATACGTGCATTGCCGGTTGACCACCAGAGGTAGCCCAATTCATCATCGCCAACACGCCCGACAATGCCCCAGTCATTACCAAAGCGCATTGACATGCCGAACAACGAGAAATCTGCCGAGACCCAATCCGGCTTGCTGGGCCGCGCCATGGGATTGGATTCTTCGGAGATACGACTCTTCAAGCCCTTTGGCGGCTCGTTGATTTTTGCCTCCGCCAGCAAGTCCGTGCGGAGATCGCGAGCAAGCAGCGTTTGTGAATACAATTTCCCGTAACTCACATCGCCAATCTTGATGTCAATGATCGTCTGCGAGTCGGGCATCGTCGTGATCATGATCTTGTCGTTCTTGGAGAATTGTTTTCCCCGGTTGCGGAACGCCGCAAACACGCGCAAGCGCAAATTGGGTTCGTCCATTTCCCAAGAAGGAAACGACGGAGTGTAGGCGCTGTCGAGCACGCTCAGTTCCTGCAAAATCCTTTCGAGCGATTGAGCGTCGGATCTTGCGCTGTCCAAGTCTGCTTTCAATTTCTCTAATGTTTGTGCTTGTCCCAACGGAGCGAGGACGGCAACAAGGAGGACAATCGAAATCCATATGTTCTTTTCCATCTCTGTTCTCCTCACAAGCTAAATGTGTAGGGAATAGAGAGGATGACGAAGTACGGAGGCTCCCACGATTCAGGCGATCGAATGATCTGCTTCATGAACTTCCCCTCGACGCGCAATTGTTCGGGGATGATTTCCAACCAGATTTTTCCGAACCCCCGATCTCGAAAATACTGAAGGCTTAAACCAAACCGCCGCGCAAATTGCTGGTTCAAATAGTCCATCGCAAAATACGGGGTCCAGAAGAATTGACTTGGGTATGCCGCGAATACGCCCGTTGGGTTGAGAAGATCTGCGCCGATGAGCTCCATTCCCAAACCGGCTTTGAAGCGAAACAGGTTTGTGTTTTGGTGGAGGCTCACGGTTAATGAGTACCATGCGTTTGCAGCCGTTTTGAGATACACGATACTATCTTTTCGGATGAACGTTCCATCCAAGTCGCGTCGGGGGAAACCCATCATGAATGATCCACCGGCAAACGCCCAATCGAACTCCGTCGTGATGCCATAGGTACCGACCATCTGACGCGGCTTAATGATGCTTGTTAGCCCTTCCGTTCCGCTGCCCCATTTGAAGGGCACATGCGCGCCAATTTTCAATTGATTGTAAATTGCCATGAAGGCAATGTTGCCTGCCGTCCAGAATGGAAAGCTGAACTCGTCATAGCCAAGCTTCACCTCTGCACCCCACATGTTGCCGAAGCGAATCCGAAGATTGTCGGGGACACGAATCGTGATAACGGTGGCGTTCGTGTGATCCGTGCTCAGGCTGTAGCGGTCGAACGAGACGAGAACACTATCGGAATTCTTGACCAGGCGCGGCAGAGTGAGGTCGGCGATTTTGAACTTCCGATCAATCAACTCCTTGTCTTCGCTATACTCGCGGCTCTCGAGAATCTGGCGATACATGTTGCGCTCGGGCTTCTTCATCAGCGCTTCACGCAGACGTTGCCCTTTGCGCTCTTTGCTGTTTCCCGCAAAATACATCGCCACTAAATCGGTCGACGGCTCCGGCGTGGCAATGACTTGAATATCGCCGCGCAATTCGGTGAAGCTCGAATCGTTGTCGGATACCTCGAAGAAGTACTGCGAGACCGAGTCGTTGAACGCGTCGGAGAGAGGAATCGTCCAGGAGCGCATGCGGGAGAAATAGTACGACTGCGGTCCGAAGGTGACCTTGTCCAGCACCGTTTGCAGTCGCTCAATACGTTGTCGAACTGCCTTCAAGCTGTCCGCGAAATGCAACGTGTCCTTTTCGATTGTTGGAGGAGCCGCTGTCGAGCTTGGAGTGACGGATACCGAGTCACGTGCTGTCGTTGCGGATTTGGCTGATGGTCTTTTCCCCCGTTGACTCGATTTCTTTCGCTGCGCGAAGGAATCATCCGTCGGGAGCGTCAGGATAGTTGCCGCGGCAAGCAGGAGAAGCGCCGCCCGTATCAGAGTTCTGTTCATCGAAGCTACGTTCCCTTAGTAAAGAATTGATTTCGTGACCTGATCGGTTCGGGAGCCGCCAATGCCCGTGACAGTAACTTTGATTTTGATCGCATTCGGACGCGAAACCTGCAAGCCCTGCACAACGAGTGTGAATGCCTTGCCACGTCTTCCTTCGAGGCGTGATGTAATACCTTCCGGCTGGACGACAGAGGCGTTTTCCACCAACACATCGCCATTACCGACGTCGGCACTGGTGAAGCGGATAACATAGTCCGCACCTTGCCATGTCTCACCTGCCCATTTGATTTGGGGCGCGACCGGTTTCTTCACCGGAATCTCTTTGCGCAGCATTTCCGTGTTTGCGATAGAGAGTACGCGGAAGGTCAGACTGGTCCACGTTCGCTCGGGCTTGAACGTGAACGGATATTCGACGGCGGAGACTTGCTTGTAAGGACTTCCATTGGCAAGAATTTCCACTGTGTACTTGTTCGGGTCGAGACCGCGTACGCCGCTCGCAAATTGGAACGGCACATCCCAGTAGGCTTCGGGTTGCGGCTCCGGATCCCAACGCGGCGGCGTGATATTGACGCTAAACGTTGTTGATGCGTTCTCAAGATCCGGCGTAGCTCCGCGATTCGCGCGTGCCGAGACAGTGACATTGATGGGTCCGGTGGTGACGATAGGGTTCGCCCATTCCAGTCGCACGCGACCGATGTCTTTCACTAAGCGGAATCGTCCATCCGAAACGGAAAAGTCCACGATCTCCGGCGGCGGTCCGCCGACGTAGATGTTCTTGACGTAGGGTGAGCCGACGATCCACTTGTCGTCCTTCGGCGGCTCGACGTTCAGCGTCAGCTTGGGCGGCGCCGCGCCTGCGCCTTCGACTTTGAGGGTAAAGCTGACCGGCTTACTCTGCAGCGGGATCTCGCTTCCCAACTGCCGGATGATCAAATCGCGCACAGCCTCCGGCAAATCGCTCGGCAGAGCACGACTGACTTGTGCACTCGCTTGAAGTTTGTAAAGTCCCTTCTCCGGTACGTTGCCCGTGAAAATACCATTTCCTTCCGGGTCGCGCGTAATCTGTTCCGTCAAGCCTGCTGGCTCACTATCAATGGCTTTGAGCTTGTACTCGATTGTGTTCTTCTCGTTGCCATCTTCCAAGCCGCGCACCTTGATGATCGAACGGCTGTCCTGCTTTGCGAACCACACGATCGTATCCGGCACTTCAAGCTCCGGCGGCTCGGAAATCTTGTTGACGAGTATCTGCACAATTTCGCGCTGCGCTTCGTCGCGTTCGGTCATCACTTCCAGCAGGCTGACCAGCGCGACGAGATACATCACGAAGTAGAACGACGTTTTCTGTTTCATCGAAGAATTCCCCTGCGTTCAGTGATCTTCACGTTGCAGAATCAACGCTGGTTGTTCTGGCCCGCTGCAAGAGTGTTGTGCACTTCCTGTCGAACCATTGCTGCGAAGACTTCTTGAACTTTGGACTGGACAACGCGTTCGATTTCGTTCTCGACGACTTTGCCGATGTGCGATTCGATGCGCTGGAGAATTCGCAACGCTTCCGCTTCGCCGTTCAGCAATTCACTGCGCAGCGCATTGTACTGATTGTGTTGGGTGGTGAGGAGAGAATTCAGTTTTTCGAGATGCAGTTCCGAGCGTTGAAGCGCCTGGACGGTTTCCGTCCCCGATGCGACGAGTTCGTTACGCAGCGCATTGTTCATTTCGCGCTGGCTGACAACCAACTCGTTGCGCAACACATGAATCATCTCGCGCTGTCCGGCGGCGAGGTCTCCCTTCAACACTTTTATCATCTCATTCTCGCCGGGGATGATATCCTTCTTCAGAATGTGAAGGATTTCTTTTTCGCCGGAGAGGATCTGGCTATCGGTGGAGGGGGCAGACCCGCCCTTGTCCTCGGGGGTGAGGTAATAGACAAGGGCTATCATCAGCAGCAGAAATGCTTCCAGTCCTAACGCTCCAAGAACGATTTGTTCGGGGATCTGCCTGCCATACAAGGCACGCAAGCCGATGATAACAACGAGCATCGCTGCACCACCATAAGCAAGACCTTGAACGCGGTTGGTGTACTTGACGATGCCTTTCGGTTCATCTTGAGTAAATTGTGCTTGAACCGGTACGGCAATTCGTTGTGTTTCCATTCATTTTCCCCTTTACTGATATGGTTGAAGACGAAACGTCAAAATTTTTGGATAGTCACTCATCTCAATATATCAAATTCATTTCGTCATTCAAAGACCTGAACCAAAGTTAATCTCATACACCAGAGACCACTGTCCCCCTTTAGCATACATCGGTAACAGTTGCAGCGATCTGTAGCTCAATCTCTCTTCTGTTGCTGAAAAAACCTCACAGGATATATCGGCTGAGGTCACGATTCTTGACGATGCCAGAAAGCTTCGCCTGCACGAGCTTGCAATCAACCACGAGGTGCTTCTGCTTGACATCGTCCGGCGCATCGAACAAAATGTCGTCGAGCAGCGCGGTCATGATGGTGTGCAATCGGCGCGCGCCGATGTTTTCGACGTTCGCGTTCACTTCGCTTGCAATCTTCGCGATCTCTTTGATGCCGTCCTCCGCAAACTCGACCTCGATCCCTTCGGTGGCGATCAGCGCAGCGTATTGTTTGATGAGCGCATTCTGCGGAGTGGTGAGGATCTTCACGAAGTCTTCTTCGGTCAAACTGTTCAGCTCAACGCGGATCGGGAACCGTCCTTGCAGTTCGGGAATCAAATCCGACGGCTTGGAAACATGGAACGCGCCGGACGCAATGAACAGGATATGATCGGTGCGCACCATGCCGTACTTCGTCAGGACATTCGACCCCTCGACGATCGGCAGCAGGTCCCGCTGCACTCCTTCACGCGACACATCCGGTCCGCTCGATGATTTGTTTCCTGCGATCTTGTCAATCTCATCGAGGAACACGATTCCTGAATTTTCGACACGCTGCAGCGCGAGCTTGGTCGCAGCGTCCTGATCAATCAGCTTCTTCGCTTCTTCATTGGTCAGAATCGAGCGTGCCTCTGCGATCGTCACCTTCCGCTTCTTCATTTTCTTGGGCATCAAGCCGCCGAACATCTCTTGAATGTTCACTCCCATCTCTTCCAGATTCATCGGTCCGATCACTTGCATCAGCGGCGTTTCTGTTGCAGAGACGTCCAACTCGATCATCTTGGACTCCAATTCCCCGTTGCGCAACCTGGTACGGAATTTCTCCCGCGTTGCTTTATTATCTTCTTGCTCCTCACCACCGTTGCTTGCCTCGCCGGTGTTGGCTGAGGAGTGGCGCTTGCGCGTCGGCGGAATGAGAATGTCGAGGATGCGCTCCTCGCACAATTCCTTGGCTTTGTCGTTCACCTCGGCGCGCTTTTCCGCTTTCACCATGTTGACCGCGTACTCGGTCAAGTCGCGGATGATGGATTCCACGTCGCGCCCGACATAGCCAACTTCCGTGAATTTCGAGGCTTCGACTTTGATGAACGGCGCGTTCGCAAGGCGCGCAAGGCGGCGAGCGATTTCCGTTTTCCCCACCCCCGTCGGACCGATCATGATGATGTTGTTCGGCATGATGTCCTCGCGCAGGTCGCCCGTTACTTGCAAACGACGCCACCGATTCCGCAGAGCGATAGCGACAGCCTTCTTCGCGTTTTGTTGTCCAATAATGTATTTGTCCAGCTCTCGTACGATTTGGCGCGGGGTCAGCTCTCGATCGTGGTTGCCGTTGGAATTCGATTTTGAATTTTTCATGTCAAAGTTCTTCGATCGTCAGATTCGTGTTTGTGTAAATGCAAATGGCGCCCGCCGTTCTCAGAGATTCCTCGACGACTTCGCGTGCCGAGAGGCTCGAATGTTTCACCAGCATGCGCGCCGCCGCAAGGGCGAAGCTCCCGCCGGAGCCGATAGCAACGATGCCATCGTCCGGTTCGATGATCTCACCTGTACCCGAGACGATCAAGGATTTGTCCGCATTCAATACGGCAAGCAAGGCTTCGAGATGCCGGAGATATTTGTCTGTGCGCCATTCCTTTGCCAGCTCGACTGCTGCACGCTCCAAATTGCCGCGATGCTTCTCGAGCTGGTCTTCGAATTTTGAAAAGAGCGCAAAGGCGTCCGCAGCGGCGCCTGCGAATCCTGCGAGAACGGAATCGTTGTAGAGTTTGCGGACCTTGCGCGCACCCTGCTTCATCACCGTGTTGCCGACCGTGACTTGTCCGTCGGAACCGATGACCGTCTTGCCATTGTGCGAAAGCCCAATGACAGTTGTTGCTCGAATGATCTCAGGCATGGGGGAGATGCTCGAAAAAAGTGTGGAGAGAAAGTTTACGTTAGTTTGCGGCGGAGGCGCGCTACGGGTATCAGCATCGCCTCGCGATATTTTGCCACCGTGCGCCGCGCGATGTTCAATCCCTGCTCGTTCAGTAGCTTCGCGAGCTTGTCGTCGCTCAATGGCTTCAATGGATCTTCTTTGTCAATCAGGTCCTTCAGCTTTTTCTTGACTTCTTTGTTCGACACTTCTTCACCGTCCGTCGTGCTGATCGAGTCGCTGAAGAAGTGCCGGAGGGAAAACACCCCGTAATCAGTCTGCACGAACTTGCTGTTCACCACGCGGCTGATCGTCGAGATGTCCATGCCGATAACTTCCGAAATGTCTTTGTAGATCATCGGGCGCAGACCTTCGCCCGTCTCGAAAAACGTGCGTTGTTTTTCAACGATCGTCCGCATCACTTTTATCATCGTTTCGCGCCGTTGGTGAATCGAACTGATAAACCACTTTGCTGCCTCGAACCGTTGACGGATGAAATCCTTCGCTTCTGCCGGTACGCCGTTGTTCTTCCGCTTCGACATCAGCTCTTTGTATTGTTTGTTGATGCGGAGCGGCGGAACGTTCTTGTCGTTCAGCGTGATGACGAAATCGTCTTCCGATTGCGTGACGATGAAATCGGGCACGATGTAATTTTCGTGCGGGGTGAATTCTCCTTCACCAGGCTTGGGGTTGAGATGTTGAATCACTTCGATTGCCCGCTTGAGGTCGTCCAGCGTCGTGTTCAGTTTCTTTGCCAACTCCTCGAAGTGCCGCATCGTGAAGTCGTCGTAGAATTCCTTCAGGATGCGGAGCGTGATGAGCTTGAGATAGTGATCGTCCATGTGTTTCAATTCCATCTGGACAATCAAACATTCCTGGAGCGAGCGTGCCGCGATGCCCGGCGGATCGAGCCGCTGAATGTTTTTCAACACGGCTTCCGCCTTCACGAGCGTGATAGTCATGTTGTGCGAGAGATTCACGTCTTGGACAATGGAGTCGAGCGGGCGGCGCAGATACCCGTCCTCATCCAAGTTGCCGATGATCTCCGGTCCGATAATGCTCTCTTCGTCGTCCAAATCGAGAAGCATGAATTGCTCGAGCAGCCGATGATACAGCGGCACCGTGTCGGGCATCGGCATTTCTTCTTTCTCCTCATCGTCGTAGCGCTCGACTGCCTTGTGCCCGAAGGTCTCGTCGTTGATGTAGTCCTCGATCGTGTAGTCGTCGTCCTTCGTCGCTTTTTCTTCTTTCGCCTCCGCTTCCGCCGCGCCCGCTTCAACTTCGACGAGTTCTTCTTTCTCCGGCTCTTGCTGTTCGAGTTCTTCCTCCATGCCTTCTTCGAGGAGAGGATTCATCTCCAACTCTTGCTTGATTTTTTGTTCGAGTGCAAGGGTTGGAAGCTGGAGCATCTTCAGGTATTGCACCTGTTGAGGCGACAGCTTCATCATCATCTTATGTTGGAGAGAAAGATTCAGCATGCTCAATGTTCGGTTACACGCTCCCCGGTTTTCGACTTACAATACTGCAAGAACTTCTCGTACCACAACTCACCGTACTTTCGGATCAGCGGACTGCGCAGGAACTCGTGCAGTGCGACCTGTTCCTTCTCGCCGCGCATCCTGCCCCCTTCGCATTCGTCAATCGTTTCGTACCGCACGAAATCTTTTCCAAACCGCCGAATGCGAATCGGAAAGAGATGACACGACAGTGGTTTGCGCCAATCCGTCTCGCCGGCGAGGTACGCTTTTTCGAAACTGCACCGTGCGACGCCCTCCTCGACGTATGCGAAGACACATTCGCGGCGCTCGACGCACGCTGTGGCATAATCGCCGGGCGCGCCATCCACTAATCCATCGGCTTCTATTGTGCGGATATTTCGTTCGTCGAGGTACCGCTTGACGATGGGATAGGCTTTGTAGATTTCCAAAACTTCTTCATCTTCGAGCGGCGCCCCTCTGCCCCCTTCCAACGTGCAGCACGCGCCTTTGCACACGGCAAGGTCGCAGCAGAATCGCGCCTCTGCAACAGCGTCATCTATAACGGCTTCGCCGATTATGACCATAGTTCCTCAATGCCGTTATGATTTCTAAACATAAGGTACACAATTTTCGATGCGAAGAAAAGCAGGGTGAGAAGGTTGGCACAGGAAATGTGCGCTGAGTCAGTACGAGATACAATGTAGCCAAACCCTGAGTCGAAAAACAAAAAGCCCCGTCTTTCTCAACGAGGCTTTCCCAAAAAATTGGCAGCGAACAGGTTACTTGGTCAGCAAGAG
>CAYUFU010000093.1:0-2763 GCA_964444145.1 uncultured Chitinophagales bacterium
CGGCACTTACGATATTTCCTCGAACTGTCCCGTCTTCTTGTTCTTCCGCACGTTGTCCCACATGAAGTATTTTCCATTCATCGCAATGTACACGCCGGGCGGAAGCGTTTGCACGAAGGCGATCGCGCTCCCCAAATTAAACAAACCGTCAGAGCTTCCAAACTTATAGGGAATCATCGCTCCCGTCAGCACAATCGTCTTGTCATGAATGCCTGCCGCGGCGATTGCTCTCGCCGTTAGATCCATCGTGTCGGTCCCGTGCGTGATGACGATGCGGCTTTCCTTCGTCTTCTTGCAATTCTCGATAATCAACTGACGGTCAAGCTCGGTCATCTCTAAGCTGTCAATCATCATCAGTGTTCGTATCGAAACGTCGACGTTACATCTGCCGAGCATGAGCATCTCTTTGAGGTGCGTGTCCTTGAAGAAGAGCGTTCCGTCAAGCTCGTTGTATTCTTTGTCGAACGTCCCGCCGGTGACGAAGATTTGAATTGTCATAGAACCGTGTTTATTCCAAGATGAAAGGGAAGTCGAATGTCGGGAATTCTTGACATTGACCTTGTACTACAGCGCTTTCGTAATCTACGAAATCATTTTCATGATGTCGAGTTATTGAGAGTGAGTTGTTTGTTGCGTATCTTTTGTTCGACAAAAATGCGTGCGCGATGACGCGAAAGGAAAAAGAGCAGGCTCGACTCTGGGTGAAGGCGTGGAAACGCGCAGGTCCCGAGTTGGAACGCGAGCGGCGAATGCGGATTCGAAAGGCGAACACGAAGCGGTCAATCGAGATTCTCTCGGGGACGTTACGG
Organism: uncultured Chitinophagales bacterium; assembly: GCA_964444145.1. Classification (GTDB taxonomy): domain Bacteria; phylum Bacteroidota; class Ignavibacteria; order UBA10030; family UBA6906; genus CAADGV01. Next base: position 810 of record CAYUFU010000093.1, read on the forward strand.
ATGAACTTGCGTCGAAGACCTAAGCCCCTGCACAGCGGATTGGTCGAGATGCAGGCCATATTCTCAAAAGCAAGAAAGTGAAGCAACTCATCTCTCTTGCGTTGGAGATTCAGAAATTCTTTGAGGAGCAAGAATGGGATTTCTGTTTCATCGGCGGTCTCGCAGTTCAAGCCTTGGGTGAGCCGCGGTATACGCAGGACGCCGATGTTAACTTGCTGGCGGGGTTTGGAGAAGAAGAGAAATACATTGACACGCTCCTCAAACGCTTCAAGCCGCGCGCAAGGGAGATGAAGAAGTTTGCACTGCGCAATCGTGTTGTGCTGCTTGAGTGGGATGACATTTCGTTTGACGTTTCACTTGGCGGTTTGCCATTCGAGCAGAATGCCGTTCGTCGGTCAAGAAAAATTGAATATGCAAAAGGCGCATGGTTGAGGACGTGTCGTGCCGAAGATCTCGTTGTCTTCAAGGCATTTGCTGGACGACCACTTGATTGGAATGATGTTCGAGGCGTCATTATCAGGCAAGGCAAAAAGCTGGACTGGCGTTACATTCGGAAGTGGCTGCCCCCATTACTTGAACTCAAGGGAACACCCGAAGCCATGACGGAACTCGAAAAGATGCGCAAAGAGATTACAGCACTGGCGAGAAGAGACGCGATGAGCGAGCGATAGCGTTCGCTTCGTTCCGCAGAGATGGTGTACACAGACAATAAACCCAAGAATCAGGATACATAATCTTGTCATCATTGGAGAGAGAATGCCCGACACCCTGACGATTATTGACAATCGCACTGGCAAGAAATACGAAGTGCCCATCACGCATGAGACCATCAGGGCGATGGACTTGCGACAGATAAAAGTGAAAGACGACGACTTTGGCTTGATGACGTACGACCCGGCGTTCATGAACACGGCGTTGTGCAAAAGCAAAATCACGTTCATTGATGGCGACAAAGGAATTCTTCGCTACCGCGGTTACCCGATCGAGCAGCTTGCTGAGAAAAGCAATTTTCTTGAGGTCGCATACTTGCTTCTCTACGGCGAGTTGCCGACGAAATCGCAATACGAGCAGTGGACGCACGACATCACGTATCACACGATGATTCATGAGAACATCAAGAAGCTGATGGACGGCTTCCATTACGATGCACATCCGATGGGCATGCTCATCAGCACGATCGGCGCACTCTCGACCTTTTATCGCGACGGCCAGGATATTCATAATCCTGCGGCTCGGCAAAAACAGATTTGGCGGCTCATCGGCAAGATGCCGACGATCGCAGCGTTCGCCTATCGCCATAGTCAGGGACGACCGTATGTCTATCCCGACAACTCACTGAGCTACATCGCGAATTTCATGAGCATGCTGTGGCGCATGACGGAACCAAAGTACGAGCCGCACCCGACGCTGGTGAAGGCGCTCGATATTCTGTTCATCTTGCACGCCGATCACGAGCAGAATTGCAGTGCGAACGCGATGCGTGGTATCGGCAGTTCGCATGTTGATCCGTACTCGGCAATGGCGGGAGCGGCGGCGGCGCTGTATGGTCCGCTGCACGGCGGCGCGAACGAGCAGGTGCTGCACATGCTCGACGAAATCGGCACAAAGGATAAGGTAGGGGAATTCGTCAAGGGCGTGAAAGCGGGAAACGGTCGCTTGATGGGCTTTGGGCATCGTGTGTACAAGAACTACGATCCGCGTGCAAAAGTCATTAAGAAGCTCGCCGACGAAGTGTTCGAAGTAACGGGACGCAACCCAAAACTCGACATCGCGCTCGAGCTTGAGAAGATTGCGCTCGAAGACGAGTACTTCATTAAGCGGAAGTTGTATCCGAACGTTGACTTTTATTCGGGGCTGATTTACCAAGCGATGGGATTTCCTGTCGAAATGTTCCCGGTGTTGTTTTCGATTCCACGTACGGTCGGCTGGCTCGCGCAATGGGAAGAGATGCTGA
>CAYUFU010000093.1:2863-14903 GCA_964444145.1 uncultured Chitinophagales bacterium
ACAAGGAGTAAACAATGGAACACACGACGAATCACGTGCTCAATCATAACGAGTTGTATCGGCTTCCGTGGAGTTTGCCCGATAATGCCATCAGCTGGTTAGAGCCGACGAGCGCGTGCAATTTGTACTGCGACGGCTGCTATCGTAAGAATGATCCGAAAGCGCACAAGTCGCTGGAGCAAATCAGAAAAGAGCTCGATACGTTCAAGCGCTTGCGCAAGACGGACGGCGTTTCCATTGCAGGCGGCGATCCGCTGACGCATCCGGAGATCGAGAAGATTGTCGAGATGATTGCGAAGGATGGACAAAAGCCCATCATCAACACGAACGGTCTGGCGCTGACGATGGAGAAGCTCCGCGCGCTCAAGAATGCCGGCGTTGAAGGATTCACGTTTCATATTGACAGCGGGCAGCAGCGGCCGCACATGAAGGGGAAGACTGAGCTCGAGCTGAACGATTTGCGCTTGCGGTACGCGCAGATGCTTGCTGCTGTCGGTGGGCTATCGTGCGCGTTCAACGCGACGGTGTACGACCATACGCTGCAGTATGTTCCCGCAATTGTTGAATGGGGGCAGAAGCATATTGACATTGTGCATATCCTTGTGTTCATCGCTTACCGCGCCGCGCTGATTCATAAGGGCTACGAGTATTTCGTCGGCGGCAACAAGATTGATATGACGCCGATTGCCTATGCCATCGAGGAGGAACGGAAAATCGGCATCATGTCTACGGACATCGTGGAGGCAATCCGCACGAAGTATCCGGACTTTCAACCGTGCGCGTACTTGAACGGCACCGAGCGCCCCGACCATTTCAAGTGGCTGCTGACGATGCGTATCGGAACGAGGGACAAAATCTTTGGCTACGCGGGTGCAAAGTTTATGGAGTTGTCGCAAACGTTGCATCATCTTTTGAAGGATTCGTATCTCGCTTATACGAAACCCGAGGTGTTGGGGCGTGCGAAATCTATGCTCGCGCTTTCGGTTGTTGATAAAGGGCTGCGAGCAGCGCGCAAGATATATTTGCATGACGCGTTCCGTTCACCGAGTTTACTCTTCAAGAAATTGTATATGCAGTCGGTCATGATCATTCAACCGGCAGATTTCATGGAGAGCGGTGCGTTGAGTATGTGCGACGGCTGTCCCGATATGACGGTGTATGACGGGAGGCTCGTATGGTCGTGCCGTATGGAAGAGCTGCTCAACTTTGGGGATTGGGTGCGGGCGGTGCCGCTGCGGGCGGTCGAGAGATGATGTTCGGCTGCGAAGGGTATTCGATAGCGCTCGTCCCTCGACCCTTTTCGTGAAGAGGAGAAGGGGAGGGTTGAGGATTGACGGCACGGGCGAAGGCGTGCGACTGTCGGTTTGACGTTGTTGGACGCGTCCTGCGGCGCAGTAGCAGGTTACCACGACACCGACTGTTGAAGCCCCAAAAGAACAATCTCGTCTTGCAATCATTCTTTGTTTGTTGAAGACACTCACCCCTATCCCCAGAGGGGATGGGATGGTGACTTCGCGGCAGTGAACGATTGATTCTCTTTCCAGATTTCTCAATCTTGTTGTCGTCTGTCGTGTCCCCACATTTCTCAGTGATGCCATGGTAACGATTCTTCATCACGTCAACAACGAAATCAAGAAGCTGACGATCAAGGAGCTGGCGCTCGCGCTGCCGCAACAACATGGAGTGATTTGGATTGATTTGGAGAATCCGAGCGAGGCGGAGGAGGAGACGCTGTTGGTGTCGCTGTTGGATTTGCATCCGCTGGCGATTGAAGATTGCCAGCGGAGTTCAGGGGAGGGGGATCATCTTCCGAAGGTGGAGGATTTTGGACAGTACTTGTTTGTGATTTTCAATCCTATCGAACCTGCGAATGCGGAAGGGGAGAGGGCGAAACACGGTATTGAGATCCGCACGACGCAGTTGAGTGCATTTCTTTCGAAGCGAGTGTTGGTGACGCATCACTACAAGCCGCTCCGCTCCATCACCTACGCAGCGCAGATGTGCAGTAAGAATCCGCAAGCGATGGGACGCGGTCCGGATTTTTTGTTTCATCTCATCATTGACGATGTGGTTGATCACTATACGCCGATTCTCGACCAGCTCGATATGGCGATTGATGCGATGGAGGAGGAGGTGCTGAAAAAGCCGTCGCAGCGAACGATGATGCGGATTCTGCAATTGAAGAAGGACGTGATGGCGGTGCGGAAGATTGCGAGTTATCAGAAGGAAATGCTGAACCGTCTCTCACGCGGCGAGTTCGCGCTCATCACAACGAACGAGATGGTGTACTACCGCAATGTGTACGACCACCTCGTGCGGATGACGGACTTGACGGAATCGTATCGCGATGTGTTGAGCGGTTTGTTGGACGCGTATCTTTCGGTCACGTCGAACAACTTGAATCAGGTGATGAAGGTGCTAACGATTATCTCGACGATCTTTCTCCCGCTGAGTGTAATTACGGGGTACTTCGGGATGAATTTCAAGTTTCTTCCGGGGCTGGAATCGCACTACGGTCATACGGTCGCAACGCTACTGATGGTGCTTGTGGCAGTTGGGATGTTGTGGTATTTTCGCCGGAAGAAGTGGATGTAGTTGGGTTGCGACTACCTGCCTTCTTGGACCTCGCATCCTGTAGCTTTTTTTAGCGAGAGTGCGTTATCGTGTCTTCCTGAGCACTGCGACTCTTCGCAGCATGGGTGAATCGGCGATGTCGCGCGGGGTCATGAACCTATCGCTCACGCCTCGCTTCAAGTCTCTGCCGATGGCGTTATAGATCTGCGCAACGTAATACGAGCAGAAGAGTTGTCGCTCGCGACGCAGCTTGTCTTTCGCGTCCTTGTCGCGTTGAAAGAGGATTTTCAATCCTAACTTCATCGCTTTCCATGTTGCGTACTCTTTTCCCAGTTCTTCTTGCGCGAATTTTATCATCTGCAGGCGTTCGTCGTCGGTAATCTCGTCTGCGGAGGTGAACCATTCGACGCGTCCATCGTATTTGCCGACGCTGAGCGACATCGGTGTTGCGACGACGCCTTTCCCGACGGCTTCCATTACCATGAGACGGTTGTTCCACCATGCGGCAATGCCCGCGTGTGAATAGTTCGAGCGTGTGATGAACATGATGATGCGCGACTGAAGCGAGCGTCCGCGATACATCAACACGTCGCCGTTTTTGATGTGGCTGCGTACATCCTCGTAGTAAAAAGTTTTTGGTCTTGTCGGTGTGCCTGTTCGGTCCATCGTGCAAGCGTCGTGATGGTGAAAAAGTAATCACATGCGACACGCGATTCAAGTGTGGTGCATATTTTGAATTCCGGTAGTGTATTCTCACGCGACGACGCGAAGGCTTGGGAGGAGTTCAAAGAGAGGAATCCCCTGCGCGGATGAATGTTCGGCTTCCCTTCGTCAAGGTTGTCGCTGCACAGGTCCGCCACCTCGCGCGGTTATACCAAAAATCGTCCGGCACGGTCTTGATAGTTACGGCACTCTCCCGTATATTGAATCATGTTGCAAGTGAATTTTCCTGCTCAACTCGTCTTCGGATGACGATTCGCAGACTGGTCACGTTCCACCCCTAGAACTTTCCATTTGTTCATTGATATTCGGCTTGCGCGTAGTGTGTAGTGTTGATTCTCTAACCATCTGCAAAGGATTGCTGTAACGGTATGGCTCAAATATTTCATCCCTCGATGCGCGTCATTTCCCGAGCCAGTATCGTTGCAGTGTTGTTTATCATCGGCCTTGTCGGGTGGATTGGGTGGGACGGATACCGCTCGGGCTACTTCACGAACGTGAACCAACCTATCGAACAGCCGATTCCCTTCAGTCACGAACATCACGTTAACGGTTTAGGTATTTCGTGCGGCTACTGCCACACGACGGCGGAGAAGTCTGCGTTTGCAGGCATTCCGCCGACGCACACATGCATGACATGCCACTCACAGATTTGGACCGGCGCGCAAATGCTTGAGCCTGTGCGCGCAAGTTACCGCACGCAAAAGCCGCTCGAATGGGTGCGCGTGCACGACCTGCCCGACTTCGCGTACTTCAATCATAGCATTCACGTCAATAAGGGGATGGCATGTGAAGTCTGCCATGGCGACGTGAATAAGATGCCTTTGACCTGGAAGAGCAACACCTTGATGATGGGTTGGTGCTTGGAGTGTCATCGCAATCCCGAGAAGTACATTCGTCCTGTCGAAGAGATTTACAATTTTGAGTACAAGTATCCCGTGAACCGCATCGAGGCGGGCAGGGAGCTGGTGAAGAAATATAATGTGCAGGTGAAGCAGCTCAGCGACTGCTCGATTTGTCATCGTTGAACGACATCTCAAAAGTTCAAGCTTAACCCTACTTTGAATGAGCGAACAAACTGTTCTAAACATAGCTGCTGTGAGAGCGAAGCTCGCCGGTAAAAACGGTAAGGAGTTTTGGCGCAGTCTGGATGAAGTTGCCGAGACGGAGCAGTTCAAACAGTTCTTGGAAAAGGAATTTCCTCGCGAGGCTTCCTTGTGGAGCGAAGGCTACAGCCGACGTGATTTCATGAAGGTGATGGGCGCGTCGCTATCGCTCGCCGGCCTGACGGCGTGCGTAAAGCAGCCCGAGGAGAAAATCGTTCCGTACGTCAAAGCGCCCGAGCAGCTTGTAGCGGGCAAGCCGCTGCAGTATGCAACGGCATTCGTGCTTGGTGGCTACGCACAGGGTGTGCTGGTAACGAGTCATCAGGGTCGCCCGACACACGTCGCCGGCAATCCCGACCATCCTGCGAGTTTAGGTGCGACGGATGTTTTCGCGACGGCTTCGCTTTTGAACTTGTACGACCCCGACCGCTCGCAGATTGTCACGGAAAAGGGGGAGCCCAGCAGATACGAGAGGTTTTTGCGTAATGCCAAAGGTCAGCTCGAAGCTCAACGCGCCTTAAGAGGCGCCGGACTACGCATCCTTACGCAGAACATCACATCACCTACGCTCGGCGCACAAATCGAAGCAATCCTCTCTCAATTCCCTGAAGCGAAGTGGCACCAGTACGAGCCGTGCGGACTCGATAATGTTCGCGAAGGTGCTCGCCTCGCGTTCGGTGAATACGTGCACACGCGTTATCGTTTCGATAAGGCTGATGTCATTCTCTCGCTCGATGCAGATTTCTTTTCTTCAGGTGCGGGCAGTGTGCGGTACGCTCATGACTTTGCGAATCGCCGCCGTGTCGGCGCCGAGAAAGCTGATATGAATCGTCTGTACATGGCGGAGAGCACGCCGACGATCACCGGGGCCAAAGCCGACCATCGTTTCAGAATGAAGGCGAGTGAAGTTGCATCGTTCGCTCGCGCCGTTGCATCTCGACTTGGAGTCGCTGGCGTTGCCGCTTCAGGTGGAGTTGATGAGAAGATCGTTGCCGCCGTTGCGAACGATTTGTTGAGCCACAAAGGGTCGAGCATCGTTGTTGCCGGCATTCACCAGCCAGCCGCCGTTCACGCGCTCGCTCATGCGATGAATGTTCAGTTAGCGAATGTCGGTGCTACGGTCGAATATACTTCCCCGGTCGAGTGTCGTGTAGAGAACCACATCCCTTCGTTGCATGCGCTGGTTGAGGACATGAAGCGCGGTGCGGTGGACATGCTGGTGATTCTCGACGGCAATCCCGTGTACGATGCACCGCGCGACATGAAGTTTGCCGACGAGTTGGAGAAAGTGAAATTCTCTGTTTGCCTGAGCATGTACGACGACGAAACGGCGGAGCGCTGCCGATGGCATATTCCGCAGTCGCACTATCTCGAGTGCTGGAGCGATGCCCGTGCGTTCGACGGGACGGCGACAATCATGCAGCCGCTCATTCTTCCACTCTACGCGACGAAATCAACGCACGAGTTGTTGGATGATCTGTTCGGCACCGGGCGGAATGGGATGGATATTGTCAAGGCGTATTGGCAGAGGCAACGCACTGGGCTGGATTTTGACTCGTTCTGGCGCAGGTCGCTGAACGACGGCGTCGTTGCGGAAACTGCATTTCAAACGAAAGACGTGAAGCTTGGAGATGTCGGGCAGAGTGGTGTTCCGGCGCCCAACAAGGATGGAATCGAACTCATGTTCCGCCCAGACCCATCAATTTACGATGGGCGTTTTGCGAACAACGGCTGGCTGCAAGAACTTCCCAAACACGTCACGCGCAACACGTGGACGAATGTCGCGCTCATGAGTCCGACGATGATTCAGAAGCTTGGATTGAAAGATGGCGATATAGTTGAGCTTGCATTCAACGGAGAAAAAGTTTCAGCGCCCGCATGGACACAACCCGGACATCCTGATGATGCGGTAACCTTGCATCTCGGCTACGGACGAAAGAAATCAGGGCGTGTTGGGACGGGCATCGGTGCGAACGCGTACGCGCTGCGTTCATCGAAGAATCTTTCGTTCGCTCACGGAGTCGAAATCAAAAAGACGGGCGAGTGGTATAACGTCCCGTGCACGCAAGACCATTGGAGCATGGAGGGTCGCCCGATTGTTCGCACGGCGACGCTCGGTGAGTATAAGTCGAAGCCCGAATTCGCGAAAGAAATGGCGCACCGCCCCACGGACAAGGAGTCGTTCTATCCGCCGTACGAATACGACGGCTACGCGTGGGGGATGACGATTGATTTGAACGCGTGCACAGGCTGCAACGCGTGTGTGATGTCGTGCGTGTCGGAAAATAACACGCCCGTCGTCGGCGAAGCACAAGTCGCGAACGGACGCGAGATGCACTGGATTCGCATTGACCGCTACTACAGCGGCGACCTCGACAACCCCGAAATACATATGATGCCCGTCGCATGTCAGCACTGCGAGAATGCGCCGTGCGAGCCGGTCTGCCCGGTTGCGGCAACGACGCACGACCATGAGGGATTGAACGTGATGACGTACAATCGCTGCGTCGGGACGCGCTACTGCTCGAACAACTGTCCGTACAAAGTACGGCGCTACAATTTTATCCAATATTCCGACACGGAAACGCCGACGTATCAACTGATGCGTAACCCCGACGTTACGGTGCGCAACCGCGGCGTCATGGAAAAATGCACGTACTGCGTGCAGCGCATCAGCGCGTCGCGCATCGAGGCGAAGAAAGAGAATCGTGCGATTCGCGACGGCGAGGTGACGACGGCGTGCCAAGCCGCGTGTCCCGCACAGGCAATTACATTCGGTGACATCAACGACAAGAACAGCAAAGTCTCAAAGATGAAAGCGGAGCCGCGTGAGTACGGCTTACTTGCGGAGTTGAATACGAAGCCGCGCACGTCGTATCTCGCAAAACTCTCGAATCCGAATGACGAACTTGTTGGGGTGAAGCCAGCACAAGGCGAGTTGCACGGGTGAGGTTTGGACTGCTGCATGAGGCGGCGATGATGATATTGTGGAAAATACTATTGTGCGTAATTCTTATTTTTGTTGGAATGAGTTGTAAGAAGGATGAATCCAACCCAGTCGATCCGATAGTTCCGGGGAAACGGGATTACACTTGGACGCGAGATACGTTATTCTATCTCGGCAACGCTCAAACGACGATGAGTAGCATGTATGCGACAAGCCCGACGAATGTTTACGTTGTTGGGCATTGTGAGGTTTCCGGAGGAAGAATGTGGCGCTACGACGGTTCAAGCTGGCGACCTGTGAATGTTTCATCTGTCATAGGAGGATTCGAAGCCATTGATGGCACATCCCCCAACGATATATGGGCTGTTGGCGGGCGAGGGTACTTTTCGCCTGATAGCAGCTACATCATTGATTCTACATTGGCAGCACATTTCGATGGCTCTTCATGGCGGCAAGTGAACGTCCTCCCTCGGCGGGACGGGCTGTGGTGTCTTGATGTCGTTTCGGCAAGTGTGCTTTTCGCCGCCGGAGGAAGTGGGGTGCTTTACAAAAGAGATGGCAACGCGTGGACGTTGTATGAAGCCGGGCGACAATACTTTTTTTCTTCAATCGCCGCGGTGAGCGCGAATGAAGCTTATGCATTCGGACACGTTGGTGATGATGTGCCGCCGGTGGATTCATCAGGCTCGTTCCTTTTTCGGTTCGACGGAAGCAGTTGGAGTAAGATTGATTCGGTAATGAGGACCCCAAATGCACCACCAGCTCGCTTAGGTATTTCGATCTACTCTTTTGCCGGTACGTTGTATAGTTCTAGTCCGAATGTGTACCAGCGTACTGGCACCTCGTGGACAAAACTTGTTGACGCACAGGTTGGACATCTGTTTCAAAGTGCAACCAACAATATCGTCGGCGTAGGACGCGAAGTGTGGCACTTCAATGGATATGATTGGCAACAATTCTCTGAACTGGGAAGCACAAATCACGGTAGCGATTGTTATAGTGATGGAAAAGAAATTTTCATTGTGGGGAATGATGGTTTTAAGTCGGCTATCATACATGGGAAATGAGATGCGAAATGTCAATCGGCGGTGTTGGGTTGTTTGCCTGTTCGTCGTTCAATTGTGCTTTTGCCAAACACCCAATGATACTCTGAGTAAGGATTTACAAAGTAAGTTTGATATTCATTTTGGTCTAGGCCTTTCAAATGGTGCACGAATAGGAGCCAGGTACTTGATCAACAGGCAGTTCACATTAGAATCATCAGTTGGAATTGCTGCTCAAAATTTAATCGGTGCTACCGACATGGAAAACAGATACGCTTTTGGTGTTGGTTGGCACCCATCTTTTCCTGATCCTCTGTTTTTCAGTCTCCTTCTTATTACAAGAACGAGACCAAATCTATCGTATCCGAATTCTCTGTTCGAGGACAATTATGTTTCGGTTGCTGCCGGCTCTATGTCTTTATCCCAAAAAGGCATAGGATTTTTCTTTCGCATAGGTTTTACCGTAGGGTACACGCGACAGAGAGCTGAGGCTGAAAAAAAAGTCTCTTTCGGTCCGGATGTGGACGTAGCTATTCGCTGGGCTTTCTAGTGATAGCCTCATAAAAGTTAAAAGCAGTCTAAACCTTCAAGCACATACAATCCTGAGGAAAGGAACAAACCATGGATTGGAAACTGCTATTTGGCTTATTGGCTCTTACTGTTTTGTCAAATAAATCTCTTGCCCACAAAGAATGGGTACATCAGTATACCGTAAAGCAAGCATACCTCATGTTAGAGGCACAAATTGGCCCCGTTCCAGAACTGCGAGATAGGATAGGTATGACCTTCTATGGGTATGGAGATAATACCTACCCTTGGGCTACCGGACTTGTCGGAGTCGGAGCTTGGCGCGAGGACATTGAAGATCCAGTATACAGGTATGGCGGACCCTTTGATGGTTGGGCTGCATCAAGTACCCACTTTTGGCGTGCTGACAATGGGGATGAGGCAACGACGCCGATTCCACTTTCACCCAATGCACCCAACGCATTGCAGAAAGCACGAAGATATCTTTTTGGTGGCGGGCGGATCTATTTCGCGCTTCCGGGAGTTGACCCTGTGAGAGGAATAATCAATGGATACTTCTACTCGTATAGTTCCTTAGTGCATTTTTATCGCACGGGGCAGTGTATGTTCGAAGGATATCAGGATTTCACTGGCACCAATCATTTCGAAACTCCCACAGCTCAAACGCTTCAGCAAGAGACTGCTCGAAGGTGGTCAGCGATGATTCTCGGTAGAGTTGCACATTTATTGCAGGATATGAGTTGTCCGGCCCACGGTAAGAATGATTTGCACCCCTGTGAGTTAGGGAATATTGACTCTTATGAATTATTTATGGGTGGCACTTTAGGATTCCCCGGGTCTGCTTGCAATGCTGAACAAACTACTTTCCCGGCGCAAGCGTGGAACTACACAAATGCAGTTTCCCAAGGTGGTCTGTTGCCAAATCTCACTGGTTCCAATCATACTCTGATAATTCGTACGTTGTTTTACAACCAAAATCAGCTGGCCGATCATTTCCCCAGCGACGACGATGCCGGCAACCATAACCTACCGAATGGTTCAAATAGCTTCTTGCTTTCTAGGTACCAAGCTTTGGGTAACCCACCTAATAGTGTCAATTTCTTTGACATAGCAAACGAGACCTATGTCTATTCTATCCGAGCAACAGCAAGTCTCTTCTATTGGTTTTGCTTCAATGCTGGAATAATTCCGATTTCTACAACAGTCAAGAATGACTTTGAGGAAGGTAATGTGATTGTAAATTCACAATTGGTTCCTTCCGGCGTACCCTTTCCAAAGAACTTCGGTGATCCCCTGACAATTTCGGTTACCGCCACTACGCAAACGAGTGGCGGCTATACTCGTTATTTCACTGAGTGGCAAAAAAAGGATCTCGATGAAGTAATCGTTGGAACCTATGGAATGCCGACATGGAGTACGAGCGTCGATGGAAGTCACATCTACATCGCGGTGTTCAATCGCGAATTCAACATCGCAATTGCGAACGGCCAGTCGTTTGAGGGTACGGTAGGAGGAACTTATCGTGTCAACTACGGAGCACCCGTTGCATCATGGTCAGGTGCTTTCGTTGAACGCGTCTCAGCGCCAATTCATGTTGAAGCCGTACCTCCAAGCAGCGATTGGTTTTTTGTAAGGTGGAGCGATGGCTCAACACAAAACCCGCGGGATTTTACTCCAAGCGACCACTTCACCGTCTACGCTCAATACAAACAACGCATGGCTTCCTCTGTTCAAACAGCCACAGCTTCTAACAATCAACGGAAGATGACTTACTTCAACGGCGCGCATCACGTAGTCTATGAGTCCGGCGGTGAGGTATGGTACACCCGCTCAGCAAATGATGGTGCGACTTGGAGCAATGAAGTTCTACTCAGTGACGGGAGCGGAATAAATAAATCGCCGTCAATTGCTGTTCGCAAGGGCGGCTCACAGCTTCACCCACCACTTGGCGTTACGTGGGAGAAGTTCTCGGGTGGAGTTTCGGATGTATATCTTCGCTACCTGAATTCCGACAATACCTGGACAAATCCAGAATTCATAGTGACTGTCGAAGGAGAAGCAACTCCGGTGATTTCGCTCGATGAGAACTTTGAGACTATTGTTTACGACAACGGTGACACGTCGGGTGGAACTGCGGGCATAGAGGTGTACTACAAAGATCTTGTGAACAACATTACCCACTACACTTTTGAACATGTACCGGGAACGGATTTTGAATCGAAGCATCCATCAGCCGAGATTTTTTCCTACGGGAACCTCACTGGACAGCTTGGTGTAGCGTGGTCGCAAAAGGATGAAATCCATTACACATACATCACTTACAATTTCGGGACGCAGACTCTGGACTTCAGCCCAACAGAAGTTGTCTCTGTCGGTGGTAGCTATATATGGAGCGATTTTCCGTCGCTCACGTTCGAGAACGTCTCGCCTTACCGCCCCGCTATTACCTGGCAGACATACGACTACGATTTCGTAACTACGTATGTCATTCACCAAAGGAGGAGAGAGAGTTGGGGCTGGGGCGTTACAACTGAGTTCCATGGAGGAGCAGCTTTTTTTCATCCGTCAATCATGGTTCATCCCTTGAACTACCGACAAGTAGTCGCCTGGCACACTGACAATGACGACGCGCGCTACTATGCATATGATGGAAATTCGTGGGTCAACGGAGGAGTGGTGGCATCCAATGTGACGAATCCCAGCATTGGATCAGATCATCGGACTACTCAAATCCGAGTAGCGTACACAGGGTTGACTTCAAATCCATATCCGATTGTGACAAGCAATCTAAATTTCCTTGACGGGTTTACCGATGGTCCAGATTCTCCGGACGAAGGGAGGGAAGGAAAGAAAGATGTCCGGAGTAAATCTCTTGGCATCGCAATCGGCAATGCTTATCATGGTGCGAAGTTCAAGAAGGTTTCGCTGAATGGTCAGGGTGGTACAGTGTCGTTGCAGTTACCCCCGCGTCAAGATACAATTTCCACAAACTCCGAAACTCAGGCTCGCGACTTTCTCTCTTTCGATCCCGTTCGAGTATCTCCCAATTCCTCAATGAGAATTTCATTCGTTCGAAATTCTAAGCTGTTAGATTCAACGGCTCAAACAACATCCGGGAGGAT
>CAYUFU010000094.1:0-14781 GCA_964444145.1 uncultured Chitinophagales bacterium
TCTTGATGAAGCACGCGATGCGCGAGCGGAAGCGCGGCAACTATGCACAAGCGACCGATGCATCAGCGTTATCGAGTGGTGTGTATATCTACAGGCTGACTGCCGGCAGCTTCACAGCTTCGCGAAAAATTGTTGTTGCGAAATAGACAGTATCCGGTTTGCTTCTTAACAGAGGAAAGCCCGTCGAGTGTTTGGCGGGCTTCCTTGTTCATAATTACCCGCAGGCGCTCGTCTCATAAAATAGACGACCTGCTTACTGTGTTAGACATTCGCTCCTCTCCGCTTCAGAAAAATTCCCCGAAACCCTGCGGCAATGACAAGCGAATCCCATGGCATGTGCTTTGTCGTATTGTAGTCCATCAAAGTCATGTTCCATTTCGTGAGACAAGAGATGAAGGGTTTCAGGACATTGTTTGTCGCGATTTTGATCCTGTTCGTCGGCGGATGCAAGAATATTGTGAACGATTTCGTTGATACCACGCCGCCAGCCCGACCGACAGGATTGTGGACTGAAACCGGCGATAACTTCATCGAGTTGTTTTGGAATGCGAACCGTGACGGCGATGTCGCGGGCTACAATGTGTTTGTGAGCGGCTCGTACGACGGACGCTACGAGCTGATCGGCTCGGTCCGTGAGCCGTACTTCAAAGACCGCGATGCCGTCAACGGAAGTACCTACTACTATGCAGTGACGGCGTATGATTACGACGGCAACGAAAGTGAATTGAGCCGCGATGTTGCTTATGACATCCCCCGACCGGAAGGTTACGGCGTCGTGCTCGACGATTACCGACGCGTCGCCGCAACTTCCGGCTATGATTTTTCGCGGTACGCGGTCGTTCCGTACAACGATTTGTACGCCGACATGTACTTTGAAAATTATCAGGGCACGCTCTACATGAACGTGCGCGACGACTCTGATATCAAAGACATGGGTCCGACCAATTCGATTCTCGATATTCGCGAAGCGCCATCCTCGGGTTGGTCACCGACGCATGATGTGCAGTTGCGTGCAGGTCATACGTATGTCGTTTGGACGTGGGATGATCATTACGCAAAGTTTCGTGTTACGAACATCTCAGGAAGTAGAGTGACGTTCGATTGGGCGTATCAGTTGCAGAAATCGAATCCGCTCTTGAAGCGTGCGAAACGAGCAGAAGGAGAGAGAAGTTCGGTTCATCGGGAGAAGCATCGTTAGTGTTAACTCAGCTTGCCTGTGCTGTAGGGTGATGGTTGAGGTTGTTGGTGATTGTGGATTGGTGGTGATGAAGGCAGGGCAAGATGACAACAGTGGAGAACGCTGGTGCCGCTCAGTAGGGTTTGATGGTGGCTCGAACGGCGGCGCCTTTCTCCATTGTTTGTTTTACCATCGAAAGGGTGCACAAATGAAACTACTGACGATTGTTCTTGGGCTCGCTCTTTCAACGACCGTGTTCGCTCAGCGCAACACCGGCGTCACGCGGCCTGACGCGGACCGCGGCGCGTCAAGCGGGGGAGGGCGACCACCGCGCACAGAGTCGCAGGCGACCGAGAATCCTGCGCCTCAACCTGCGCCTCAACCTGTGCCTCAGCCTGCGCTTAGACCGAACCCCACTGGAGGAGGGGGACCGGTTGTTGTGTGTGGTCCATCGTTGCCGCCGATAATCGTTATAGAGTCACCCGTCATTATCGAAGAGGAATATGAGGTTCTCGAAGCGACGCTGATGAGTGGTGAAGGATTTGATTTCTCTACGGAAGAAATTCTTGACGCTGGCGACAATCGCGCGGATGTGACTTTCTCAAGCGCAGATGAGGGAGCGGAATTCTTCGTCGGCAGCGACAGTGATGTTCAAATCGTTGGCGATGTCTCATTCGAGCGGCTTGATTCACCGCCGAGCGATTGGTCGGCAACGCGACGTGTGAAGGCGGAGGCGAAGAATGTTTATGTCGTGTGGACGTGGGACAATCAGTTCTACAAGTTTCGGGTTGTGTCGTTAGGAGACAAACGCGTCGTAATTGAATGGGAGCAGTTGGATGAAGGAAGGAAGCGTGCTGCGCGAGAGGACCGGCGCAACGGCAATGTGCGTTTTCTCGAAAAGGAAGTCACGTTCGGACGGTAGTGGCGAGTATCGTTTTGAGGCGGATTGATTTTTGCAGGGAGAAAAAGTAATTTGAAAGCAAAACAACGGTGCGTATGAAGTTTGGTACAATTGTAGCGGTTCTCTTTTCAATCGCCGTCGTTCCTGCTGCTGCACAAGAGGATGCAGCTCACGGACACGATTTTCGGATTGTGTTCGAAGATGTGCAGCAGGGAGTCGAAACGGGCAATGTGGGCTCGTTCTCTCCTCATCTTGGTGCGCAAGTGCAAGTCGCTCTGCGAGGAGGTGAGGGTGGCTACTACAGTGCAAATCACGCATACTACTTGCTCGAAGATTTCTTCAAGTCTCGCAGGGTGGTGAGTTTCGAATTCTCCCACGTCGGGGAAACCGAAGCCACGCCCTATGCAAGCGGAAGCGTCGTGTTTACGACGAAAGGCATGCGCGAGACTGCTCAAGTCTATGTGGCATTGATGAAGATAGGGGAGCGATGGGTGATCGCTGAAATCAACATCTATTGAGTTGATGTTTTCCAAATTACGATCCTACTTTTTCTCTCTCTCATTTGAAAGACGATCCTTAGGTATCGTCTTTTTTGTTCTTGGGCTGCTTGCGCTGCTCTTCGTTGGCGAGCGCCTCGTGCTGTCGTACTATGCGCAGAACTGGGATGCGATACACTCGAAGGAGAGTGCGAAGCAGCTCGCGGCAGTCCGCGTTGCGTTTACGGATCTCCAGCGTCGCGTTCGCCGGATTGCGGCGGAGGTTGCCCGCCACACCGATGTGACGGCGTATCTTTCGGGGCAATCGGATGACCGCTCGCAACTCTTTAGGCGTGTGGCGAGAATTTCCCAAGCACAAGATGTCAGTGTCGAAGTCTACGACACGGCAGGCGCTCTGGTCGCTTGGCAAGGGCGCAGTGGTTTGGTCGAGCAGCGCGAAATACGGAACGCCTTGCGCGGCTTTCTTACTTCGTATGTCTCGCGCGGTCCGATTTTTTCTCATCTCTTTGTCATTATCCCTGTCCGGTATGAAGGGCACATCGTCGGTGCCGCGCTTGTGCGGCAGGCTGTCGAAGTGAGCTATCCGCTCAGCAACAAGTTCATCACACGCGCCGGACTCGCAGAACAGCTCAGCCGTGACCTCGGCGTCAGCGTGGAGGTTGACTACGGCGAGAACTCCGAAGGACGGCGAGACGGGCGATATGTCTCGACGGAATTGCGCGGCATTGATAATCGCAAGCTGGCTACCGCGAGCATTCTGCGCCTGTCGCGCTCGGTGTATCTCGAACGCGTGAGCGGATGGTTTCAAAACGTGCGGGCGGTGCTATTCGTCTCCCTTCTGGGGATTGTTGGGATGCTGGGCGCGCGCGTGATTGGAACGTTTGGCTCGGTGCTGTGGAAGTGTCTCGCCGTCACTGCGCTCATCTGGCTTGCTCGGTATTGCCTGTTGTGGATGGACATTCCCGCGTCGTTTGTTCACCTCGATGTATTCGACCCGAAGCATTTCGCATCGAAATTCGGTGGGGGGATCGCGAAATCCATCGGCGAGCTGACGCTGACAACGTTCGCGCTTCTTGCGAACACGGCGCTCATCGTGCGCATCATGAGTAAACGAGCGACAAGCGCTCCACCGTTTCTGCGACGCTTGCCGATAGCGTTGGGCGTTGCGGCCGGCGCGGGGATTACCACAGTCATCTACCTGATGCTGCGGGCATACGCCGCAACGATTCGTAGTGCCGTGTTCGATTCGCGGTTGAAATTCAACGACCCCACAGTCGTGACGCCATCGTTCGATCTTGCCCTCATGGCATTCGATCTGTTTGTTATTAGTTTTTGCATGATCATTGTCGCGATCGGGTTGACGTCATTCATGATTCGGTTGTTTGCCCGTGCCGAAGGCACACATGCAACGGGGACAGCAGCCTGGGTAATTGTGGGTGTGTTGTTCGTTCTTGCGTCGGTCCTCTTTGGTATTCTGCAGGAAACGCCGCTCATGTCAACGCCGTTTCGGTTATTGTTTGGCGCGGCGCTTCTCATGTTCATCATGCGCGTGAAGAAACAAGGCCGCGTGCGCTCCCCGATTTCATTCGCAAACGCCGTGATTGTGCTTGCCCTTTCCGCGCTGTTCTTCTATCCCTTGCTCGCCCAAAACATTCAAGAGAGAGATCGAACAACCGTCGAAGTGTTTGCCCGCGAGCTGGCACGCCCTGCCGATGCTTGGCTCAAATTGGTGGTGAACGAGAGCCTGCAAAGTTTCGTATCGGATGAGACGTTCGATGCCTTGTTGAACGGAAGCGGCGAGCAACTGCGGCGTTTGGCGTTCAGATGTTGGGCGAGGAGCACCGTAGCGAAGCTTGGGTACGCCGGCGCGTTCGCAGTGTACGACGCGCAGGGAACGGAAAGGAGCCGCTTCACGATTGGGGCACAATCGCCGCGTGTCGCTGAGGCGCTCGCCGCGGCATCGAGCGATACGACGGGCGCCATCATGGAATTCCATGAAGGGCTTGGTGTGAACGATCGTAGAACGTATGCCGGCGCGATTCGTATTATCGCCGCGGATCAACTTTTGGGCACAGGGGTGGTTGTCATTTCAAGCGGAAGCCAAGCGCTCTTTCGCGGGGAAACCCCGACCGTGTTGCGAACCGGGACGCAGGAGAGCATCGAATCGTTTTACCGGCTGGTGAGCGTGAACGAATTTCGCGACGGGAAGTTGCTCCCCTCGGTGCGCTCGCCGCTCCCGATCGGCTATACGCTCCCCGCCGCTGTCCAAACACATTTTGCCGATACACTCGCTCCGCCGCTGTGGTTTAACGAGCGCATCGGTGGAAAAAACTACGAAACGTTTTTCATGCGGCGGGCACCGAATGAGCTTCTCGCGCTTCGCATGGAACTGCTCGATGCGCGGGCGCATGTGTTCGGTATTGTGCGCACGATGCTCTATTATGTTCTCATTCTTGCTGCAGCCGTTATGCTTGTCCTTCTGTTTCTCTGGGCGAGGGGGAAGCCGTACCGCTTCACATTTCGCGATAAATTGCTTCTCACACTATTAGCGATCGCGCTGATCCCCGTTGTCGTTATCTCGATATTCACACGTGGGGTTGCCCGCGATCGCGTGATTGCCGCGCTCTCGCGCCAGTTGGAACAAGAGACCTCGCTCATCGAGAAGGAAATACTGAGTGGGGAATCGTTGCCGAACGGCGCTGCGAGCCAGCGTTCGTTCAGACTACTACCCCACGTGGACTTCAATTACTATATCGGCAAGGAACTCGTTACGAGCAGCCGAACCGAGTTGTACGAGGCGGGAATTCTCGATCGCAGGCTCAGCGGCACAGCCTACATGAGTCTCTTTGCAGAGGGGATGAGATTCCATCTGGAAACGGAGAACATCGGACTCTACAACTACGCCGTCGGTTATCGTCCGATACTCGACTCGAATATGCAGATAGCGGGTGTGCTTGCCGTGCCCACGCTGTACCGTCAAGAGCAGATTGATGAAGACGTGGCTCGGACGAATGCCGTCTTGTTCGGTGTAACGGCAATCGTATTTCTTGCCGTCGCGCTCGTGGCAACAGCGTTCGCACACCGCATCGCCTCGCCGATTCACAAGCTGACCGAGGCAACGAAGCGGGTATCGCTGGGAGACTTGAACGTGCAGGTCAAGGCTCGCGCCGACGGTGAGATTGGCGAATTGATTCGCTCTTTCGAAACCATGACGCGCGACCTGAAACGCAGCCGTGAAAATCTCGTGCAATATGAACGTGAACTTGCCTGGAAGGAAATGGCGAAGCAAGTCGCACACGAAATCAAGAATCCCCTGACCCCGATGAAGCTCGCGATCCAACACTTGCGCCAGACCTATCACGACAAGGTGGCAAACTTGGATGAGATTTTTGAAGAAGTCACGCAGATGGTAATTCGCCAAGTGGATGCACTGAGCCGCATCGCGTCCGAATTCTCAAGCTTCGCGCGCATGCCGAAAGCGAAGCTCGAAAAACTGAGTGTGAACGATGTGCTGTGCGAAGCTACCTACCTTTTCGAGCAGGACGATCGCCTCACCTGTGAGAAGAAGCTCGAACCCCACCTGCCGCCGATTCTGGCGGACAGAGAAGAATTGCGCCGCGCGTTCATCAACATCATACGGAACGGTGTCCAGGCGATGAACGGTGAAGGACGCATCATCGTTTCTTCCGTCTTGCATTCCGACAACATCGAAATCCGCATTCGCGATTTCGGCAGCGGCATCCCGGAAGAAATTCGCGGCAAGTTGTTCCAGCCCAATTTCTCGACGAAGACCGACGGCATGGGACTGGGCCTCGCTATCGTGAAAAAAACCCTTGACGATATGAACGGTTCGATTTCATTGGAAAGCGCCCTGCACGAAGGGACAACCGTTATCATTCACATCCCCCTGAATCAGGAGAGGCATGAATCCGCTTCCCCTCATCAGAGCTGATTGCTTCGCGGAATGTGCGGGCGTTGTTGCGGGCATGAGTACGCGCCACGGCGGCGTAAGTCCATCGCCGTTGGAGATGAATCTCTCATTCAGCGTCGGAGACGATGAGGCAAACGTGCGGAGGAACCGTGAGATATTCCTGGGCGCGCTGAACATCGATCTGCATGAGTTGGCAACTCCGCGTCAGGTGCACAGCGCAACAGTGCGCGTGGTACACGAGCCGGGAACATATCCCGCATGCGACGCACTGATCACGGCAACCCCACGCGTGTTTCTCTGCGTCAGCATCGCGGATTGTGTTCCGATTCTGCTCTTCGACAAGGGCAACCGTGTTGTCGCCGGCGTGCATGCGGGATGGCGAGGAACCGCCGGTAAGATCGTCGAAAAAACAGTCGCGACGATGGTACAAGAATACGGAACTCGCCCAGAAGATATTGTTGGCTTCGTCGGTCCTTCGGCAAGCGTTTGCTGCTACGAGGTCGGCGATGAGGTTGCAGAGCAGTTCGATCCGCAGTACGCCGAGCGCACAAAGGGGAAAGCACGACTGGATCTGAAGGGAGCAAATCTGGATCAACTCCTCCGTGCGGGGGTGCGGCGCGATGCCGTCGAGATCAGCCCCTTATGCACCATTCATGAGACGAGTTTGCATTCATTTCGCCGTGACAATTCGAAGTCGGGTCGTATGCTGGCGACCATCGGGCTGGTCGCCTGATTCCTAGCCACTTTGCAACGTTACGCCAGCGAAGAGGGGATGGGAGTGATTTTCGTGCTTGCAGTTCGTGCCCAGCATATCTACATTGTCACTGCACATAACAACGATTGATATGACATTTAAGGAGAGTAGCAAGTGAGACGCCTCTTTCTGCTGGTTTTGGCTTCCGGAATGATCGCCGGCTCGTGTACGAAGTACGAAACACCGGTCCTTCCGATGGACACCGTGACCGGAAACGTTACCGGCGGGCATCCGATTGCGCTGCAGGTGCGTCTGCTGACCTTCAAGAATACTATCGGTGCGCTCAGGTTGACGAGTGCAGAAACGGATACACATGTAAACTTCCGGTTGGCGAGCCAGGTGACCAACCCCGCAGGTCCTGCTCCGAGCACACAGCTCAGCGCGATTCAAATGGTCGTTGACCTCCGCTTCGACTCGCTGCATTTCTTCATCAATTATCCGCGCGAAGAAAAGCGCTACCGCTACGCGGCGGAAGCAGTCTTCCTCTTCCCATATCGCTACGCGTGTCTGGTAGATTCGGTTCAGGGTACGACGACCATCTCCGATGTCGGAGCAACATTGACGGTCCGAAATGTTCGCGATATAAGAGTCCTGCGCCAGGCAGGGTCGTGTTCGATCTCCTCGCTTGGCGGCGGGGTGTACGCCGAGGTAACGATTCCTTTGAACGGCAGATGCATCATTACGGCGGAGAGCGGCGACATCACGCTCAAGATTCCAGCAAACACCTCTGCCAATGTTACCGCTCGAACGTCGAACGGCACAGTGACTTCGGTGGGCTTAACATATCGAACGCTCGCACAACAGCAGACAAGTCTCACCGGACAACTTGAGGCGGGCGGCAGCGGCGAGATTCGGCTGGAGACGGGACAGGGGAACATCTCAATTCAAGCATGGCAGTTGTAGAACCTTTCGGCGCGTTGCATCTTGCGGAAGCATTGTCTATCTTGTCAAAAATTTTTTTGGGGGAATGAACAACCATGTGTGGTATCGTAGGATATATCGGACCACGTAACTGTGTGCCCATCATACTCGAGGGGCTGCGCCGCCTCGAGTATCGAGGGTATGACTCGGCGGGGATCGCACTCGTGAAGGATGGTGCATTCCGCATCGAGAAGAAAGCCGGCAAAGTTGCCGATCTCGTCAATCATCTGAACAGGTTCAACGGCGCGCTGAACGCGCAACTGGGGATGGGGCACACACGCTGGGCAACACACGGTGAGCCGAACGACATCAACGCGCATCCGCACACGAGCCTGCACGAGAAGATTGCGATTATCCACAACGGCATCATCGAGAACTACGCGGCAATCAAAACGAAGCTGACGCGGGAAGGGCACACGTTCAAAAGCGCGACCGATACGGAAGTTCTCGCGCATCTCATCGAAGCAATGTACAAGCGGACGAACAACCTTTGCTCGGCGGTGCGGCTTGCACTTGCCGAAGTCGAAGGAACGTACGGACTTGTTGTGCTTTCGACGGATGAGCCGGACAAAATCATCGCGGCGCGCAAGGGAAGTCCGCTGATTATCGGCGTTGGCGATGGGGAAAACTTCGTTGCCTCCGACGCCGCGGCAATCGTTGATCATACGCGCCAGGTCATTTATCTCGAAGACGGCGAGGTCGCGGAAATCACCTCCTCAAGTCTGCGAACGATGACGATTGATGACGAAGAGATCGAGAAACAAGTGGAGGAAGTGACGTTCGAGTTGTCGCAGATCGAGCGGGGTGGGTACGACCACTTCATGTTGAAAGAAATTCACGAGCAGCCGGAGACGATTCGCAACGCGATGCGGGGACGCCTGCAAGTGGAGGAAGGCAATGTCGTGCTCGGCGGTTTGCGTGAGGTGAAAAAGCAATTAGTGAGTGCGCGTCGTATCATCATTACCGCTTGTGGTACATCGTGGCACGCTGGGCTTGTCGGTGAGTATTTGTTCGAAGAGCTTGCTCGTACGCCGACGGAGGTCGAATACGCGTCCGAGTTTCGCTATCGCAACCCGGTCATCAACCAAGATGACGTCGTCTTTCTGATTAGTCAGAGCGGCGAAACTGCAGATACGCTCGCCGCAGGGCGCGAAGCGAAAGCCAAAGGCGCGACGGTGCTCGGCATTGTCAATGTTGTCGGCAGCACGATCGCACGGGAATCGCATGGCGGCGTGTACATTCACGCAGGACCGGAAATCGGTGTCGCTTCGACGAAAGCGTTCACCTCCCAGTTGACGGTGCTGTCGCTCATCACATTGATGATGGCACGTGAGAAGGGAACGATAGACCGGAGCCACGCACAGGTGCTCGCCAAAGAACTCGCGACGATACCGGAGAAAGTCAGACACATCTTGCGCTCGACTGTTGAACAGGTGGAGTATATCGCGGGCGAATTTCGCAATGTGAATCACTTTCTGTATTTAGGGCGCGGCGCAAATTTCCCCGTTGCCCTCGAAGGCGCGCTGAAGCTGAAAGAGATTTCCTACATCCACGCGGAAGGATACCCTGCCGCAGAAATGAAGCACGGTCCGATTGCCTTGATTGATGAGAACATGCCGGTGGTGTTCGTCGTGCCGAAGGATGGCATTTATGAGAAAGTAGTGAGTAACTTGCAGGAAGTGAAAGCGCGACGCGGACGCATCATCGCCATCGCAAACGAAGACGATCACGAGATTGAGCATCTCGCGGAGTTCGTCATTCGCGTGCCGCGAACGTACGGCTACTTTGGCCCGATCTTGAATATCATTCCGCTTCAGTTGTTGTCATATTACATGGCGGTTGCGCGCGGAACAAATGTTGACCAACCGCGCAACCTTGCAAAGAGTGTAACAGTCGAATAGCATACACCAACATCTCGTTTTGATCTCGTGAGTCAGACGTATTCCTACAGTAAGCATCAGTGGGGGCTGATACTTGGCGCGTCGAGTGGATTCGGCGCGGCGACAGCGCGTGCACTTGCACAGCGCGGCATGAGCATCATCGGCGTCCACTTCGATCGCGCTGCGGGAATGCCTGCCGTTGAAGCGTTGATTAAAGAGTTAGAGGGGTGCGGCGTTCACGTTCGGTTCTTCAACGTCAACGCCACTGATTCTCAAAAGCGGGCGGAGGTTCTCGATGCGATGAAGCGCGAGTTGGATTTTGAAAACGAACATACCATCCGCGTGCTGATGCATTCGCTCGCCTTCGGCAGTTTGAAGCCCCTCGTTTCACCGAAGCCCGGTGCGTGCCTCACGCAGGCACAAGTGGAAATGACGATGGACGTGATGGCGAACTCCCTCGTCTACTGGACGCAAGCCGTCATCGAGCGGAGAATGATGAAACGCGGCGGACGCATTTTTGCGATGACCTCCTCGGGCGGACACTCATCGCTGCTCAACTACGGAGCGGTCTCGGCAGCGAAAGCGGCACTCGAATCGTACATTCGTCAACTTTCACTCGAACTGGGACCGATGGGAATCACTGCGAACACGATTCTTGGCGGCGTAACCAACACACCCGCGCTGCAGAAGATTCCCGGCGCGCTCGAGATGCTCGAAGTCGCTAAGGCGCGTAACCCATCTCTCCGCAACGGCACGCCGGAGGATATCGGCAATGCCATCGCGCTCCTTGCGCACGACGATGCGTACTATATTTCCGGCAACGTCATCTGCGTTGACGGCGGCGAGGACCACGTGCAGTACATCGGCAAGAAAAGTGTCGAGCGCTGGGACTAACCGGAATCTCTGCCGGTACAAAAAAATCTCGTTGTTCTCAGGCGATTTTTTTTCTATTTTTGAGTGGCATATTCGGGACAGGTAGCTCAGTTGGTAGAGCAATGGACTGAAAATCCATGTGTCGGCGGTTCGATTCCGTCCCTGTCCACACCACGATCCAAGGGGGATATGAGCATGACCCTTGGGTTGTGCCTCAGTTTGCTACCCCTGTAAGACGCCAACCGTTACGGTCGATCAGCAAGCTTGTCCCTCCAGAGCCGGGAGCAGGAAACGCGCTACGGCAAAAACGATGCGCAGTTTGTTCATAGTGGAGTGGTAGTGAAGAAAACACAAAGCACGTTCGTTCTTGTGTTCGTATGGGCTTTGGCTGGGTCCGCGGTTGCACAACGTCCCACTATTACGGATTTCAACCCGAAGATCGGTGCCGAGAACACTGTCGTCACGATTACGGGGACGGGGTTTAATCAATCAACCGCGAACAACGTCGTTCTCTTTGGCACGAAGCGAGCGACGGTGCTGACTTCGACGACGACACAACTGACGGTTGCTGTGCCCCGTGGGGCAATGTATGAACCGCTCACGGTTACAAATCTGAGCAGCGGGTTGGTGGGCTACGCGACACTTCCATTCCGACCTACGGTCCGCACGCGCGACAGCATCACAACGTTTTCCTCCACTTCACTTTCCATCGGCGCAGGTCGTCTCGTAACGGCTGGCGATTTCAACACAGACACAAATCCGGACTTGTCCGTTTCGGTTCCCCGTATCGGATCCGTTGATCTCGTCCGCACGTATCAGCACGCGTCTTCCTCCGACACGATTCTGTTTAGTCAAACGCTCAACGAAGGAATCGGCACAAATGTTGGTCCGTATTCCATCGAGCACGGCGACTTCAACGGCGACGGCAGGCATGATATCGTTTCGCTTGGGCAGACCACGGCGAACCGTGTCATCACGTTGTTGCGGAACAACTCTGCAGCAACGGTGGTGTTCGATTCCGTTGCGCGCTACACGACGAACAATCAGATCGGTGCCGACCTTGCCGTTGGTGATTTGAACCGCGATGGCAAGGTAGACATCGTTGTTGCTGTGGATAACGTCGCGTATGTGCTCGCGTACCGCAATACGTCGACCTCGACGATCAGTTTTGCTGCGGGCGTGCAGCTTGCAGGAGGGCTGGCGCACAACTCCGTTGCAATCGGGGACGTTGATCGCGACGGTGTGCAAGATCTCGTCGTGTCGTATACCGACAGCAATCGCGTTGCCGTGTTTCGGATGATCGAGGGTACGGGATTGTCGTTCAGCTACCGACGATCGTTCCCCGTAACGACGAGTCAGGTGCCACAAGAAGTTCGTCTCGGCGATTACGATGCGGACGGCGATCTGGACATTGCCGTCTCGACGAGCGTCGGTGCGACGAAGAGCATCACGATTCTCTCCAACTTCAGCACGTCGGGCAATGTGAGTTTCGGTTCGCCTGTTTCATTCACGCTGCCAACGACGTCGGAAGTGAACAGTATTGCCTTTGGCGATTTGAACGGTGACGGCAGGCCCGATATTGCAGCGGCAAGTCAATCGTCGCCTAATGGGTCGGTCGTACTTCTGGAAAATAGAACGACGGCGCAGCATACACCGTCGTTTGTTGCACGCGGTCCTTACTTCGTCGGACCTAATCCGTATAATCTGGCAATTGTGGATCTGAATAATGATGGCTTACCCGAAATTGCAGTTGCCGGCGGCGGGTACGAAGAGCCGACCACGCAACTGCGCGTCTTGAGAAACACAACGTCGAAACCGACAGCCCTCTTTTCTGTCAACCGTACATCCGTATCATTCACGACGCCAATCAACACGACGCGCGTGGACAGCGTCATCGTAACGAACACGGGAGGAGATACCCTGCGTATATCCTCGGCGTCGGTGGGGACGACGAAATTTCAAGTAGTGCCGGCAAGCGCCACGATCGCGCCCGGCGCTTCGCGGTCGTTTCGGATCACGTTCATTCCGCTTGCCGATACGTCGCTGGTGCGCGATAGTGTGACGTTCCTTCATAACGCACCGTCGACGCGAGACATTGTCGCGTTGAGCGGGCGGGGGACTGCACCGGTGTATTCGGTCAACCGAACGAGCATAACCTTTGCGACGCCGGTCGGGACGCCGCGCGCAGACAGCGTCATCGTCACAAACACCGGCACCGATACGCTGCGGATTACGTCGGCGGAGCTCGGCAACACTCGATATCAAGTGACGCCGACATCTGCAGCGGTAGCGCCGGGGGGAGCGCGAACGTTTCGCATTACATACACGCCAACCGATACAACGCTTCAACGCGATACGCTTCGCTTGACGCACAACGCGACGGGTTCTCCCTCGCGCGTGTTCCTGAGCGGACGCGGCACCGCGCCGGCGTTCAACATCAATCGCACCACCATCGCGTTCACGACACCGATCAATACGGCACGAACCGATAGCGTCATTGTATCGAACGTTGGGAATGACACGCTGCGCGTGACATCTGCCTCGCTTGGCAATCCCCGATTTCAGGTGACACCGAACGCGGCAACCATCGCTCCCGGAGGCACACGGGCATTTCGCATTACGTTCAGTCCGGGTAGCGACACGACGCTTCAGCGCGACACGTTGCGTTTGCTCCACAATGCGGCAGGTTCGCCCTCGAGAGTATTCTTAAGCGGGCGAGGAACCGCTCCCGTGTACACCGTGAATCGAACGGCACTCACCTTCACCATCCCGGTCAACACCGCGCGTACCGACAGCGTGATCGTAACGAACACGGGAACCGATACACTACGGATGACTTCGGCGTCGGTGAGCAGTCCGCGCTTTCAGACAACGCCGAGCGTCGCGACGATCGCACCCGGAGCATCGCGCACATTTCGCGTCACGTTCACCCCGGGCAACGATACGACGCTGCAGCGCGACACACTGCGATTCATTCACAATGCAAACGGGTCGCCCTCGCGCGTGTTTCTCACTGGACGAGGCATCGCGCCCGCGCTTTCTCTCAACCGAACGTCCCTCTCGTTCATTACACAAGTCAACACCGTGCAGACCGATAGTATCATCGTCGGGAATCCGGGCAGCGATACGCTCCGCATAACGTTCGCGGGGGTCGGCAATCCGCACTTTCAAGTGACGCCGCAGACGGCAACGATCAGTCCTTCCGGCAGTCGCGCCTTTCGCATTACGTTCTCGCCGTTCGCTGACACGACGCTGCAGCGCGACACGCTTCGCTTCGTCCACAACGCGGCAGGCTCTCCAACTCTCGTCTTTCTCTCCGGGCGAGGAACGCCGCTTCCGGTCGCGATATTTTCTCTCGATAGAACATCGCTCACCTTCAACACGCTGGTAAATACCGTCAGCACGGACAGCGTGCGCGTCACGAACCTTGGCTCCGACACGCTGCGGATAATTTCGGCAGCCGCTTCCAATTTCCGGTTTCAGGTGTTTCCGCAAATCGCTACGTTAGCCCCCGGCGCTACGCGAGCATTCAGGGTGACGTTCAGTCCGCAGCAGGACACTACGTTACAACGTGACACGCTGCGGTTTCAGCATAATGCTTCCGGCTCGCCGCATCTCGTTGCACTCAGCGGGCGCGGCTTGGCACCACAATTTCTGGTCAACCGCACGCTGCTCACGTTCAACATTTCCATCAACACTTCGCGTACCGATAGTGTCTTTGTCTCCAATGTTGGGTCGGACACATTGAGAATCACGTCCGCGTTCGTTCGCAACCCCCGCTTTGCAGTCGCGCCGCAATCCGCAGTGCTTCCACCTGCAAGACAGCAGGTCTTTCGTGTCACCTTCA
>CAYUFU010000095.1:0-5560 GCA_964444145.1 uncultured Chitinophagales bacterium
TCCACTTCTTTGCGGCTTCGCGTCTTTGCGTGAGATTTCTATGTCGGATTTCAGGAATGTAAGGCACACGAGTTTACCAAGATGCCTTGTCTGCTGTCCCCTTCCAGAACCCGATTGGAGCTTGCGTACGGTCGCAAAAGTGGGAATCCCAAAGAGCATTCACCACGATCCTGACAAAGCGGGACTCCTCGCGGATTTGAGAATGTGCACCTGAATGAGAAGAGGTACGCCATTATGCTTTCGTCAAGTACAAAACTGCGCGGGTTTGTTCTTGCAAGAAGATTTTCTATTCTCTATATTTTTCTGGCATCTCTAAAAGGTTCTCGCGAGATCGAGAGGACCGGGCTGCGGAAAGTCTCTTTCCGTCACTTCGAAATCACATCTTGCATTTCACACATTCAAAAGGATGAAGCATGAAGCATTTCTTCCGCTTTGTCAGTCTCTATTTCCTTGCGCATACCGTAGCCGGAGTGGCATTCGCCGGCAGTTCGGGAAAAATCTCGGGCCGCGTGACCGACTCGCGCACGAAGGAATCTATTCCCGGCGTGAACGTCCGTGTGGAGGGAACACCACTCGGCGCAACAACGAACGTCGAAGGGCGCTACGTCATTCTCAATGTGGCGCCGGGAAACTACAACGTGATTGCCTCGTTCATCGGATACAAAAAATATTCTGTGAAGGGTGTTCGCGTCTCTACCGATTTCACAACGCCGTTAGATATCGCGCTTGTTGAGGGAGATATTCAGACCGATGAAGTGGTCGTGCAAGGCGAACGCACACCGCTCGTGCGCAAAGACCTGACTAACCCCGTTGCGTCCATCTCCGCCGAGACGATCACCGAGCTTCCCGTTACCGAAATCAGCGAAATCATCGGACTGCAAGCCGGCATCACGGTTGACGATGGCGGCGGCTTGCACATTCGCGGCGGGCTGGGCAATGAAATCGCCTACACGGTGAATGGCATCAACATCAACAATCCGTACGGCAACACGCGCTCGGTCGGCCTTGCCACCAACGCCGTCGCCGAGGTCTCCGTTTCCAGCGGAACGTTCAACGCCGAATACGGCAATGCACTGAGTGGAGTCGTCAACTATGTAACCAAAGAGGGAGGCTCGGCATGGACAGGCAGCTTGAAGCATCTGACGGGCGACCACGTGAGTTCCCATGAGAAGTTGTTTTTCAATATTGGCAATATCAGCTGGACTAATGTCAATCGCACCGAAGCATCGCTCGGTGGTCCGATCCTATCAGAGGACTTGACGTTCTACGCCTCGGGCGTGTACAATTGGTATGGAGGGCATTTATACGGGGAGCGACTTTACAATCCCGACGATGCCTTTTTGTACCGCAACGCCTTCCCCTCCGGCGACCCGCGCCGCGGAAGCTCAACCGACCCACTCTACTTTGGAGCATTTTTCCGCGATACAAGCGATCGCATCGGCGGACCGACCGGCAACGGCGCCGTCGTTCCTCTCAACTGGAGCCGTTCGTACAATCTCCAAGGCAATCTCCGCTATCGTCTTGCACCCGCAATGCGCTTGAAGTACGAGATTGTCTATGATAATACGCTGAACCCGTCCTCCAGCTCGATCTCCTATCGTTTCAAGCCGGATGGACGTTCGCTTGATCGCGGCCAAACGCAATTCCATTCATTAGAGTGGACTCACTCACTGGGAGAGAACGCATTCTACACATTGAAGGGATCATACATCTTCGATAAGGGAGAGAGCTATGCCTACAGCGATATCAACGACCCGCGCTATCTTTCGGCGTTCTATCAGACGGTGCTCCCCAATACGAACTTCCTGACTGGGGGAACGGATCTCGGCCGCTTCAAGCGGAAGTCCAAAATGATCGGCGGCAAGTTCGATCTCGTTGCACAGATGTTCGGCAATCATGAATTAAAGTTCGGCGCGGATGTGCGGAGCCACTCGCTCGCAGTCGAATCCTACACGCTACGGTTCGGCGACCCCAACAATCATGACCGATCCTTCACCGTCGAAGATCTCGTGCGAGGCGTGCGCCTGCAACCGTTCATTCCCACCGTCAGCGAGGGATACGTCAACTATACACGAAAGCCCCTGCAGATTGCAAGTTACATCCAGGATAAGATCGAACTGTTCACGTCTATCATTCTCAATCTCGGTTTGCGTTACGAGTATTTCGACCCCGCAGCCAACTACAATCCCGATCTCAGCAACGAATACTTGCTCGGCGACTCGACGAATTTTTACGCAGACGGCGCGACCAAAGCTCGCATCAAGCACATGCTCGCGCCGCGATTCAGTGTCTCCTATCCCATCACCGATCGGGGAACGATTCGGTTTTCGTACGGGCACTTTTATCAGATCGGCTCGCTTGCAAGCCTGTACACGAATCCGAATTTCCGCGCGGTCCCCGGTACGACACCGACATTCGGCAATCCGGAAGTTAACCCGCAACGGAGCATTCAATACGAACTGGGCTTGCAACAAGGATTGACGGACAACCTGAAGATTGAGGTGACGGGCTATTATAAAGATGTAGATAATTACATCGTGACGCAGCGAATCGAAACCGCGCGCGGCGATAAGCCCTACAATCTGTTGACAAACCTGAACTACGCCAACACACGCGGAGTCAGCATATCGCTCCTGAAGCGGCGCGCGGCATCGGATATTCTGTCGGCTACGATTGATTACACGTTCCAGATTGCCGACGGCAATCGCACCGAGCCGGCGGCGGAGATTTTCTTCAATGAGCAGCGAGGACAGTTGAGCGAAACCTATCTCGTGCCGTTTGGTTTCGACCGAAGTCACACCATCACCTCTACCGTCACGTTGAGCGAGCCGAGTGATTGGGCACTCAGTTTTATCGGCTATGTGCGAACGGGAACGCCTTACACACCGGCATTCCCCTCGAACGTAGTACCGATTACGTTCGTTCAGAACAGCGATCGTCAGCCGGTGCAGTGGAACGTTGATATGAAAGCGGAGAAGTTCTTCGAGCTTGGTCCGTTGAAGTATTCGATCTTTCTTCAGGTAGATAACTTGTTCGACACGCAAAACGAATTGGACGTCTATGCGAGTTCCGGCAGTGCCCTCTACGATATCAATTCGATCCTCAACCCGGCAGTCTATGCCGATATTCGTCGGCGCATTGCGCGCGGCGACCCGGGGCTGGTGCCGAGCAGCGTTATTGACAATCTTGATGCTAACCCACGGAATATCAGCATGCCGCGCCTCGTGCGGTTCGGCGCATCGGTTATTTTCTGATGAAAGAGAAGGATAGAGCTATGAACAAAGTATGTTTCTTGGTTGCACTCCTCTTTGCAGCCGCAACAATCCTCGCACAACAACACACGACGCCGAAACACCATCCGTCGGTGCAAAAGTATCAGGACATTGACTGGCAGCACTTCAACTCGAAAACGGCATCGCCTGCGCTGAAGAGGAAGGTAAATGAGTACATGGAGATCATAAACGGCTTGCAGCCGAACCACCTAACAGGAAGCCCAGGTGAGGTCAAGAGCCTCATCATCAACGGCAACAAGATCACGACGAGCGTGTACAACTACGGCTCGATCACTCGCCCAAACACGGGAGGGAATGTGTTTGACCTCGTGTGGAACCGCTTGGGCTATGGATATGAATTTGCTCCGCTGGTTGCCGCGGAGGTCGTCAATGCGCCGGGCGAAACCTTGCGCATCGTTGACGACGGCCTGTGGCTCCAGGGCCAAGGTGATTATTCACCCTCGGGATTGAAATGGGGCTGGTTGCCGCAACCCGGCTACTCGGCGCCGGGCCAATCGAAAATTGCAGCATGGAGCCAACGGCAGGAAGTCGGCGGAGATCTCACGCGTAAGCCGGGTCCCTGGCCCGAATCGTTCTACAACTCTGCCGCCGGGCGCTACGTCTGGCCCGCGTTTCTCGGCAACGACGCAACGTCGCCCGATGAGGAAGTGTACTTCGTTATGGACGATTACACCAATGCCGAATTTCCCTACTATCCGTTTCCGAACGACACAACGAAACGGGGACTCGGCTTGGAGATGGAGTGCCGCTTCTTCCAGTTCAACAATCCCCTCGCGGAAGACATTATCTTTCTTGTCTACCGTGTCACCAATCGGAGTCCGAAAACGTTGCACAAGGTGTGGTTTGGAATGTACGGCGATCCACACGTCGGCGGACCCAACAGTTTCAATGACGATCTGAACGGCTTCTACGGTCCTAAGGATTCGAGTGTCAGCCAGCGTGCTCGCAACATCATCTATTCATGGGATGTTGACGGCAGGGGTGACAATGGTTTGCCGAGCGGGTACTTCGGATTCAAGTTCCTTGAGTCGCCCACCAACTCGAACAATGTGAAAGATGACGACGATGACGGCATCGTGGATGAGAGTCCTTTCAATGATGCCGGTCTCTTCATTGACGGCGTTTCGCGCCCCCTCAATTTCGGGATCGCCGATACGAACAAGTATAAACGCCTCTACGGTTCGCCCAAGCCTCGCTGGTCGGGAGATGAAAACGGCAACTGGAGCCTCGAACGAGATGATGTGGGCTTGGATGGTTTACCGGGGACCGGAGATTTCGGAGAAGGGAACGGCCGACCGGATATCGGAACGGATGCAAACAACAACATCACGGCAGAGCCGAACTTTGGCATTCGCGACGTGAACGAATCAGACCAGATCGGGTTAACAAGCTTCCGGGCATTCGCCTGGGGCAATCCAAACTTCCCCTCCAACGATCCTCTCTTCTTCCAATGGATCTCCGAGGATACGATAGACATCAACCAGACGCTCTTCACTACGCCGGGAGACAATGGGTTCCTTTATGGCTCAGGTCCCTTCACGCTCGAACCGGGCGGCACTCAACGTTTCTCCGTTGCCTTGATGATGGGAACAAACCTTCAGGATTTGATACTCAACTCGGAAACGTCGCAACGCATCCTCGAGGCAAACTATCAGTTCGCGCAGCCGCCTCCAAAGCCGAACCTCGTCGCCGTGCCGGGGGACCGACGCGTCACACTCTACTGGGACAATATTGCCGAGAACACGGTGGATGCGTTAACGAACGCACGTGACTTCGAAGGGTACAAGATTTACAGAAGCGAAGACCCGACGTTTGCCGACGTGTTCACGATTACCGATGCCAACGGCGTACCGTATCTCGGCAAGCCGCTGGAACAAAACGGCGTGAGGGCACAATTCGACCTCGTCAATACATGGCAGGGCTTGCATCCCGTGGAGTATATCGGGCGCGGAATCAAATACGACCTCGGCTCGAACACCGGCCTACGGCATGAGTACATTGATTCGTCTGTTACGAATGGCAAGACATATTACTACGCCGTCGCATCCTACGACCACGGATTCGATTCGTTGGGAGTTCAGCTTCCGCCGACCGAATCGCAGATCGCGATCCTGCAGGATGTCATTACTGGCGAATACACGTTCGACGTCAACACGGCGGCAGTTGTTCCGGGACCGCTGCCGACGGGAACGAAACGGGCAGGGATTACCGAGAACGCCGTCAAGCGCGTGCGCGGCATTTCCACCGGCAGTATGAGAGTGAGCCTG
>CAYUFU010000095.1:5660-14543 GCA_964444145.1 uncultured Chitinophagales bacterium
GGTACCACGTCCGGAGCGTTGGCACGAGGAGAGGAGTTCGAAATCCGGTATCAGTATTACACCATTCAGTCGAGCAGTCGCCTCAACAACGAAGACGACAATCCGACGTTCGACGGGATGAAATTGTTTGTCAAAGCAGACCCTGCCGGTCTTGACTCGGCGCGCAGCAAATGGATTGTCAAGAACAACACCAATCTGAACGCTCGCATCGCACGGTCAACGGCATTTCCCAACCTCGAGTTCCGTCCGGCGCCCTTGGATTTCCAAGTCGTGTGGAACAATACCGCGCAAGACTCGGCTGGACGATGGCTCTTCCCGGGCGACACCCTGCTGGATATCAGTCAAGTGCAGCGAGTGATTACGCCGTTCCGCATTCGCAACATTACAGACACGACGACGTTCCGCGTCATCGTCACCGGCACTGCGAGCGACAAGAACTGGCGTCCGGGTCGCGAGTTGGTGATTCTCGTTCCTCCGCGTTTCAACCCGCCGAACAATCGAACGGTATTGATGACCATTCGATTCGATAGCGTTGCGACACCGCTCATACTGCCGGCAGAGGGAAATATCTATGAGGCGAAGACGACCAAGGAATTCCAGAAAGGCGATCGGTTCCAGTTTACCACGACCTCTCTCAAATTCGAACCGGTGAACAAAGATTCGTTGTTGAACCGGATCTATGTCGTGCCAAACCCCTACGTCGCCTTCAGCCCGACGGAAAACCCCGGATCCTCATCGAATTTACGCGGCGAGAATCAACTGCAATTTCGCAACCTTCCGCCCAAATGTACCATCCGCATTTATACAATGGTCGGCGAACTGGTCACGACGATTCACAAGGACGATAACACCAGCAGCGCGCGCTGGAATGTTCTCTCGAATGAGGGACAGCGCTTGGCGTATGGCGTGTATATCTATCATGTGGATGCACCGGGCATCGGCGAGAAAATCGGGCGATTGGCGCTCATCAAATAAAGGGACGATGACTATGAAATCATTTGCACAAGCTGTTTTCAAAGCCCACAGGACCTTGCTCTCCAATCGCATGGCATGGGCTGTTACGTTCATGGTAGTTGTTGTGTCGTCGCTCGCACACGCGCAGCTCTTTCGTAGCACAACAAAGGTCGGCACGACATCCGCACAGTTTCTCAAAATCGGCGTCGGCGCTCGCGCCCTCGGCATGGGCAGTGCTCAAGTCGGAACGAGCCGAGAAATTTCAGCCATCTATTGGAATGTGGCAGCTCTGGCGTCGCTCCAACAGAATAGCGAGTTGACCTTCACACACGTCAACTGGCTCGCGGATATCAGCTACGACTTCGCCGCCGGCATGCTGCGCATTGGAGACTTGGGAACGTTCGGGCTCTCCTTCATATCCTTGCGCGTACCGGAAGACCTGGTGCGCACCGTTGACTTTCCCGAGGGTGACGGGCGGCGTTGGGACGCAAGCTCACTCTCCATCGGGTTGAGCTACGCGAAAAGTCTCACCGATCAATTCTCGATCGGCTTCAATGCGAAATTCGTTCGCGAGGCAGTGTGGAGCGAAAGTGCAACGGCCTTTGCCATGGATTTCGGAACCCTCTATCAGTCGGAGATCAAGGGGCTGAGTCTTGGTGCATCAATTTCGAATTTCGGAACCAAGATGCAGTTGCAGGGACGGGACCTCTACTTCAACAATGATCCCAACGGCTCCGTCGGCAGCGGACCCAACGCCATACCGGCAGCGTATAGAACCGGCGAGTTCGATCTGCCGCTGACGTTTCGGATCGGCATCGCGTACGACCTGTGGCTGGCAGAAGACTTCAGAATGACAACGGCAGTGGATGCAACTCACCCAAACGACAACACGGAGTACGTCAACAGCGGCATCGAGTTCGCGTGGCGCGAGAATGTTTTCGCCCGTGTCGGATACAAGTCGCTCTTCCTTCGTGATTCGGAACAGGGGCTGACCCTCGGAGTTGGAATCAATTACACAATCGAGAATACCGCAACGCTCCGTTTAGATTATGCCTACGCCGACTACGGGAGGTTGAAAAACATCCAGTATATCACGTTGGGGTTGGGATTGTAGGTTGGGGTGTTGGAGAAATGGATAAATGAGAACGCCCTGTCGGAAATTCCGGTAGGGCGTTGTTGTTTGCAGCAACACGTCGCTACTTCTTCAGCAATTCGCGCAAGTAGAGAAGATCAAGCTTGTCTTTTTCTCGACCCGTTTGTTTCATTCTCCAGAGAAGTTCCGGCGATGCAATGGGAATCGGAACACCGTCAAGCTCGACAATTTGCACTGAGGACTTTGCTTCATCGTACGTAATTCCACAGGCGCTCTTCATCAAATCTACAATCACTTCGTCAGCAACGCGAACAACTGCGTATTGACTGACCTCGCCTGGCTGTAACTCGCGCACCGCCTGATCAGGAAGGATCATAAGCCCAGCGAAAACTTTTGCCTCATTCTCTACGGTCGCTTCAATGAGCAAGTCAATATCGCCGGTGGTTCTTCCGTATCCTGACTGAATCATTGCCATGCCGCCGACAACGATGTACTTTGCGCCGACCTCATTCAACTTTCGGCACAACCCGACAAGATCCTCTATTGTTGGGATTCGCGGCTCTTTCTCGTCATCATACGAAGTGTCCACTCGTCTGCTTCCTCGAATGAATGAAAGCGATATACGCCTTTGGGGATGTAGGGTTTGTTGCCTCTCAACTTCGAGGCGAGGGCTTGCAAGCCGCGCATTGTGTCAAGGTTGTATTTCGGTGACGATTTCCTCCCAACGACTTTCATTGTCTCTTTTTTCATGGCAACAATATACAAGAATCATCGCGTGAAAAACAAAAGGCGTCAGCTTAACGCCAACGCCTTGACCCATGGTTGGACTCCATTTCATAACTGCAAGGACGAGGCAGAGCCTCGTCCCTACAGAAGGGAATCTCTACTTGACGAGCATCGCCTTATTCGTCTTCTCGAAGTTGCCGAACTTGAGCGTGTAGAAATATGTGCCCGTCGCCGCCGCGCGTCCAGCGTTGTCCTTTCCATCCCATACGACACTGCCCGTTCCCGCTTGATGCTCTTCGTTGTTGATGAGGGTGCGCACTTCACGACCGAGCAGATCGTACACTTTGAGCGAGATGCGATCACGGATGGGCAAATAGAATGAAATCGTTGTCGAAGGGTTGAACGGATTCGGGTAATTTTGTTCGAGACGATAATCGTCGGGGGTGATAATCGTGATGTCTTTGCCTTCGACGCCTTGCCCCGGATCGCGCTCGATGACGCGCAGGCTCCAGCGCTTGGGATTGACGACGCGAATGTTCGACGTTGTATCGAATCTGTTTGCGCCAGTATTCCAGACGAGCGTGCGGATGCTCATGCTATCGCTCAACGCTTGATAGGGGAGAATGATGTCCTCTCTACCGTCGCGATCGAAGTCTGTATTGCGCGCGTAAATTTTCGATGCGAAGGAGGGATCAATCGTGCGGATCGTGTCGCGTCTGCCCACGGAGTCGCGGTACGTCAGTGCTGTGTAGATTGTCGAGTCACCGCGATAAACAACCCGAGGAATCCAATTCGCGACATTCCGCTTGTCACCCCCTTGAAATTCCAATGCAACAACATTCGTATTGTATGACGTGCTGAAATAGAGATCGCGTTTGCCGTTATTATTGATATCTCCCCACCCGAACCCGAATACGCTCTTTAATCCCGATACGGGATTCAAATCAAGGACCGTAACGTTGGTGCTGTCTATTCTTGTGAGAGGTTGTCCGGCATTGTACGAAACCATGTGAACACGTCCGCCTCCACCCAACGTCGTTTGGTCCCCTGAATACGTTGGGAAGTACACTTCCTCCCTTCCATCATTGTCAATATCCACCGCAAGCGCACCGAAAAGAGCAATGTTGTCATCCGGGGCACTAAGGTAGATATGATGAAAACCGGTGTTGGAGTCTGGCAAAACAAAAGTACCCACGCCCGTTGAGTGAACCGGAACAATATTCTTCAAATTCCAATTGTGCAAAAAGAATTCGCGCGGACCTGTTCCGTCGAGTTGGGCTGAAATCATTGCGATGGGGCTGCCATTGAGGCCGTAAGTTGCAGCTCTCGATTCCGTTCTTCCAACAAAAAATGGAACTTCGAATGATGAGAAGCCTGGGTCATTGGTTGACCAATCTCCTACTGCTTTGATCACATAATATTTGTCGTCAACATTTCCAGTGGTCGCATCGTACGCGAGAATCAGATCGTTCATCGCGTCGCCGTCTACATCTCGCACTTCAAAGTACTCGACGTAGCGCGATGGGAGGCCCGTTATGAAAGGATTGTTTATTACTTGGGAAGGTTGCGTCCCATAGTTGTCGCTACCCACTACACCGTCCCACTCGAAGATACAGACACCAGTCCCCGAAAGCTGGTAGATCACCTCCAGCTTTCCATCGTTGTCTAGGTCGCCAAAAGTTGCATAGCGTGGCGTGTCTCCTGTGGTCGCGTTTCCTATTCTTGGTGATACCCAAACTACGCGTATTGAATCATTGCCTACTGCTTCAAATATTACAACTCGGCCATTCAAGGCATAACTTGTCTCCACTATTTCCGATCTGCTATCACCATCAACGTCTAACGCGAAGTTACACGCTCTGATGCTTTTGAGCCCGTTTAGAATTGAGTCTTGGCTGCTTCCGGGAAGGGTCGGATAGTTGTAACGAATCGAAGGTCTTACCTGCGCATGTACAAAGTGGGCTACCAGCAAAGCGATTGCGGAGGATAGTACTACCTTTCTCATTGTCTATTTCCTTTCCTAATAGGGCCACCATAACAGACCCGAATGGGGTCAGTCGTGCATTCGAACATATGGACCGTACTCCACAGGTAAGCAACCTCAATCCATACCTCGAAGCATCGTCCATAAAGATCTTCAACTGTCAGGAACTCACTGTTTCGCCCCCTCGCCCAATGAGTATAGTCGACCCACTCCCAATTGCTAAACGCTCCTCTAACCCACCATGATATTTGAACTGTGTACTCTGGTGGAGGAGGATCGAAAACTGCGGTCATGTGAGCTGCCCATTCGTGATAAGAGTTCGGAACGGTATAGTATTCAACAGAGCAGGATGGTGAACGGAGGAGCACATCATTCAGGTTCATGCCTGCAGTCGCTTCTGTCGGCGCAAGAGCAACTACAAGGCCGACGCAAAACATGATCGGCGCGTTCAAACGATGGCGACAGTTCATCACGTTACAATGAACATTTGTTAGTTCTTTTTTGCAGTACCTCTCTAGAAAAGTGCGCTCGCTCTGAATTTATCCATTACAAAGAACTATATCAAGTGTAATACCGAGTTACCATGGGTATCCCGTGTATCGCGTTCTCACTTCACCAACACGAATCGCTGCGCACCAACGAATCCACCAGCCGAGAGGCGATAGACATAGATGCCGCTTGCCAACGTGCTTCCGTCGAACGTTATCTCTTTGATTCCCGCTTCCTCCACTCCATCTATCAACTTCGCGACCAACCGCCCAAGCGCATCGAACACTTCGAGCACGACGTGCGAATTCTGCGGCAGTCCGTACCGAATCACTGTCGAAGGATTGAATGGGTTGGGATAGTTCTGCGACAAAAAAAACGTCGTCGGGATACGCGTCTCTGTTACGCTCGTTGGTACGCTGACATGAATCGGCTCGAAGAAATGTTCCGTCCCATCCAAATCAATCTGTTTCAGACGATAGTGCCATGAGCCGCCCGCCGCGGAGTTATCCACGAACGAATAGTGCCGCGGCTCGCTCGTCGTGCCGCTGCCCGGAACAAAACTGTTTGGGAGATCGGCAAAGAGTTCCGAGATATCGCGCCGCCGCTGAATCATGAAGCCGTAATTATTGAGCTCGCTGATCGTCGTCCATTGCAGCAGCACACGATTGCCGCCCGTAACGCGCCCCGTGAAACTTGCGAGCTGAATCGGTACAGGAACCGTCGGCACGGTGTACGTAATGATATACTTCCAAACGCCGCCGCTTGCCTGATGGACGAGGAATGTTGCGCGGTCGTAACAGAGCACCGCCGAATTCGAACCGGTCAAACTCGTGCTCGTAAACGTTGCGCCAGCGTCTTTCGAGAGGTATGATGTGCTGCCGCCGTACACGCCATACATGACCACGTTCGGATCATCTTTCGCAACGTCAACGCCCCAGGTCGAGCCTGTAGTGGCAATCGAATTCCACGTAACCCCTAAGTCGGAAGTTTTGCGCACGCCGCCCGATCCCCACGCCGTCGCGAACCCTTCACTGTTGCGGTGTCGCGAAACGCCGATCATCGGTATCTCCGAACCCGTCACGGAATAGATTTGCGTCCATGTCGCACCGTAGTTTGTGGAGCGCCACATTTGTCCGTTGCCCGAGCCGGTCGTACCGTCGCCGCAATACCAGAGGTTCGAGTTGCCCGGAACGATCACCAAATCGCATGGGCTGCGGAATTGCGTTTGCGAGAGGGTGTCCCACGTCGCACCGAAGTCGGTAGAAATATAGAGCAGCCCGTTTGGTCCGCTGCTGGTGCCTTCGGCTGCGAAGATAACGGTGTCGGGATGATCGGGATCCATTTCTAATGGCATGCCATACGACGTGAAATTGCGAAGGAGTGTAGTTGTCCACGTAACACCGCGGTTGGTGCTGCGCCGAACGCCTTTGCCTCCGCCCGATGTCGCGGCAAGCCAGAGGTTCGTGTCCTTTGGGGAAATATAGAACGACCAGGTCGAGCCGGTCGGCGTGATTGACGCCGTCTGCGCCCAATTGTCTCCGCGATTGCCGCTCATCCAAACGTTCGCGCCCATCATGGCATAAATATGATTGCGGTTCCACGGGTTGATCATGAACGTATTGCCGATGGAACTCGCGCTGAATTTGTTTTGCCACGAATAGGTGATCGTCGTTCCTTGAGGAAGCAGCCATGTCACGCCGCCGTCGGTCGTTCGCATTACGACGTTGTTTTTCTCGCTGCAGGTCCAGCCGCGGAGATTGTCGTAGAAGAAAATGTCGTTGAGCTTCGCGTACATCTGATGCTGCGCCCAGGTGTACGAACTGCCGCCGTTCGTGGTAAAGCGAATGAACCCGCCGCCGCCGACAAAGAACGCGTTGTTCTCATCGCGCACGAACACGTCATTCACATCAACCTTCGAATCGGTGCGAAAGTAGAGCGATGTCCAATTCGCTCCGCCATCCACACTCTTTTGTGCAAAGCCCTCCGTGCCGGTTACGTACACGGTTATGCCTGCGGCGTGCACTGAGAGAATTTCATTCGTCCATCCCGCTCCTGCTACGCTTGCCCACGTTGTCCCTCCGTTCAGAGTTTTGAGTAGTGTGCCGTTCGTACCCGCCGCGTAAACGGTTTGCGCATCAACGAACGCGAGGGCGTTGATTCTCGCCGCCGTGCCTATCGTTTGGGGCGACCACGAGGCGCCGCCGTCATTCGACTTCAGCATCGTTCCACCATCGCCTGCGATCCATCCCGTGAGAGCATCGGCGAAACAGACTGCACGCAGGGAGGCGCCGCCACCTAAGGTTTCGAGAGCGAACGACTCGCCGCCGTTTGTGCTGCGATAACAGACCCCCGCGTCACCAACGATCACGACGATGGAGCCGGTGATATAGACAGAGCGGAGTGCCGTGGTGCCGAGCGGAGTGCTCGCCCATGTGATGCCTCCATCGGACGAGCGAAAGACATTGCCCGCGTTCCCGACTGCCCAGACGTTGACACCGTTCGAGGAAAAGACTCTCTCAAAACCATCTCCGTATGTTAACGCTGTGAGGAGAAAGAAGAGGAAGCCAAGAGAGGAGAAATGTTTCATGGTGTTCCTTTCAGACCGATAGAAAGAGATTTACTTTGGTAGAGCGAGAGATGTTGCTTTCGAAGCCGGTGCGGCGCGGTGCATCGCTTCCAGTCGTGCAATGCGTTGCTCCATGGCCGGGTGTGTGAGAAACAGTCGCGCCATGCGACCGCTCCTCAAGGGACTGACGATGAACAAATGTGCAACAGCCGGTACAACGGAGAGCGGTGTTTGATGTTTCCTTTTCTCCAGTGTGCGAATGGCGTTAGCCATGGCGAGCGGATTGCCGGTAAGTTTCGCGGCGGCCTCGTCGGCGCGCAACTCGCGCTTCACATCACTCAGCAACCGCACGAACAATGCGGCGATCGGTGCAAGGATGAACAGCGCACCGCTCACGGCAAACCTTCCACTTTGGAGCATCAGTGAGCCGTCCCGTTTTTCCTGCAGGGTATTCTGCCGAGCCGCTTCTGCGCCAAGTCCGAACACCGCAGCGATCGTCGCGGCAATCGCGCCGAGCAGCGCGTCCCCGCTCTTGATGTGTACCAATTCATGCGCAACAACGTTTCGCAATTCGTCCGGCGGGAGCTGCTTGCGGATTGCATCCGTAAAGACGATGCCGCCGCTGCGGGGTGTCTTCCCGATCGAAAGCGCGTTCATGGCATCATTAACAATAGCGTAGATTTTTGGAGTGGGAACACCGGCCTCGTTGCTCAACGCCTCCACCATACGAAAGAGCGGCGGGTCGTGATAAACCGTCAGCAGCTCGGCTTTACAGAGGCGGACGACGATTAAGTCGCTGAACCAAAAGAGCGCGGCAAGAACAATACTTGCAAAGAGGATTGCGAACAACATAGCCTCTTCTGCCGCAACTGCGTACGCTCCTCCCACGATCAACACCAGCGGCGCTGCAATCACTAACGCGAGACGAAGGACATTACTCGGCATGAAGTTATTAGCTGATGTTACGCAATCATGGTATTGAACCCTTTTGCCAAGGGCATCCCTTCGGGACAGGATTCACATGTACGTTGCGCTTCTTTGTCGGGGCTTCGCCCCGACCTATTCGTATTT
>CAYUFU010000096.1:0-14525 GCA_964444145.1 uncultured Chitinophagales bacterium
CGCCGACGGATTTGGCGCTGCATAAAAATTCGCCGGGCTACCGACTGATACTCAATAACATTCTGTTTCCCGCGGCGAAGAAGAAACAACAAAAAACCTGACTTACTTACGCCACGATTGCACAAGAGGAAAAGGTGACGTTCCATCAGAAGTTGCTGTTGCTGATAACATTGCTTGTCGCTCCCATCATGGTGCGGTCTGCTGAGATCGGTTATGGTGTGCGAGCATCTGTGGGTATAGCAAACCTTCCGGAACCCATCACCGAAGTTTTCGACGTCGGATATGGCGCCGGCGGTCATTTCGATATCGGCGTTACACCAGAGTTTGCTTTACGCATAACAGCACAGTTCCTTACATTGTCACCTGACAATGACGCCATCAAGAAGTTCTTCGTCGTCACACCTCCCGTGATCCTTGTCGGCGGAGGAACATCCGCAACCAGCACAAGCATTCAGGGGGGAGACATTTCCGTTCTTCGCTTTGCATCAGAGGGAAAGTTCAGTATTAGCCCGGCATCGAGTATCAGCCCATACGCGATCGGGGGCATCGGCATCGCGTCATACAGCGGTTCCGATATCACGGTCACATCTGCCGGTACGGGACAGAAGAGCACTGTGCGAGGATTGAAAAAGCAAACGCGCGTTCTCTTTGGCTTCGGAGCGGGCATGGATTTTCAGCTATCTCCCTTCACCCTGTTCAGCGAAATACATCCCATCTGGGTACTCACTGATGAAGGGACAAGTTCCTTTGTTGCCTTGACGATAGGCGTAACATTCTGACTATTTCTCTTCAAGACACATCAATCACAACAAAAGGGAAAGCACAGTGAAAAAACTCTTTGCGTTACTCGTTCTTCTTGTCGTGTGGTCGAGCACGTCCTCAGCAGGCGGCCCGATTAGTTTCGGTGTGCAGGCGACCGGTGCGGCGCTCAACATGCCCGCGCCCTTCACCGATATCTACAGCGGCGGCTTTGGCGGCGGCGCGCACCTCGACATCAACCTGCCGGTCCTCTTTGCGTTTCGACTTCAAGGCGACTATGT
The DNA here is from genome assembly GCA_964444145.1 of uncultured Chitinophagales bacterium. Lineage (GTDB taxonomy): Bacteria > Bacteroidota > Ignavibacteria > UBA10030 > UBA6906 > CAADGV01. The sequence continues at coordinate 1,041 of CAYUFU010000096.1, forward strand.
TACCTTCGCTCCTGATGATGCAAAGTACAAAGCCTTTCTTTCCACCCTTGCGGGTGTGCCGGCCAATTTCACACTGGAAGGAGGGCGCATGAATATATTGTCCGGACAGGTCAATACCAAACTCAGCCCCTTGCCTTTACCGTTCATCTCACCCTACCTCACGGCAGGTGTGGGGGTCACGACGCTGAGCGTTTCGGAGTTGAAAGTGAATGGACAAACGGTGCCGGGGTCCAGCTATGCAGGAGATACGAATTTTTCAGCCAACCTTGGCGCGGGTATTGATCTCAACCTCATTGCGCTTTCACTCTATCTCGAAGCGCGCTACACGTGGATATTCACTTCCGGCGCGACGAGCACTTATATTCCAGTCTCGCTTGGCGTTACATTCTAACCGTTGTTACGCAAACTATGTTACTGAACCCTTTCAGGTTGATATACACGCCCCGATTTCTTGTCGGGGCTTAGTCCCGACCTCTTCATATTTGGGCGCCTTCGGCGTAGGTTCGTGGATTCGTCCAGAGGTTGTGTATGATGACGCCCAAAAATAGCCGTCCCTAAAAGGGACGAATGCGAATAGCCGAGGGCAACGCCCTTCGTGTTGGAAATAACTTTCAGCTTTGAAACCTGTCCCGAAGGGATGCCCTTGGCAAAGGGGTTCAATGATCTTTTTGGTCGAACGTCGCTTTGTTCGCTTTGCGTAACATCAGATTCTAATTTCATGATCGTCCGTCAACAGCAACGGCGGGGCAAACCCGCCGTTTTTTTTGCCCTATCTAATCTTCGATCCTAAACTACACCGGCGGTGAGAGACGTGCGTCTTCCAATGGCGCACTCGGTGCAGCGCAAATGTGAACAATAAAACCGATAGAGCTGAATGCTGCCTTGCTGAGCTTGCACAGACTTGAGCAGGCGCTTTTTTTTCATCAACTGCTGTTGAATAATTGCCGTGATCGAGTTTTCCTGCGAGGCGGGAAGTGAGGCAAGCAAGGCGCGTGCTGTTTTGCCAATTGCTGCGTTTTTGAAGATTCGTCCGTACAGCAGAACAACCGGAACGATTGCATTGACGAGAATCTCGTTGATGCGGGCCGAACCTAACGCGATACCTGTGGGCGATTTGCCTTCGGTGCGCGTCCTCGCTTTCCCTTTGAAATGAAAATGCTGCTGCCAGAACTCATCGGGTTGAAACGAAAAAAACGCATGCAACAAGCTGACGCGTTCCTTCGACGAGAGGGATTGGTCTTTGAAAGTTCTGATCAGCGCGCGGAATGACTGCTCGCCAAATAACTTCGGGAGAAGGAAGCTCATTGCTGCAAGTCGTGCAGTCGGGAAATTGTTCGGCCGAAGACGGAAGAAGAGCCAGTCGGCTTCGTTCAAGACCGGACTTTTGAAATTCTTCTGTACCGATTTCCAAATCGCTTTCAGTTTCGCCACATACATCCTGGCGTCCTTCGCTTCGATAGCGTTGGTCGAAGGCAGGAGTCCCGCTGCGCCAAACAACATCGCCATGATGGCAATCGTTTCATTGCTCGCGTGGGTGCGAAGAACGTTGAGCCGCATCGAGCGCGCTAATGCGAGAAAGGGCTTTGTATTCTTCGAGTATCCTAACCCTTCCATGATTCCTTCGTAGAGCAACTGTTCCCAAAGACTCTTATCCGTGAAATCGTTCTTCGTGTATTCGTTCTTGGGCGGCGGGATTTCGGCGGGGTTGCCGTAATAGCGCGGGTACGGCTCGCGGATGATGTGGCGCGTTTCATCGACGAGCTGCTTTGCCCGTTCCTCGAATCGGCGCACTTTCAATTCGATCCGCTCGGTCGCAAGGCGCTCCAGCCATTGCGTAATGACGTTCGTCGGAACATCGTCATTCACCGTAACGCATGCGAGAGAGCGAGGAGCTTCCGCTTGCTCATCTGCCAACGCCCCCATCCATGCTGTTTGGAATTTCTCATCGAGAAATGGATGCAGCACGAGCAACGGAATTGCACGGCGGCTTGCAGTGCGAGCGGGGGGCGACAGTAGGTCTGCAGTGAGGACGACGTGCAAAATCACTTTGTTGTAATGCGGATCGGCGTCGTGTTTGTGCGTACGCCATTCCTCTGCGTTGATATGCAACTCAACGTCGCCATGATACACGGTCTTGCCGATGGAAATCTTTGCATCGAGGAAATCTGGACCGCCGTCGGTGTTCGGCCTCCCCGCGGAGAGAATCGCAACGGCACGCCCATCCGAGGTTGTAAGATGCGCCGTCGAAAAGTTCTGCTGTTGCCAGATGCGCCGCAATAGCGCTTCGGGCATGTTGGGGAGATTCATGTGTCAAGCTCCAAAAATCAAGCTCCAAATCCCAAAGAAATTCCAAAACTCACATTCGAGAGGAAACTTAGCAACCCTGATTTTGAGATTTATGGGTTGGAATTTCTTTGGAGCTTGAAATTTGAGCTTTGGGATTTCGTGTGTCGAATGACATTCATTTCGTCGCGCAGCTTCATCGCTGCCACCCGCGCCGCGTGCGCATAATCCTCTCCGCTTGAGGCATAAAGAATTCCGCGGCTCGAATTGATGATTGCCATTTCGCCATTCTGATCGCAACCGTATCGAACAGCCGCAACCATATCGCCGCCTTGTGCACCAACCCCGGGAATCAGCAGCGGCATCGCCGGAACGAGCGAGCGCACGCGCTTCATTTCTTTGGGTCGCGTTGCGCCGACGACCAACCCGCAGTTGTTCTTCGTATTCCACTTCTTCACGCTGGCTACAACATGCTCGTACAACGGTTTGTTTTTCGATTTGAGATATTCAAAATCCTTCGCGCCCGCATTGGAGGTAAGAGCGAGAATGAACGCGCCGTGGTTCTCATCGCGAATGAACGGCTCAACGGAATCGAATCCCATGTACGGATTCACCGTGCTTGCATCGAAACCAAAGTCAGCGTACAAACTTTTCGCATACATCTCCGCCGTATTGCCAATGTCGCCACGTTTTGCATCGCCTATCGTGACAAGAGCGGCGGGGATTGCAGCAAGCGTTTCCTTGACGGTCCGCCAGCCGATTTCACCCAATGCTTCGTAGAACGCGAGATTGAGTTTGTATGCGCAGACCAAATCCTTCGTCGCTTCAATGATGCCTTTATTGAATTCGAGAACGGGATGTTCACCCCGAAGGAGATGCTTCGGAATCTTGTTGATATCCGAGTCGAGACCGACGCAGAGCAGGGACTTGGCAGACCGCTGTGCTGAGCGAAGTTTGTCGTGAAAATTCATCGCGGGTGATGGCAGTGTATATACGGCATGATGATAGCAGATTGGGGGACAAGACGCAAGCGTGTCAAACGCCGAACTGTCTCAGGTGGTGGTCAATGTGCCTCCACATGAGGCGCGCCCATTCGTCGTTGCTGAGCTTGCCGAAGACCGGCGAAGAAGCGAATGGCTTTGCGTTGCCTTGTTCGACAAACCGGGCGAGTGCCCGCGACAGCTCCTGTCTGTCCCGCTCGAACTCCGTGGGCGTCGTGCCGCCGATTCCTTGAACGAATTCCGGTGCGGTCGGTGCGCCGTTTGGCCAGGGCATTACTTGCGAGACGAATTTGTTTATCGGCCATGTGCTCAAGACGGATTTCCGGTGCGCGGCATGCCGCTCGCCAAGAGCAACCCGCAGCGGATCGGTGAGATGTACGATCATCTGATGGGCATTCATTTTTCCCCATTGCGGACGTGAATCCGGAGTAACGCTCTGCAAACGTTTCTCAAGTTCTTGCCGATCTGCGGAAACAAAGAGGTTCTTCATGGTCCCTGTGTGAGTTGTGGGTGGATATTTGCTCTTACGTACTTTACAAACGTTCGGTTTGGGTTCGCCTTATCCGCGGCAGCCTGACTCGGTCGGTTCGGAGACACCCGAGTGCTCGTCAGTGCTGTCTCTCGAACGTCCGTACAAAATCATGCTGAGGACCTTGCTCGCGTGCGTGGCAGCCCGTGCAACCGGAGCCGCGCGTTGTTATGGAGAAGAGGATGCTACCGTTCGGTTGGTACTCCGCCCAGAGCCAGCCGTTACCTGCAAGTGGGTTCGTTGCATCTTTGTACATGACAGCGTACACTTCCGTCCGTCCGTTCATGATAATTTCTTTGAAGATGATCGAGCCGTTGGGGAAGGAACCTCCTGAAGGGAAACGCCCATTCTGCAGCAAAGAGAGCGCCGTGGAGTTCATCCGCACACGGACCAATGGCTGGTGTGCGTTGGAGCCGTTCAACGTGCCGCTCGTGACGGAGTCAACATGAGGGAAGAGAGGATACGCCGTGAACGGACTCGTTGCAGTCACCAACGCAAACAGTGCGGCATCGGTGGAGAGTGGTTGCTGCTGGATGTTCTGTTGCTCTGCTCCCTGATCTTTGCAGCACAACGCAAGGAGAGAAAAGAGAGCAACAGCGATGAGCGTTCGCATGCAGTAATTTACTGCTTTAGGTGTCACGAAAGTATCACTCCGTGTATTGCGTGTAATGTTCGATGATCTCCTGCGGGATGGCGAGCGCCCGCCCGGATTTCATGTCAATCATCGTACTGATGAAGTAGCCCTCGGCGGCAACTTTGCGCGGTTCTTTCTTGAAAATCTGAAAACCGACTTTCACATCAGCCTTCTCGAACGAATCGAGCCACGTTTGCACAATGACTCGGTCCGTCAAATTGATTTCACGTTTGAACTCGATGTGAAAGGTTTTCTGGTACCAATTCATCCCCTTCTTCAGAAACTCTTCCATCGGCATCCCGTAGCAGCGCCCCATCTGATCGTAGCGTGCCGCAAGCACGTAGTCGAGATACTTCGAAGCATGCAGGTGATTGTTCATGTCAATATCGTCCGGGCGGACGAGGAGTTCGGAATCGAATTTTTTGTAGGGCATGTGCCAATGAGTGCTGATTTCGGATTACGAAAGAGAGTTCAATCTCCACGGATTCTCACGAATCGGCTTGGGATGATGAAGAGGTTGCGCTTAACCTCGCCTTTCTCTCATCAATCCTCTTCGTCACGCCCGCGTAGATGAACAACGCGATTGCCGACGTCAATCCAATCGCAGCGAAATAGTACCAGATGTAATTCGCATCGTTGTAGGCAGTCGCGAGTTGCTCAGGTGCGAGTGTTTTCGGGTCGGGACAATATCGTGTGAGCAGATATCCTGAAAGCCCGAAGCCGAGTACGTTCGCGATGAACGAATGCAAATGCCCGAAGCCGAGATACAACCCTTCCTCGCCCTTCGGCGCTTGCTTGGAAAAAAATTCGAGATAGCGCGGCGAGATAAAGCACTCCGCGAGCCCCTGCACAACAATGCCGAGGATGAGCATGATCGTGACGGGATGCGCGGAAATGCCGAACGGCAGCACCACGGGCGAACCAAACGTTGATTCGAACCAGGGACTCGATGCCATCAGAAGTGCCGAGAACGGCATCAGCAACATGCCGATGCCCATCGAGGTAATTGCTTGCGCGTTCTTCATCAGTTGCGTGACGATGACGACGAACGAAACAACGACGGCGGGATTCACGTTGGATATCCACTCGGGCTTCGCGGCTTCGCCAACCAAACGGATGACGTACTTCGGCATCGTCGCATACATCTGATGTTGAATCATCCAGAAACCCGACACGATGAGAATGAGCGTCACAAGGCGCCCATTGGTGACAACTCGGATGAGACCGTGCCACACTTCCTTCAAACTTTTCCCTTCGCCTTCGGCACTGACGTTCTTGTACCAAATGAAGACGACGACAACTGCGAGCAAGCACAGCGCCGCCGAGAACAATTGAACGGATTCCAGTCCCAAGTTGATGCGCAGCGGATAGGAAATCGTCTTGCCCGAAAACGAGCCGACGTTCACCATCCCATAGAAGATTGAATACGCCCGCGCACGCTGGTCGGTGGTGGAGGTCTTGGCGACCGTTCCCGTAATCAGGCTCTTGATAAACGAACCGCCGATGATGAGCAGAACGATCGCTGGCACGACGGTCGCTTTGTACGGAAGCGCGCCGAGCGAACAAAAACCGATCGAGAGCATTCCGAACGCAAGGAGCATCGAATTGCGAAAGCCCATCTTATCGGCAAACGCCCCGGCAAACGGCGGCATCAGATACACGCCTGCGGCATAGAAGCCGCTCAGCCACGCCGCGTCGATATCATTGAAGCCGACAATGTCGGAGAGATAGAGCGTGAACGTAATGAAAACGGCATAGAACGAAGCACGTTCGAGCAGTTCAACGCCGTTCGCAACCCAGAAGGCACGCGGAAATTTCCATGAAACGGAAGATGAGGACAAGTGATTCTCCTTTAGTATGGTTAGTCACGATTGACGCAGTTCGAGTGACGATGAGAACTGATGACGATCGTTCCAAAGACTCGATCGCGCTTGCGAAAATGGTCTTTCAGGTATTTAAGAGAAGTTGACCGTACGGGTGAGAGCTGCACGTTCTTCTGGTGCTTTGTGAATGAGCCATACGGTACGATGGGACATGAAAACGCGTTCGTGGTTGTAAGAGATGGAACGCCGGAAATTCTTGTGGACAATTTCCCGAATAGTAGTGAGAAAGTCAATGTGAGTTTGTCGCCTGAAACCCGATTTAGCATCACGCAAAGCCGCAATGCCGCCAAGTCTGTCTTGGAAATTTAGTGAAAAGGAATTCACCAAGCAGATGAAGGATGTGAAGTTGTTTGTAAAGTGCATACAAGCAATTACTCTCAACCAGTCTCTACTTCTTTGCGGCTTCGCGTCTTTGCGTGAGATTTCTATGTCGGATTTCAGGTGTCACGAGGTTACACAAAACGCCTTGTGCACTTTCGTGGATGGAATACTCAGCGGCGTGGTTTGCGCGAAGGCGGCATGTGCGGCTGAGGCGGCTGACCTTCACACGTCCAAAGGACTCCTTTCCGAAGGAACCCTTCGGGTCGGAGAAGGAGACTGCGTTCCAGCGGCGCAGGAGAATGGTCGGACGATCGCCTTTGGCGAATCTCGCCGCAGGCGGATGGAGCCCGTCAGCAGCCCCAAAGAGCTCTTGGGTAAACTCCTGAATTCCGGTATTGAATCTCACGCCGTGCCTGCGGCAGGCAGGCAAAGTCGCGAAGAACGAAAGAATAAAGATGCTACTGCCGAAGTCCTTAAAACATTTCAAGTCGGTGAATTCTCGTTTGCAGAAATTTCTCAAAACACCTTTGCGGCTTTGCGACTTGGCGTGAAGCTCAATCGGATTTAGGAACCTCGTAAAGTTTGTATCTCCTGTTCCGATTCCGTAGATTTTCGTCGTGATTTGCTTGTTGGTTCTTGCCTCGGACCTTGGCGCAGGCGGAAGGTTAGGTGTCTCGTGGTGCATGCGTACCGCGACCATTCCTCGATGACGGCAGAGCGCGCAAGCGAATTGAAAATTTGTGTTCGAGGGACGGCTCGCGAATGAGTAGCCAGCCATTTCATCTCGTCTATGAAACTCCTCCGACGTTCGAACCGAAAGCCTGAGATAGCGAACACTCCCAACTCGCTTGCGCGCCATTTATTCGCGAGTTATCCTCAGTATCGCGTCGAGCATCTTCATCCCAAGAATTGTCAGCATGAAGCGATTGTGGCGGAGCTTCGGTCGGTCGTCGAGCGAAGCAATGGTCTGTTTGCACTTGAAACACTTGGCACTTCGCTCGAAGGACGAAGCATCAATCGTGTTTCATGCGGCGCGGGAAGCAAGAAGATTCTCCTTTGGTCGCAGATGCACGGTGATGAGACGACGGCGACGCTCGCGCTCATGGACATGTTCAATTTCCTCGTTCACAATCGTGACGAGAAGTGGGTTGGCGAGATGGTGGATGAAACGTCACTGCATTTTGTTCCGATGCTCAATCCCGACGGCGCCGAACGGGTGCAGCGTCGTACGGAGCAGCACATTGATCTGAACCGCGACGCGTTAGCGCTAGCAACGCCTGAAGCCAAACTCCTGTTCGAACTTCAGCAATCGCTGAAGCCCGCGTTCGGCTTCAATTTGCACGATCAGGAGCCTGCGACGGTCGGTGAGACGAATGAGGTCGCAGCAATTTCGTTACTTGCACCTCCGCCCGATAGGAAGCGCTCGATGCCGATGGTACGGACGCGTGCAGTCCGCGTTGCGGCGTTGATTACGCGGGTGTTGTCACAGTTCATTCCGAGAAGTATTGCTCGCTTCCCCGACGAGTTCGAGCCGCGCGCCTTCGGCGATTCGTTTCAGGCGCGGGGAACGAGCACGGTGCTCATCGAGTCGGGGCACGCTCTGCACGATAAAAATAAGGAGTTTATTCGCAAGCTGAATTTTGTCGGCATACTCACGGCACTGCGGTGTATTGGTAACGGTTCGTATCAAGATGCAGAGCTGGATTTGTACTATCGCCTGGCTGAGAATACGAAGAATGTGTTTGATGTGATTATCAGGAATGTGCTGCTCGTTCACGGTTCGTGGTCGCACACGGCTGATATTGGTTTGGCTGTCAATCGCCAGATGTCGGCAAGTTCATCCAGCACAATTGTTACGATGAAAGACATCGGCGACTTGAGTACGTTCGTTGGATTGGAAACGATTGACGCAAGCACACGTCGGTTACGGTCGTCATTCATCGTGTTGGAGCAGAATATTCCGCTGGAGACACTGTTGGATGAGTTGCAGATTCATCGTGGATGAGGCACAGGTCTTTTTCCACCTCCTTTTGCGCTAAAACTTGAAAAGCGCGTAGTACAAAAGAATGCTGTGGACGAAGTGAGAGAACAGTAGCTATGGAGAGAAGGAATAATGTAAGCTACAGCAACACAGTTCCTTGAAATCCTCACCCATTCCGCGTATCTTTTTTCCACAATTTCAAATCCTCCCCACGAAAAATCTCACAAAAGGAATTTCTCAACGATGGTGAATCCTAGCGACGTGAAGCACTCGCGCCTCAAGGCGTGGGTCGAAGACATGAAACGGCTTTGTAAACCCGACTCGGTTTATTGGTGCGACGGTTCGGAGGAGGAGTATGCTCTTATGTGCGAAACGCTTGTGAAGGCGGGAACGTTCAGGAAGCTGAATCCGGAAAAGCGGCCGAACAGTTATCTTGCGCTCTCGGATCCGAGCGACGTTGCGCGGGTCGAAGATCGCACGTTCATCTGCAGTCGGCGTAAGGAGGACGCGGGTCCGACGAACAACTGGATGAACCCCAAAGAAATGAAAGAGCGGCTGATCAACCTGTTCGACGGCTGCATGCGGGGACGAACGATGTACGTCGTGCCGTTCAGTATGGGACCGCTTGGCTCGACCATTTCCCACATCGGCGTGGAGGTGACCGATTCGCCGTATGTTGTCGTGAATATGAAAATCATGACGCGCATGGGCAAGAAGGCGTTGGATGTGTTAGGGGATGGAGAGTTCGTGCCCTGCTTGCATTCTGTCGGTGCGCCGCTCGCGCCGGGACAGAAAGATGTTCCATGGCCCTGCAACAAAGAAAAGTACATCGTACACTTTCCCGAGGAGCGGACGATTTGGTCCTACGGCAGTGGCTACGGCGGCAACGCGCTGCTCGGCAAGAAGTGTTTCGCACTCCGTATCGCGTCGGTGATGGCGCGAGACGAAGGGTGGCTTGCAGAACACATGTTGATTCTCGGCGTGGAGACGCCGACCAAGGAGAAGACGTATGTTGCGGCGGCGTTTCCGAGCGCGTGCGGCAAGACGAATTTTGCGATGCTGATACCGCCTCCGGCATTCTCGGGCTACAAGGTAACCACCGTCGGCGATGACATTGCCTGGATTAAGAAAGGTGACGATGGACGGCTGTATGCGATCAATCCCGAAGCAGGATACTTCGGTGTCGCGCCGGGAACGGGAGAAAAATCGAACCCCAACGCAATGGCAAGTATTCGTGCGAATACAATCTTCACGAACGTAGCGCTCACGCCCGACGGCGACGTGTGGTGGGAAGGAATGACGGACGAGCCGCCTGCGAAGCTGATCGATTGGCGCGGTCAGGAGTGGACTCCGCAAAGCGGCCGGCCAGCAGCGCATCCGAACGCACGCTTCACGGCGCCCGCGCATCAGAACCCCGCAATCGACGCGCGATGGGAAGACCCGGCGGGCGTGCCCATCAGTGCGTTTATTTTTGGCGGCAGACGCAGTTCGACTGTGCCGCTCGTGTATCAAGCGGTGAATTGGAATTTCGGCGTGTACATGGCGGCAACGATGGGTTCGGAAACGACGGCGGCCGCGGCGGGACAGGTCGGTACCGTGCGCCGTGACCCGATGGCAATGCTCCCCTTCGCGGGGTATCACATGGCGGACTACTTCAATCACTGGCTGCAATTCGGACGCAACATTCCGAACCCGCCGCGCATCTTCGGTGTCAACTGGTTCCGTAAAGATGAGAATGGAAAATTTGTCTGGCCCGGTTTCGGAGAGAACATGCGCGTGCTGAAGTGGATTGTTGACCGCGTACACGGGCGCGGCTACGCGATCGAAAGCCCCCTTGGCTGGATGCCGCGTTACGAGGACCTGAACTGGGAAGGTCTTGAAAGCATGACGCCGGAGAAATTCGATAAAGTCATGTCGGTCAATAGCGAAGACTGGAAGAACGAAATCCTCTCGCATGAAGAGTTGTTCTCCAAAATGTATGACAAGCTGCCGCGAGAGTTTACGTTTATGCGCGAGTTGATTCTCTCGTCGCTCTGGCGCTCACCGGAGACGTGGAAGCTGGCACACGAGTGACACTAAGTCCTGAGCGCGAGCGAAGGACCTCTCTGCGAATCGTTCAACACTCAGGGTTTTTTTCGCGATGAGTCGAAAGCCTCCAGCAAGGAGGCTTTTTCGTTCGTGATTGCAGCAGTGAGGTTATTCTGTTTCTACGGGAAGGTACTCGATGTTGACGTTCGCAAGATCGGTTGGCTTGAATCGTTTGCTCGCGTCGAGAACTTCGATGCCGATGATGTGATTGTCACCGTCGAAATCCACGATAACTCCATCTTCAATCTCTTTGCTCTTCGCAACCGTTGCTTCTTTGAAATAGACGTAAAGAGCGTCTACGTCTTTGCTGTATTCGATTTTCATATCGCTAATCGTTCTTGTCCACTACGCTGATGACGAGAATTTCCTTTTCTGATTCTTTATACGTGACTTTCAGAAATCTGTCGCCTAAAAATCGAAACGCATTCGTTCTCTCATAGATTGATTGTTCGAGTCGGTCAGGGTTCTCGAGCACGAACCTCACGTCATCCTCAGAAATCCTTCTCCACTTCATTCTTCGTTTTGCGTGACGGTCAAATCGAACAGACTTCATCATAGATGGCGTTTTTCTTGCATGGCAAAATACACTATCTTTCTATCGGAATCAAAAGGAAATGAGCAAGCACTACAAAACCTGGGGTATCGACATAGACCCCGAAGCAAAAGCGCAAATGGAGGCGGCAATCTCGCTCCCCGTTTCCGTCGGCGGGGCGTTGATGCCGGACGCGCACGTCGGCTACGGCTTGCCGATTGGCGGCGTGCTCGCGACGGACAACGCAGTCATTCCGTACGGCGTTGGCGTGGACATTGCGTGCCGGATGATGCTGACGATTTTTGATGCGCCGCCGAAACGTCTGCAGACGAAGGAAGAACTCTACAAGAAAGCAATTCAAGAAAATACGGTCTTCGGTGTCGGCGGCGAATGGAAGCACCGGAAGTCGCACGACGTGATGGATGAAGACTGGAACGTCTCGCCTGCGACGCGCGAGATGAAAGACAAAGCCCACCGTCAACTTGGCACGTCGGGTTCGGGAAATCATTTTGTCGAGTTCGGTGAAATCACATTTGAGCAGGAGGAGCTTGGCATTTCGCCTGGTTCCTATCTCGCGTTGCTCTCGCATAGCGGAAGCCGCGGCACGGGTGCACACGTCGCCGACTATTACACTCGCGTTGCGAAACAGAAACATCCTGAGCTTGAAGACGCGGCACGCAATCTCGCCTGGCTCGATCTCGATCAAGAGGGGGCTGAGTATTGGGCGGCGATGGAGTTGATGGGTAAGTATGCCTCCGCGAATCATCATCTCATTCACGAAGCGATTGTTGATTTTCTCGGTCACGCAGTGTTGAAGCAGGTCGAGAATCATCACAACTTCGCGTGGCGCGAGAAGCATGGCGGACGCGAGGTCATCGTGCATCGTAAAGGCGCGACGCCGGCAGGTAAAGGCGTGTTGGGCATCATCCCCGGTTCGATGGGGACACCGGGCTTTCTGGTCGAAGGACTCGGCAGCGAAGCATCGCTCGCGTCAACCTCGCACGGCGCTGGACGGCGCATGTCGCGCAAGCAAGCATCGAAGACGTACACGTGGAAAGAGACGAAAGAGTTTCTCGACAAACAAGGCGTAAAGCTCCTCTCCGCCGGACTCGACGAGGTCCCGTGGGCGTACAAGAACATCAACGACGTGATGAAAGCGCAGCTCGATTTGGCGCGACCGCTGGCGAAGTTCATGCCGCGGCTTGTGAAGATGGCGCCGGCGGGAGAGAGGCCCGAGGATTAGAGTTCAAAATCCTGAGTCCGCCGTAATGGAATGCTCACCCGCTTCATGCAGCCCGCTTGCCACCGTTATCACTTCCTGACCGAGAACGTTGAAGACCTTCACCGAAACAACCTGTGCTTCGGGCAGATCGAATCTAATGACCGTCGAAGGATTGAACGGGTTGGGATAGTTTTGATATAAGCCATACGAGATCGGAATTGTTTTCTCAGCCGACTTGCCGAGCGGGCTGCCGTAAGGCGAGCCAGGTGTTCTCGGCATGATGAGATAATCATCATCTATCAGCGGCTCGACTCTTCCGTGTCCGAGCATTTCAACATCAACATACACATCGCGTCCGACGATGTCGTCAAGATTCACATCGAAGCGTCTGAATGTTCCGTAGGTGCTGTCGCGCATCGAAGCGATGTCCGAGAACGGAATTGTCCAGATTTCTTTTCGCACTGCGCTCGAACCTCGTTGCCGCAACACAACGCGCGCAATGGGCTGAGAGATTGTGCGGATTGAATCGCGCGGCATTGCAAGACGTTTGCCATACGCCGCGCCGGCGAAATTGAGCGTTGTGTTTGCCGCGACGCGAAATGGTTTTGACGGCAGCAAGCTCTTGTTCGTCGCCGACATTCCACATCACGACTCGTTGGTGTGAGGACTGAAACGATCCAACAACCGGATGCGGGTGCGCTGCTGTACCCATCGAATACGAGGTGATGCTCCCCCAATTGCTGCACGCAAAATTTGCATCACGGACGTGGACAGAGACCCCTTCGACCACATTGCCAACGCTTTGCCAAGCGATGGTAACTTTTGCGTTTGTGCAGCCTTGGTTGTCATAGCCAATGGCAAGCGACGGGCGTTGGTTCAAATACCAGCCGTACGGTGAGACTTGCATGGAATTGCTGAAACTCCACGAGCCATAGTTGCAGTCCCTCACCTGGATCCCGTACGGGTCTTTCCACGCCACACGTTTGATGTCATTGCTTCCGTTGCTGCTCA
>CAYUFU010000097.1:0-13008 GCA_964444145.1 uncultured Chitinophagales bacterium
ATCCGTTGACCTTCTCTTCTGATTTCTCTACCATACTCAGGGAAGAGGGGAGTCGGCAGGCTAAGCCGCAGCATCATTCACTTGGGGGAACAAGAGCATGCCAGCGCATTGGTTGCTCAAAAGAATCATACCGCTCGTCTGCTTTCTTCATCAACACAATCTCGACGCTCAAACAGTCGTGGGAAAGATTACTCACGATCGTTATCCGTTGTCGCATGTCCATTCGCTTGCCGTTCAGGATGGGCTTACTCAATCCGCCGTGACAGCTATAGCCCAAGACAAGCAAGGCTTCCTCTGGCTTGCTACTCCTGACGGTCTCAATCGGTTCGATGGCTACGAGATCGTTTCTTTTCAGACCGACCCGAATGATTCGCTTGCGCCACGCGATAATGTTGTCCGAGCGCTGCATGTTGATCGTCGTGGCGAGTTATGGGTTGGCTTGAGTGGAACGGTCGGCAAGTTTGATGTTCGTGCACAGAGGCTCCGCTACGTACCTCTGCGCGAGGTTTCGAGCAAGAGTGCCGTGCGAGGGTTTTGCGAAGATTCAGCCGGCAACGTGTGGATTGCAACCGGTGGCAGCGGCGTGCTGCTGCTGAACTCCTCGGAACAACTCCTGCACGCACTACGCCACAAGGAAGGCGACGCGCATACGATTAGCTCGGACGTTGTGTACACCGTTGCGATTGATGGCGAGTACCGCTTGTGGATTGGCACGGACAAAGGCATTGACATCGTTGATCCTCGGACCCTTCATGTCGTGCAGTCGTATCCGCTTCGGCGTATTCTCGGTACAGCATACAACGCCCATCACGTCAGTTGCTTCACCCTCGACCATGCAGGAAGGATGTGGATCGGAACAGGCGGCGGTGGACTCTATCGGTTCGATGAGAAGACCGGTGGATTCATCTCATACCGTCCCCGTTACGAAACGCCGAGCACGAGCGTGTCGCAGGATGTTCATGCCCTCATGACCGATAGTCGAGGACGAATCTATGTCGGTTTGTTCAAAGTGGGTTTGAATGTCGTTGACGATAACGCTCGCGTATACGATGCGTATGTCAGCGACAGCGAGGGACAGTCGGGGCTTATCGGTATTGATGTGAATGCGCTCTACGAAGATGCGTCGCACAATCTCTGGGTCGGAGCTGCCGATGGCGTTCAGTGGTTCGACTTGAAACCGCGAAAGTTCACTGTCGTGCTCAACACCAAGCGCGAGGCAAGGTTATTCAATAAGGAATACATTCTCACCGTGATGGACGATCAGAACGGTGCGCTTTGGGTTTCGATTCATTTCTTTGGAGTGTTCAAAGTGGATTTGCAGGATGGGATCGTGCGACACTTTTCCGAGATTGCCGGAGCAACCAACTTTCGCAAGCACGTCAGGAAAATTTTGATGTGGAAGGACGGCACCCTCTGGTTCTTAGGCAACTTTGGCGTCGAGCATCGCTCGGCAGATGGTAGGCTCATTCGCCGGTATGTGCATGATGGACTCGACAGCAACAGCATCCTCGCCCCCGACGCTCATACAGGGTTCATTGATCACGAGCGTGATATCTGGATTGGCTACCAAGACGGTCAGCTTCAGCGGCTGAATGTCCGGAGCGGAAGGTTTCATCACGTAGCTCTCGACGTAAAGCCTAAGGATAACGTGCCGGGCTCACGCTCCGTGACTGCCATTGCTGAAGACAGTACCGACAACGTTTGGGTGGGAAGAGCAAACGGGCTGTTCCGTGTCTCACGCAAAACGGGAAGGGTGAAAGAGTTCCGTGCGCATGCTTCGGATGTGCATTCGTTGACTACCGACGCCATCTTGTCCATCGCAACCGCCTCCGATGGAACCGTGTGGGTTGGGACAGCGCGAGGATTGCACAGATATGATTCGGCACGCGATGCGTTTGTTCGCTACACGACCGAACAGGGTTTGCCGAATGAAAAGATCTGGGTCATCCTTGCAGATAGCAAACGAGGCATCTGGGCGGGATCGAATCGGGGGCTCTCACGCATTACGTTGAACGACGATGGAACGATCCGCGTGCGCAACTACGGCATTGCTGACGGCTTGCCGGCGCTTGAGTTCATCCGCGATGCCGCACACACGACATCGTCGGGCAGACTGCTGTTTGCAACCGTTGACGGCGTGTTCTCGTTCCATCCCGATTCCGTTGATGATAACTCGCGCGCTCCACGAGTTGTCCTCACGGGCTTCAAAAAATTCGATGTACCTGTTGATCTCGGCGAAGCCCCCAGCACCATCCACCGCATCACACTCCCATATTCCGATAATGTCTTCTCGTTGCGTTTCGCTGCTCTGGAGTTCACGAATCCGTCACGTAACACCTACGCGTACATGATGGAAGGCTTCGAGAAGGACTGGACGTACGCCGGCACCCGTCGCGAAATCCGCTATACGCACCTCGACCCGGGCGAGTATACGTTTCGGATCAAAGCCGCGAACAACGACGGTGTATGGAATGAGGAGGGAACGTCGGTTACGCTCACGATTCTGCCCCCCTTCTGGCGGACATGGTGGTTCGTCCTGCTTTGTATCGCGGCAAGTGCCGGAATCCTCTCCCTCATCATGCGCTATCGCATCAACAAGGCTTTGGAGATTGAGCGCACTCGTACACGCATTGCAGCGGACCTGCATGATGAGTTGGGCAGCACACTGAGCGCCATTGCACTATCCGGCGAAGCTTTGACAGACAATCCGAAGTTAGACGCCGCAGACCGTGTGCGTGCATCTCTTATCATTGATTATGCACGACGCACGTCGGAGGCGATGCGGGAGATCGTTTGGTTTGTCAAGCCTGAACATGACTCGCCTGAACTGCTGTTGCTGAAGATGCGCGAGGTCGCCTACACTATTTTCAGAGAAACAGCGCTTACGTTCGAAGCAGAAGAGGGAGTCTTGAACGACATGAGCGACCTTGACCGGCGTCGCGACCTCTTTCTCATCTACAAAGAGGTGCTGACGAACATTGCCAAGCACGCTCGATGTACGAACGTGCGGATCGCTCTCCGGAGGGAACATGGACTCCTCAAGCTTCGGATAGAAGATGATGGCATCGGGTTCGATGTTGAAAGAGCCAAACGACAAGGGAACGGGTTGGGAAATCTTCGTCAACGAGCTGAGAAGATTGGCGGGCATCTTGCGATTGAGAGCACGATTGGCAAAGGGACGAAAATTGAGGTAACGCTCCCGAAGGGTTAGAATAGGCAATAGCGAATAACGTAAATTCGTCATGGCGTCCGCTCCGTTGTGTGCGTACATTACGAAAGAACTTTGGCTACGAAATGCTGAACACTGCAGTACAGAGACCTCATACTGACTATGTAACCAACGTCTGGGTGGTGGAGGATAACGACTTCTACCGCAATTCGCTTGTCGAGGCGTTGGAAAAAACCGAACAGTATGGCAAGATTCTGCACTTTCGCGCATGCGAAGAGATGCTCGAACGACTCGAGCAGGAGAGTCCGCCCGACGTGATTCTGCTCGACATCGAACTGCCCGGTATGGATGGCATCGAAGGTATCGGGCGCATTAAGGCGATCACGCCCTCCACGCGCATCATCATTCTTACCATCCACGACGATGACAATAATTTATTCAACGCACTCGCCGCCGGCGCAGACGGCTATTTGCTGAAGAGCCAACCGCGAGAGAGAATCTCTGCGGCGATTGAGGATGTCCTCAACGGCGGTGCACCAATGAATGCGCAGATTGCGCGTAAGGTGCTGAATGTTTTCAGCACGTTTGCAACAAGCTCACAGCATTACAAACTCACCCAGCGAGAGAAAGAGATTCTCGGCTTCATGGTCGAGGGCAAGCCAACGAAGGCAATTGCTCACGATCTCCACCTTAGCTATCATACTATTGATAATCACATCCGCAACATCTACGGCAAATTGCACGTGAACACCCGCACCGCTGCAGTTGCAAAAGCATTGAAAGAACGTTTGCTGTAATCAACTACCGCCGCCTCCGCATTTTCCGCCATTCTTTGCGCCTCGTCGAGTATTCTCCTCACCTCGTGTAAATGACGTAAACTCGTCATACCCACAAGCTTTCAGGAAGACTATCTTGGGATGGAGCACATTGATCCTCAAACGCGCGGAGTCATGAACCGGACAAATCCATTTCTATTACAATTACACAGGGGGTAACATGAAAAGCATTCTCTTGATCATTTCGTTCGCGGTGTGGTCTGTGACGTTTGCCCAGCCGGTCTACTTTCAGTGGAGCCGCTATGCGTTTGAGACTTCGTTGAGTTCTTCTCAATATGTGGTAAAACTTACAGTTGATACTGTGGGGAATGTGTACTTCGTTGGCCAAGTCCAACCCACAGTGAACACCACGGCTCGATTGACGCGCAAATACTCACCCTCTGGTAATCTGATCTGGTCGCAAGTGTACAATGGCGGTGGTGGAAGTGAAACAGCCAGAGATATTTGTGTTGACAAGCGAGGAAACACATACGTGACGGGACGGAGCAAGGTACCTAACATGTCGGGGGCTTATGACCTTATCGTGATGAAGTACGATAGCCTTGGTGCAGAACAATGGGTGTACAGGTACAGTGGCACTCATCAAAACAGGAGCAACACAGGCGTGAGGCTTGCTTTGGACGTAAGCCAAAATAATGTGTATGTGGGAGGGTGGGTGACGAACACGGGCGATAACGTTGACATGGTTGTGATCAAAGTGAGTGCCGCAGGGCAGCAACAATGGGTAGCAACCTATGACAATGCAGGCAACAAAGATGAGACGATTGACTTGCAGTATCGTTTCGTGAACGGACAAGAGAGAATTGTGGCTGTTGCAGATACAAGACTCACTGATGCATACCCGTTTGACATCGCGGTCGTGGTGTATAACGAGTTCGGGCAAAGGGCGTTCGGCACCGTGTATGGTCTGGCAAACACTAATGAATCGGTCCTCGGCGTGTTGTTGGACGACTCACTTCACGTTTCTCTTTTGGTGAGAAGTGGTACCGGTAGTAGTGTCGACCTGAATATCGTACGCTACGACGATGCCGGCATCGTACGATGGGTGAGCAGCTATCCCAATGTTGATGTACCGCGAAGAGGCAACTATGGCAACGCACCTGTGGGTAGACTTGACCGTAGCGGAAATATCCTTGTCCGATGCGACACCAGCATTGCCTTTCAGGGTGAGGTCCTTTGTCTGAAATTTGGTCCTGGCGGCAATTTGCTTTGGAGGAGCCGGTATGAACGGTTGGGCGCGGATTACTCTACGGACATTGCACTCGACGACTCGAACAACGTTTACCTAAGCGCGGATGTTATCCTCACCTCGTACACGAATGAGGCTATCGGCGTCATCAAGTATGATTCGAGCGGCAACCTGCGATGGATGCAAACGTTTGCTCCAGCCAACACGAATAGGTTTTCGTATTCGATTGGAGTGGACAAGAACCGTAACGTCTTTGTCGGCGGATATATAACGTCAAACACTGCGAGCCTTCCCTATCCGCTCCTGATAAAGTACGCGCAGGGGCAAAGGACGATTCGTACATTTGAAAAAACAAATCTGAATCTGACGATACCTGATCTTGGAACAGTATCTGACACAGTCAGAATAGCAACTGATGATCCCGCCTTTGCGCTTGCAGACATCAACGTGACGATTGATACGATCATCCACCCGAACGTCAGCGATCTGGAGATCACTCTCAGTCATGATGGAATTCTCGATACCCTGATCTATCAGGTGGGCGGCACGGGGGATGACTTCATCAGGACAACGCTTGACGATTCTGCCACCACGCCTATTGCCAACGGCGCCGCGCCGTTCACAGGGAGGTTCAGACCGTCGCGTCCACTGTCGGTGTTCAACAGCGCCGAGCATACAGGGTCGTGGGTTCTTCGTGTGTATGACCGCGCAATCGGGAACACGGGTGTATTGCGGGCATGGAGGATGGAGCTCCAGTTCTTGCAGAGTGTCAGCGGAGTTGTGCAACAAGGGGATGCATCCCCAGCAGCGTTCTCACTCTTTCAGAACTATCCCAATCCGTTCAACCCGTCCACACACATCCCCTTCTCGGTTCGGGGTTCGGGGTTTGTGGAAGACGGTTCAAATGTTGTGACGTTGAAGGTGTATGATATGTTGGGAAGGGAAGTGCGAACGTTGGTGAACGAGAATCTCCAGCCGGGAAGTTATGCAGTAACCTTCGACGCAAGTGGCTTGGCGAGCGGCCTGTATCTGTACAGGCTGCAAGCCGGAGCATTTGCCGAGACAAAGAAAATGATCTTGATGAGGTAACACACTCTCTAACCAATTCGAGTTTATCCATTGGGAGGAAAAATGCATCTCAGAACGATGTCCCGATATTCTGCTTGCATGCTGGCGTTGGTGCTCGTGCGCGGCATAGCACACTCGCAATTGTCAGGCACCAAGACGATTCCGGGTGACTATGCTACGCTTACAACAGCCGTTGCCGATTTAAACTCGGCTGGTGTCGGTGCAGGTGGCGTAACGTTCAACGTCGTCGCCGGCTATACAGAAACCATTGCAGCGCGAATCAATCTCACTGCGAGCGGGACGGCTTCGGATCCTATCATCTTCCAAAAGAGCGGAGTCGGCTCAAACCCCATAATCACTGCCTATGTCGGCAGTGCAACGCCGACCTCGACAGCGCCCGATGGAATTTGGAGCATCGTCGGCGGTGACTACATTACAATTGATGGCATTGATCTCTCGGATCCGAATGCGAGTAATCCGGCAACAATGGAATACGGGTATGGGTTGTTCAAGGCAGGTGCAACGAATGGTTGTCAAAACGTGACCATCAAGAACTGCACGATTACGTTGAACCGTATCAACAATGCATCAGGAACGGCGCCGATGGTGGAAGGCTCAGTTGGTATACTCGTCGTGAACGCGCTGCCAACCAGCGCAACAACTGCACTTACCCCTTCGAGCACAGCAGGCTCGAACTCCAACAACAAATTCTATAGTAATACGATTCAGAACTGCAACTACGGCATTGCGCTCAGTGGTTACGCCGCGCCGTCTCCCTTTATGCTCGGCGATACAGGAAATGACATCGGAGGAAGCGCGGCGCTGACGGGCAATAGCATACTGAACTTTGGCGGCGGGACGGGCGCCACGAATCCTTCGGCGGCAGTTCGTGCGAATCACCAGTGGGGCGTCAACATCTCCTATAACACGATCAACAACAACAACGGCGGCGGTGTGAACCACCCGACAACTCTGCGGGGCATTTACGGCCAAGCCGGTACGAGCGCAAGCGCGACTATCTCGAACAACTCGGTTACACTGAGCAGCGGCGCCACGACGAGCGACCTGCGAGCCATTGACAATGCTATCGGCGTTACTGCCGCGTCGAATGCCATCACGATCAACAACAACACGATACAGAACTGTTCGTATACAACAGCCACGAGCGGAAGTTTCTACGGGATTGTGAATTCTGCCAATGCCGCCTCCGTAACGATCAGCGGCAATACCATTACGGACGCCTCTCAATCCGGCACGGGATCATTCTATGGGATACAAACCGGTTCACCATCAACGCTTGTTGTTTCCAACAATCTTGTCTCCAACATCACGAGAACGGGCAGCGGAGGCTTCTTTTATGGCATTCATTGTTCGAGTGGGGATATTACGGTCAGCAACAATCAGATTCATCACGTTAGCTTCGGTGCGCACAGCGGAGGATCGAGCGCGAAGCTCTACGGCATTTACAATAACTCAAGTCCATCCACGCAGGTGTTCGCCTCAAACAGCATTCACGATCTTACGATATCGGGTTCGTCAATGTCGTCAGACAATATTCTCTATGGGCTTTATGCCTCGGCATCATCATCATCGGCAATAACGATGAACGCGAACACCATATATTCCCTGGCGTTCAACAATTCTTCTACGGGGATCGCTCCGGTGCGGGGCATATACTTCCGCACCGGGTCAAGCGGCACGGGTTCAGTCTCTGCAAACAAGGTTTTTGATCTGACAGCTCAAGGATCAAGTTCGCTTGCCGACGGGATGTATTTCGAATCGGGGGGAACGGTCAGTGTGAACAACAATATCATCGGCAAGATTTACACGCCGTCGGCAAGCGGTACTGCGCCGGTGCGAGGGATCAACATAGCCGGCGGAACGACATTCGATATTTCCTTCAACTCCGTCTATCTTGATGCGTCGAGCACCGGCTCGTCGTTTGGATCGAGCACCTTCTCTTGCACGGTTGCTCCGACCGTCACCCTTCGCAACAATATTTTCGTCAACATGTCAACGCCGTCGGGTTCGGGGAAGGCAATCACGTATCTTCGTACATCAACAACTTTGACGACATACGGCGCATCGTCGAATAACAATTTGTTTTATGCCGGGACGCCGAGCGCGTCGCGGGTGGTGTTCTTTGACTTCACGAATGCCGATCAAACACTCGCGGCGTTCCAAACGCGTGTTGCGCCACGCGATGCCGCATCGTTTACGGAGAACCCACCGTTCCTCTCGACAACAGGCAGCGATGCGACATTTCTCCACATCAACACGACCGTTGCGACTCAAATCGAAAGCGGTGCGCAACCGATTGCCGGCATCGCAACGGACTTCGACGGCGACACGCGCAACGGGACGACGCCCGATGTGGGTGCCGACGAGTTCAACGGTACGAGCTTTGATCTCAGCCCACCTACAATTTCGTACATAGCGCTGGGCAACACGACGTCAACAAGTAACCGAATCCTTGCGACGACGATAACCGATGCCTCCGGTGTTGCGTCGGGTGCCGGGGCGCCACGTCTCTATTTCAAACGAGGAGCCTCTGGAACGTGGCAGAGCGTCACGGCAACGACTGTCTCGCCGCCCACGTACTCTTTTACTTTTGATTATTCGCTCGTCGGTGGAATTAGTGCTGGAGATACCATCTACTACTATGTCGCTGCCCAGGATATTGTGACTCCGACACCGAATTCCGGAACGAATCCTGCTGGTGGTGGCGGCATCAATCCGCCGGGGTCAACTCCTCCAACGTTGCTCAACTCGTACCGGATTCTTCATCTGATCGCAACGTTTCCCTACTTCGAGAGTTTTGAAGATACAGCCGCAAGTCCGATGATTGCCGGGGCAGGCTGGTCAACGGGAATTGTCAGTGGGTCGGTGAATGATTGGGTACGAGCAACTCCGGCAAAGAGCCAACTCGCAAGCGCCCATAGCGGATCGAAGTGCTACGTTACAAACGCTACGGGATTTTACGCTCCGAACCAAAACTCCTACCTCGAGTCGCCGGTCTTCAATTTCTCGGCGCTCGTGTCCGATCCCATTCTCGTGTTCTGGCAAAATTTTCTTCTTGAGACAAGCTTGACAAGCTGGGACGGCGGTGTGTTGGAGTATTCTACTGATGGAGGAGAAAGTTGGCGGCGCGTAGACAGCACGTTGGGGACAGGAGCCACATTCAATACTGCTAACAGCACCGGCTGGTACAACGACCAGCGAGCAGGCGGCACCATGCCAATTCAGTATTTCAAATGGTCAGGCTCAAGCACCGGATACGCAGGTCACTCCAACGGATGGATTGAAAGCACCACGCGCCTTGTTGGGCTTGCCGGTCAGCCGGATGTCCGGTTGCGGTGGCGTATAGGCACAAGCGCCTTCGTCAACGATGAGGGATGGGCAATTGATGATGTCTCTATCACTACTTCAGCGCTGCCGCCGAGTTGCACAGATGTTGTCTCGCCGGCACATGGAGCAGTGAATGTGTCTGTAACAACCGCTTTGCGATGGACGACAGGAGGCGGCAGTCCCTCCGGCTACAAACTCTTCTTTGGAACGGATAATCCGCCGACGAATCTCATCAACGGAACGAATCTTGGTAATGTTCTAACGTATGATCCGCCCGGGCACTTGAACTTCTTGACAACATACTACTGGAAAGTCGTACCGACAAACATGAATGGCGATGCATCGGGATGCACGATCTGGTCTTTTACTACCGGTGCGGACACGCGAAGCAACATATCCACACCTGACGGCGGCGGGTATCTCTATTCGGCGAGTCACAGCACAATCTCGCCGCGACCGAACTATGAGTGGCATCCGTCAGGCCCAAACGGTTCGTCGGTTGCAGATTCCCTCCTCACCGGAACGAGTCAAGACGACGCGCTGAGTGCCATTGTACGGCTGCCGTCTCCTTTCCAGTTCTACGGTCAAATGCTTGATTCGGTCCGCGCATCCACCAATGGCTTCCTCGTTTTCGTTGATGGCGTCACTGGTCAAACCATCACTGATCCGTTTAGCAACGACGCGCATATTCCGACGCCCGCATTGCCGAATTTTGTCATAGCGCCAGTGTGGAGCGACCTGGACACTGTTTCTTCGTATGGAAACGCCGGCGTGTACGTGCGCTGGGACCCGCTCACGCAGGTGTTCACGTTCGAATGGTATCATTTCGGTTTGTATGATGACGCCGGAACTGTGGGTGACATGGTATTTCAAGTGAATCTCTACTACTCCGATTTCTCAATTGGTGTATCGTACGCATCGGTTGGTGACGGCGGGTTTACTCTTCCTCAAACAGACATCGGCAGCGTTGGGATCGAGGGAAGCGGCGCGGCCACATTCGGCTCGAGCTATTTCTTTCGCGGTGACCTGCCCTTGAATGTTCCAACGGCGGCGACAACAGTGAAGTTTGGTGCCTCCCTCGGTTCTCTGCCAGTGCAAATAGCGTCGTTTGTCGCACACATGAATCCCTCCGGCGGTGTGCGACTCGACTGGAGAACGCTGACTGAAATCAACAACTATGGATTCTTTGTTGAACGGAAAACGTATGAGCAACAGTCGTGGAGTACAATCTCGGACCTGATTCCGGGTCACGGCACCACCAACGAACCACATGACTATCGTTTTGACGACCGTACGGCGTTCTTGCCGGCAGTCTATTTCTATCGCTTGCGTCAATTGGATCTTGACGGAACCGTACACTATACGGAACCGATCTCAATACGAGTGGGCACAACTGAGGTCGTTGAGAGTGCACCGTATGAGTTCACGCTGTCGCAGAATTATCCCAACCCATTCAACCCGCAAACGGAAATCAAGTTCTCTGTCGAGAGAACGGGACTGACAACGCTTGTGGTGTATAATATGCTCGGTCAGTCGGTCGCTAATCTGTTTGCTGATGTTGCGGAAGCCGGTCGCTATTATCGAGTGCGGTTTGATGGCGCGACCATCGCAAGCGGGGTCTATCTCTATAAACTTGAAGCAGGTCCTTTCTCGCAAGTGAAGAGGATGTTGTTGCTAAAATAAGGAAACCTTTCCCGACTTGCCGAAAGGGTTTCCTCGTCGTAGGTAAACAAAACCAGATCGAGGGCTAAGCCCATCAAAATAACTCTACGTGCCAGTTACCCAAGACCGGCACGTAGTTTTTCTTTTCGTTTTTTCCTACCATATCATCACACCGGCATACCCAACTTTGCTGACGAAAAGACCCCACTAAGCGCCTTACATCGAATGAGAGTTCTTGTTACAAGCCCGACAGGCAACGCCCTTCTTGCCGCCCTCTTCGCATTTCTCGTCTATCTCAAAACCCTCGCGCCGTCGGTCACGTTCATTGACAGCGGCGAGCTTGCGGCGGTCGCGTGCACGCTCGGCATCGCGCATCCCACCGGCTATCCGCTCTTCACGCTGCTCGGTTGGATCTTCTCGAAACTGCCGATTGCTGCAGAAGAAATTGTGCGGCTCAATATCATGGCGGCGTTTTTCTGTGCAGCGGGAGTGTTCGTTTTCTACCATCTTGTTCATTTCATCCTCAGCGGAATCTTCGGGACCGCAAAGTCAAAAAAGAAGGAAGATAATTCGGTCGCGATTCGCGTAGCAAGCGCGGGCGCCGCGCTGCTGCTCGCGTTTTCCGAAACGTATTGGTCGCAGGCAATAGCAATCGAAGTCTATTCGCTTCACGTCTTCTTTGTGTCATTCGTAACGTTTGCATTCTTCAAAGCGGTGTATGACGATGAATGGAATCGGGGAGACGAGGAGCGATCAACGGACAAATGGTGGTACATCTTCGCGTTCGCGTTAGGCTTGAGCTTCAGCAACCACATGACGACGATTCTGCTTGCGCCGGGATTGTTATTTCTCTATTTCGCGACGCAGGGATTTGATTCTTCGTCGTGGAAGAGGATTGGCGCGATGATTCTGCCGTTC
Organism: uncultured Chitinophagales bacterium; assembly: GCA_964444145.1. Taxonomy (GTDB): domain Bacteria; phylum Bacteroidota; class Ignavibacteria; order UBA10030; family UBA6906; genus CAADGV01. The sequence goes on from CAYUFU010000097.1 coordinate 12,191, forward strand.
ATCGTAGGGCTGTCGGTCTATCTTTATCTTCCTCTCCGGGCATCGCACGGTGCGGTGATGAATTGGGGCAACCCGATTTCACTCGAGCGCTTCCTCTGGCACTTGAGCGGCAAGCAATATCGTGTCTGGATTTTTTCTTCGCCAGAGGCAGCGGGACGGCAGTTGAAGTATTTCTTCGCCGACTTGCCGAGCGAGTTCGCCTACGTCGGCTTGGCGATTGCAATAATTGGATTGTTCTCTCTCTGGCAAAAGAATAGGAACATCAGCATCACGATTTTGCTGCTCTTCTTCGGCTGCGTCTTCTATTCCATCAACTATGACATTCACGACATTGATTCGTATTTCTTGCTCGCGTATTTCTGCATAGCGTTGCTTGCTGGTGCGGGATTCTTGTTGTTGTTCCGTTGGCTCAACGAGAAGATAAGTGTCGTTGCTCTAAGCTCTTCGCTCTTCGCTCTAAGCTTGCTTCCTCTTGCTACTCATTTCGACAAAACCGACGAGACACGAAATTACCTCGTCGAAGATTACACTCAGAACATGTTCAACTCATTTCAGCAGAATGCGCTTGTGCTCTCGTATCAATGGGACTATTGGGTTTCGGCGTCGTACTATTATCAGTTGGTAAAGAATCATAGAACCGATGTTGCCGTCGTTGACAAAGAGTTGCTGCGTCGGTCGTGGTATTTTGTGCAATTAGAGAAACGATATCCCTGGCTCATTCAAAACTCACGGCGTGAAGTTGAGGCATTCTTGAAACAACTGTACAAGTTTGAGCATGAATTGCCGTACAACTCCAATGAGATTCAAGGACGATTTGT
>CAYUFU010000097.1:13108-14473 GCA_964444145.1 uncultured Chitinophagales bacterium
ATGAAGGGCATCAATTACATTCAGCTCAACAAGATTGATTCTGCGATGATGGCATTGCGCGAGGCCTTGCAGTTCAACCCCAACTCAGCCGACGCGATGAATTTGCTGAGGCAGGTTCAGGCGATGGGGAGGTGAAGGGATTCTCGACGAGCGCGAACCTGAGGCAGGGATGGATCTCCATGCGTTGATTGAGTCATCCCCTTTTCTTACACTGTGATAGATCAGACCTTCACTTTTCAACACGGAGAGAGTATGTCGAACAGTCGTCAGTTTACTGCCATCATCGAGCGCGAAGGTGATGGGTATGTTGCGCTGTGCCCTGAGCTTGATATCGCAAGTCAAGGAAATACTGTAGAGCAGGCGCGAAGAAACCTCACAGAAGCAATTGAGCTTTTTTTCGAGGCGGCAGAACCATCGGAGGTGAAGCGAAGACTCCGCTCGGAAATCTTCGTCACGCAGGTAGAGGTTGGTATTGGGTAGATTGAAGATTCTTTCGGGCCGGGAGGTATGCAAGATTCTCGAATCGCAGGGATTCGCAATGCGTCCGAGAAAAGGGGGCAGCCACATTATCATGCAGAAACAGATTCCTGGCTCGACGATCACCGTGCCCGTACCCGATCACCGCGAGTTGCGTATGGGAACATTGTCATCCATAATTCGGCAATCGCAATTGGATCGGACGCTGTTCGAAATGTAGGCACTCCCACCGAGTTGGGCGCGAGCACCATGAAGGTCATCAATTACATTCAGCTCAACAAGATTGATTCTGCGATGATGGCATTTCCCGCTTTGCGGGACTGCAGTTCAACCCCAACTCAGCCGATGCGATGAATTTGCTGAGGCAGGTTCAGGCGATGGGGAAGTAGGGGGAAGTAGGCATACACCAATTCTCTTTTTTGGGTGTCGCAGTGGTTTGCTTCTGATGCGAGATGTTCTATACTTTCTCGCACTACAATTTTTCCATTGCGAGGCTTCATGTCGTGTCCCTCGTCGCCGCGAAACCTCATCGTGCACCCCTCTTTGGAGAGCCAATTCTCAACAGATTTTAATTTCACGATGCTTGACTTTCTTTGCAATCTTTGGCATATTGGTAGCCCGCTGAATTGCGGAACTCGGAAAGCCTACGGCTGATTGAGTCAATGGCCCACGAGAGACTGTTCTTTGAAAAGTAGTGTGCATAACCAAGTCAATCTTAGCAGAGCTTCAAACCTTGGCTAAGAAATACTTGTGATTACATTCAGCAAGTAAGTCTCTTGCCAAGACTCAAACTCGAATTTGTAAAGTTTGAATATTTACAACGGAGAGTTTGATCCTGGCTCAGGACGAACGCTGGCGGCGTGCTTAACACATGCAAGTCTACGAGAA
>CAYUFU010000098.1:0-14302 GCA_964444145.1 uncultured Chitinophagales bacterium
AACCTCTCCACAGCGCTGTCAGGGAATCGCTGTTCAAGATCTCGGCTCGTCAATAAACTTCGCTTGCAGCTCCGGCGTTGGAACCATGCAAGAATCGCGTTTGCCGAAAATGTTGTAGCGATACTTGGCAACGATGTTGTAGATGCCGTCGCGCAGAAAAGAAGGGAGAATGATGAACCCGTACGCCCACCCCCAGCCGCGCAGCTCTCGCAGAATCTTGAGTGCGGCTGTTGACCGTGTAAAAATATTGCCGTTGTGAAGCAGTACTACTGTCGAGAGTTCAGCGGTATCGAAATGAAATGGCGCAAGCAGTCGTTGTGCTTCCGGCGATTGCAGCATGCCGAACGTGAACACGTTTCTTTTGTCTCGGGCGATGACGAACTGCACGAAGCCGTTACACAAATGACAGATGCCGTCAAAGAGGATGATCGCACGTTTCACGTAGTAATGATACGCGAAAGAATGCCCACTAACAATGGCTACCGCTTCACAAACGGCATGAGCAACTGTCCGCTCACGGTGTGATGGTTGGCGTCGCGGAATTCCTTCACGCCGTACTGGATCTCGTGAGGCTGAACATGATGCCATGTACCGAAGAGTCTATCCCAGAACGTAAAGACATCGCCGTAGTGAGAGTCCGTGAATTGCTGTTCGTCGGAGTGATGAATCTTGTGCCAGCCCGGTGTCGAGATGACGAGCCGGCCGTACCGTTCGAGCCAATCGGGGAATCGTACGTTCGTATGTTGGAGGACAATCAGCGGCAGGGCAATCGTTCCGTAGAGCACGAACGACGTGATGGAGATTCCCATCAGCGGAATCCAGAAGAAGGGAAATACTCCTTGCGCCAGGAAAACGTCGAACGGATGAAATCGTAACGACGAGGATGTATTCAGATGAGGATCGGAGTGATGGACCCTGTGTATTCTCCAGAGGAGCGGAATCTTGTGTTGAAGATTGTGCAGAAGATAACTGCCGAAGTCAATCAAAAGCATACCGACAATGATCTCGACAGGTGCCGGCAGAGCAATCTGGTTCAGCAATCCCAAGTGATGTTCGTGCGTGTACGTCAGTGAGAAAATGATCGCAAGACTCACTGCGCCGTTGATCGCGAAAGCAATGAATGCGATGATGAAATTGTGCATGTCGTGTCGTTTCTTGTCCGCCGGTTTTGTCAAGTAGGGTCGGACGGTTTCGATGCTGTACATCGTTATCAGCATTGCGATCAGCAACAGCGGTTGAATGTTACTCAATGTTTCTATCATGATGGCATGGCCCTCAATTGTTGAACATTGTTTAAAGGATTCTGTTGTTCGTCAGATTATGAGGAAACGTCGGCTTGGGAGGCAGCGGAATGGTGTTCCGTTCCTCTGGGGAGAGTGCCCGCCGTCGGAGTAATTCCAATTTCAAACTCTCCTCACCACGCGCCATCGCCCAACGATGATTGAATGAGAATAGCGGCTTCAACAGAAGCGAGAAGTACTTGAGAATCGGCTTCTCCGCTGCCAACTTCCAATCGAATGTCACGTTGCAATCGTTCCCCGCTTGTTCGAACTTCCAAATCCCTCGCCCGACAAAGTCGCCGGCAGCGTTGATCGTGAAGCCATACGGCTTTCGATTTTCAGCGACGACAAAATTCCACCGAAGCGTGTACGGCAGCCAACCCTTCGTGTAGAGCGCCACTTTCTTTCCAACACTGTTCGCGTCGCCCAGCTCGAGCACTTTGGTATCGAGATAGACGGAGGGCCACCAACGCTTTAAGCCATCCGCGTCGCCGATGATGGCATCAACTTCTTCGCACGTTGCCGCCACGCGCCAATGTGTGATGAAATGATAGTCGTTTGATTTGCTCATGGGGTTTTTGTGTTTATCGGGCGATTATCAACTACGGGAGTCGCTTTGCACGGAGATTCCACAAGAATGTACGTGACCTATTTTGGCAATATTGTCGTTATGTTTCCGATGAGGCGAGATGACAAATGAAATACGGAAGCTTTGGTATCGGCGGATTGAACATTCGGTCTTAATCTAACCAAACCCAAACGCATCCGCAGGGGCGCTCAATTGGATGCCCCTACGGATGTTTCTTCAGGCGGCTTCACTCTCTTGAAACTCCGAAACAACAACACATCGTAAATGATTTTCAGACCACCAGCGACAAGAAACGGGGCGCCCATCAACAGCGGATGTGCGAGAAGATAGCCCGCAAGCGTGGGCGAAAGCGATGCACCCAGCGAACGCGCGATCGAAGTGAGGCCCGACGCGGCGGAGCGTTCATCGGGCGCGACGACTGCCATCGTGTACGAGTGCCGTGTCGGTACGTCCATCTGCGCAATGCTGTAGCGAAGAAGCAATATGCCGATCGCAAGCGGAAGCGTTGGCATGAACGGAACGATGCAGAGCAAGACATTCGACGGAAGATGCGTGAACACCATCGTGTTAATGAGGCCGATGAGCGATGCGATGCGAGCGGCGAAGAGTGCAGAAATCCCCGCCAACAAATTTCCTCCGAAGAACATCATGCCGAGCACGTACTCATCCGCACCGAACTTGACGTGAAACCAATACGCGAGAAAACTCTCGACGATGAATCCTCCGGCGAAGGCATCAACTGAAAAAAGCGCGCTGAGTTTGATGACTGTGTTCCGCGAGCGATGCAAACCAAACCAACGTGGAGCCGAGTTAGTGATGTGTGTTTCGACTGCGGGGGAGAGAAAAAGGAACAACGTCGTCAAAAGCGTTCCGCCAAATGCGTACCCAAGCAAAATGATTCGGTACGATTCTCGCGCCGTCGCTCCCGATACCTGAAGTTGTTGCGCAGCAACCCCTGCTGTGAGCGCCCCCACTGCGGTTGCAAACGAACCGGCGAGATTGTACCACGCGAAGGTTTTCGTCCGACGGTCGGCATACACGAGCTGCGCAAGCGCTGCTTGCTCGATGGAAAGAAATGGTCCGATCTCTTTTCCGCTTGGACTGATGACGCCGATGATTGCGGCGATGATGAGCAGTGTGAAATTGCTTGTGAGGGCGAACGCAAGTCCGGCCAATACCATGAGCAACGCGCCAAGCAGAAGCATCCGCCGCCTGCCGATGCGGTCGGCGACTATTGTTATCCACAGCGAGATTGCCGCGTCGCCGAGAAGCGTGAGTGTGAAGAGCGCTCCAATTTCTTCTTCGCGCAAGCCGACTTCAATGAGGTACAACGCGAGAATCAGCGCTACACCGCCGTAGGCGAAGAGGCGGACGATGCGCGTGGTGAAGAGAATTGCGATGTCAATACTCGGACGAAGAGGAGGGAGAACCATCCAATTCTCAAGTTTTCATGTTCGTCGTCGGTTTTCGCTGTTTGTTCGCCTTTCCCAAGTAGCGCTCACTCTACTATCTGAAAAATTTCCCGCCGGCCCGTCAGATACATCTCGGTGTACCTCGACAGTTCCTCGGCGACCTTGGGGTCCATCTTCGGATCGGGTTTTCCCGATTTGTATTCTTCCATTTGTCGCTCGAACTCCGCCAGATTCTTCACCTGCATCTCCATGACGACGGTGTTGTACTCTCCCGCCAGGTCCGTCATGACCTGAACGTTGGAGTCTGATGCAAAAGCCTTCTTGAACAGCTTTGCCAGCTTGGAAGCCTGGCCGGGTCTTGCAGTAAACACTTCACGAATGATGAGCATGATACACCTCTCTTTTTAAGTTATTGATTGTTGCTCTCCCAGCCGACTATTTCAGCCTCAGGAGTCCCCTTTGCACTTCACACATGGCCGACAGCGCTGTCGCACCCGGTGTACACCACCGGACCTGTCGAAGCAGAGGGCGGAACACGCACGCGAATCCTTGTTGCCGAAAAGCTATCCGCTGCTACACGAGCCCCATGGAAACTTATCCCCGCCCACACAAGACTATCGAACACCGATCCTGAGATCACCACCACGTCGCCAATTCTCCTATCACTTGGTGAAATACTTCGAATGATTGGCGCGGGATTGGTCGTTTGGGGAGGTGCTATCGTCGAGTCATTCTTGCAGGCGATATTGAGCATCAAGGTAAGTAGAAAGAGAGAGCGTTTCACGGTGGTGACCTCCTTTCGGCTGGTGGCAAACTACGAAGTATCTGGTACGGTATCAACCAGTAAACGCTTTACCCCTTAGATTCCCCTACATGCGGAACGCCGGGGTCACACGAGGGAAAGTTGCCCCACTCTCCCGAAAGGCCCTTCACTCCGGCTTCTACGCCTGCCTTCAACCGCAACCTCAGGTTGCGTCCTTTGGGATATGACTCATGTTCTGAGGATTTCCCCCTCAATTCGCCACATGTCGTCCGGACGACAATCTTCTTCTTGACCGGAAACCTTTTGCATGGTATATTGGTTCAGTATTTTAGCATTTACTTAAATAGGAGAGTTTCATGAAAAAGGTCTATATCGAAGGCAAGCTCTGCATCGGGCCAAACTTCTCCAAGGCGGAGTTTGCCCTCATCAAACGCAATTTGGCCGAGCAGAAAGGTCTCGCTACACTGGCGGATTTGTTGGGGACGGCAGGCAATCTTCAACGATTGAAAATCCTCTATCTCCTCCACGCTCACAAGGAGATGTGCGTGTGCGACCTCGCTGAAGTGCTGGGGTTGACGGACTCCGCCATATCACAACATCTGCGTAAGCTCAAGGACAAGAACATCGTCAAATCGAGGCGGCAAGGTCAGACGATCTTCTACTCCCTCGTGTCCAACATCTTCACCACAAATCTTGAAGACATGTTTGCGATGGAGGAAACAAAAGAACCACATTCATTCATGCATAAGGAGATTGCCTAATGGAGAAGACACAACTCACCGCCGTGGGATCTGTGCTTGCAGCCGTTGTTGCTTCACTCTGCTGCATTGGCCCCGTCGTTGTGGCACTCATCGGCGTTGGCAGTATCGGGGCGTTCGCGGCATTCGAGTCGTTGCGACCGTACCTCATCGGTGTGACCGCACTCCTGCTCGGATTTGCCTTTTATCTCACGTATCGAAAACGGGAGGTAAAGTGTGAAGACGGGACGTGCAAGATGGAAAGCGCCGGTAAGTGGAACAAGCTCAGCGTGTGGCTCGCAACGGTCATAGCCGCAGTAGCGCTTGCGTTCCCGTACTTCGGCGGATCGTTGTTGGCAACGGCGAGTTCAGTCCCGCAACAGACAGCAACGCAAAGCACGGAATATGCAACAGCTATACTGAACGTTGAGGGCATGGACTGCAAAGCATGCGCGGCAGGATTGCAAGCGACGCTTGGGCGTATCGAAGGCGTTCGCAAAGCCAGCGTACAGTACGAGCAAGGGAAGGCAATCATTGAATACAATCCCGCGAAGGTACAGCCGAAGAAGTTCATCGAGCAAATAGACGAGGCCGGCTTTACTGCCGTTCTTGCCGAGTCCAAGCCTGTGACGCCATCAGAAACAAAATGAAAAGGAACCCCATGCCTGAGAAAATGTACCTCACGCTTCGTGTCGACGGGATGACGTGCGACAGTTGTGCGCGACATGTAACAAACGCACTGAAGAGTGTCAAAGGTGTAGAGCACGTTACTGTTGGCAACTGGAAGGAGAGCAAAGCAAGTGTCGTTGCAGAGGAGACGGTTGACGAGGAACGCCTGCTCGAAGCAGTGAGAAATGCCGGCTATCAAGCCATCGTTCGGGAGCGAAAGATGTTGGAGAACATGGAGCAAGCTGCGGAAGGGAACCACGCCGACTACGACCTCATCATTGTCGGAGGCGGATCTGCCGCATTCGCCGCGGCACTGAAGGCAAGTGATCTCGGAAAACACGTCCTCCTGATCAACGACGGTTTGCCACTCGGCGGCACGTGTGTGAATGTCGGATGCGTTCCCTCCAAGACGCTGATACGGACGGCGGAGGCCTTTCACCACACACGCCACACAGCTTTTGCCTCTATCAGAACAGGCGGCAGCGCGCTGGACTTCAAAGAAGCAATACGACAAAAGAGAGAACTTGTTGACTCTCTCCGAAATGCAAAATACATCAATATCATTCAGGATGACCCGCGCGTGAAAGTCCTTAAGGGACGGGCAAGACTTGTCGGCACACACAGTGTTGCAGTCAACGGCGCGATCTTTTCCTCACGCTATATCTTGATCGCCACAGGATCGTCCACGTATGTTCCGGATATCCGGGGGATTGATACGGTTCCGTACTTGACGCATGAGTCATTGTATGAATTGGACAACTTACCTGAACACGTTATCGTCATCGGCGGTCGCTACATTGCTTTGGAGAATGCACAGATGCTTGCCCGTCTTGGCAGTAAAGTTACGCTTCTTCAGCGATCGCACAGAATTCTGCCCGATGAGATTCCGGATGTAACCGAGACGCTCACCGAGTACCTGAAAGCAGAAGGCATAGAAGTGAGAACCGATGTCGCCATTCAATCTGTCGCAATGGCCGGCAAGCGCATTGTCGTAAACGCAACCGTGGACGGTGAGGAACAAACGATAGAAGGAAGTCACCTGCTGATCGCCACCGGACGAAAGGGCAACACCAAAGAATTGGGTTTGGAGGAATTAGGGATAGCCACCCACGGGAAGGGATTCGTTGCCACGGATGACTTCTTGAGAACAACTGTGCCGACTATCTTTGCTGCGGGAGATGTCACGGGCCAGCACTTGTTCGTGTACACTGCTGCATACGAAGGGGCGCTGGCCGTCGAGAACATGTTTGGCGAGAACCCGAGTGCGAAGGACTACCATCCGCTTCCTTGGGTGATTTTCACCGACCCACAGGTGGCAGGCGTCGGGCATGATGAAAACTCGGCGTCTGCTGCCGGCATTGACTACGAAGTCTCGGTCATGCCGCTCTCGGAAATCCCGCGTGCGCTGGCCGCAAGAAACACCAAAGGCTTCATCAAGCTTCTCAGGAACAAAGCCGACGATACGCTCATCGGTGCGCGCATAGTTGCAAGCGAAGGGTCTGAACTGCTGATGGAAGTGTCGCTGGCGATGAAGTACGGCATCACCGTAAGCGACATCAAGCGCATGTTTCATCCGTATCTCACTCTCTCGGAAGGAATCAAACTTGCTGCGATCGGTTTTGATAAGGACGTGCGCACGCTGAGCTGCTGCGCGGTGTGAACGTTGGCCATCGTTGCAAAGAATGGCCACGTGGTCGGACCTAATCTGGGTGACGTCAACGTCCCCTCACGCCGGCAACACCGTTCTCTTCCTCAAAATGGCTGCGCTGATGAGGGAAATCAGAACCCCAACCGGAAAGAGTTCGAGCACGGTGATCCCAAACCGTAGTAATGGATTCCTGTACATCTCTTTCATGGTCGTCAACTCTTTCAGCTTGGCTTCGACTTCGGTCGGGGAAGCTCCTTCCCTCTTCATCTTCGTAATGCAATAGTCAGTGTACTTATCCATGAACGAGTTCTTGAGCTCTTCGTTGGTCTGATAATACACCTCCCACGTTCCCGCGTACACCAGCGATGCGACAAGCGAGATAAGCAACCCCACCTGTAACCCTTTGAGAAACGTGATGCTGCCACTCTGATGATTGTCGCGGTACGATTTAATGCCGAAGAAGACCATCGAGAGAGCGATGATCATGCTCGAATAACCGACCAGCTCGCCTGTGTCGAAGTCGAGCAAGCCCTTGTTCCAGAGGTGCATGTGGATAAGGAGGAAGATGGCGATGATCCCACCGGAGATCAGCCCAAAGGTGAGGACGACTTTACGCATGTGGAGTTCTCCTGACGATGAGGTGAATGAAACTGCATGATCGTGAATTGCCCACAGGTTACACGGCCATCTGTGGAACGCAGGCAATATACGACGTTGGGTGTTCCGGAGTCATCACCCGAAAGTACGATTGTCGCGTCGGAACGAGTAACTCACCCGAATGTCAGGGAAGCAAGCGAAGCTCCTTTGCTCGCCTGATTGCCTCGGTGCGTCGCTTAACGCCAAGCTTCGTGAAAAGATTGGAAGAATGCGTCTTGACGGTGTTGAGTGAGACAAAGAGCTTATCAGCAATTTCCTGGTTGGAGAGGCCGCCTGCCATGAGTTCCAGCACTTCATACTCGCGTTTGCTGATGCCCCGCCGCTCAAGCTCCGCTTCGTCGAGTTGGAAATCGGGGTTGATGAGAACAATCTTGCGCCGTGTAAGCCGCAGTCCGGCCCAAACGCCGAGTCCGGTGAACAGGAGAGCCACGACGACAAAGGACAGCTCCATCGAGAAATCACTGAACCAGTAGCGATACTCGATGAGTTTCAGCAATGCGGTGAGCGCAGCGAGCGTAATGCCGTAGAGGATGATGGTCTTGCGCATTGGAGTAACGCGTTGTATTTACAGCTCCGGGCCCAGGTCTTGCATCTAATGTCCTCTCCTGAATCGTCGCCCGACATAGTTTGAAAGCCTCGCCCCAAAGTAAACAATTTGGGAAGAAGACGCCTTCCTATTTGCGATGCTCCTTGTTGTCGTCGTAACGGGGGCACGGCAGACAGGTGTACATTCGTTCAATACGTCAGGAAGGATACCGTATCTCTGCTACTCTCATTTCCCTTGGTACGCCTTCTGCAGAGCGGCGATGTCGAGCTTCCTCATGGGAAGAAAGGCCTGCGTCAGGCGATCGATCTGCTCCCTTGTCCCCTTCGTCATCATTGTGTCCATCACCGTCGGGACAATCTGCCACGATAATCCGAATTTGTCCTTGCACCAGCCGCATTGTTCGGCCTCGGGAACGGCAGAAAGTTTCTTCCAATAGTACTCAATTTCTTTCTGCGTATCGCAATAGACGATGAAGGAGATCGCCTCGTTGAATGTGAAGAGCGGGCCGGCACTGATGGCCATGAACGGCTGACCCGACAGTTTGAATGAAGCCACATCGCAATCGCCCGATGGCATGTTGTGGAGTGTGGTGATGTTGGTGATTTTGGAATTCGGGAAGATGGAGACGTAGAACTCCGCCGCTTCTCTTGCCTCTTTGTCGAACCATAAATGTGGTGTGATGGCGTGTTTGATTTTTGGCATAGGTTGGTTCCTGTTGATATTGGTTGGACCGCGAATCTACGCGAATGAGCGCGAAGGGATAAAGAAAATGTTTAATGTTCTCGTTGCATTGTGACCTTGGCGAAAATTCAAGTTTCTCCAATCTCCCCAGACTGCCTCATGAGGAAAATTCCTTTTTCAGCATCTCTTGGTGTATCAACGTGATTAGCGTCCATTCGCGAGCATTCGCGGTTTAGTTCCGATGAGACTCTACCGTGCTTCATCCAAAACGAGTCGCTCCCATCCCAACTTGCGATTCTTGAAATTGATGATGATGCCGACTTTGATACCTGTGATTCTCAGATAGTTGAGCATTATGCCACGATGGTCATCTGTAATAGATTCTACCGTCTTTGCATCGACGATGACTCGCTGTTCGATCACCAAATCAGGGACGAACTCATCAACCACCTCATTGCGATACTGAACGGGATAGCGGGCTTGTTGGGTGTACTCAATTCCCTGGTGCCGCAATTCGACACAGAGAGCATTCTCATACGTCTTTTCTCGCAGACCCGGCCCAATGTCGTTGTGGACATTCATCGCACAACCGACTATTCGATACACGAGGTCCTTTTCGAGCAGTTCAGCCATTAGCGTTCATTCGCGTGCATGGTTGGCAAATCGCCGCCGTTCACTTTTCGCATTCCCATCTGCTGGGACGCGCGTCCCCATTCGTTCGACGGCATCGGCCAGTGGAGCGAAATCCGGTCCGACGTTCTTAGGAGTTCCACAATCATTCTTGTTCAACAATCACCCGAAACCCGCCGTCGGCGAAGCGTTTCATGTCGAACGGCATGGGCATATTGTTCTTTCCATACTTCTTTTCAAAATACTTCATCACGTTCGCGTTCACCCGATCGCGCTGCTTGCGGGATTTATAGACGATAAACGAGAACCACACCCTCTCGCCCGGTTTCGTCTTTGCCATCTTGGGGAAGGTGAAGGTAACAAAGTGCGGCTTCGGATCGTCTATCATGCATTCCTTGTAGTCGAGCGCGCCAAACCGTTTCCACACGGGGCTCGCCTCCCTTGCCATCTTTTTGTACGCGGAGAATTTCGACTTCGGTGCCGAAAGGACAAACCCATCACATGGTTTGGCATAACGGCCACTCCCTTGAATTGCCGCTTCCGCCGCCGAGACTGTCACTTGAGCAGTACCATGCGGCGCGTTGCCGTGAAGTCTCCCGCTCGGAGCCGATAGTAGTACACACCGCCCGCGAGACTCGATGCGTCGAACGTGATACTGTGACAGCCTTTCTCAAGCGACCCATTCACGACGGTTGCGGCTACTCGTCCCAGCACATCATAAACCGTCAGCGTGACAACTCCGAAAGCAGCAATCCGAAATCTGAAATCGGTCGTTGGATTGAACGGGTTTGGGTAATTTTGTTCAAGCAAGAATCCGCTAAGCAACTCTGAGTGTTGTGCGACCGACGTTGCGGTTGTGTATCGTAGTACTTTGCGCTGCGCAATCCGAACGGTGTCGCTTCCCAAAACTACGCGTGCAGAAATCGTGTCCGTGCCGACGGTTGAGGGTGCGGTCATCGTCGCGACGTACGTTCCGTTTCCCAAATCCGTTACGACGCTCAACGTTCCCGCGCCTGTGTGCGACAGCAGAATCGTTCGTCCGCTCGCGATCAATGTGTCGGAATTGTTTTTCGGGATGATGGTGATGATGGCTTGCGACGTTCCGTTTGCAACGAGCGTGTCGCGGTCGCTGAGCAGTCGAGAGAGAAACGGGTCGACACGTGTCCGCAGCGAATCCTTCCAGCGATCGAACATGCGGCGTAGCGAATCAATCGGCTCGACGCCGCTCGCGGTTGTAGGCACAATGTGCTGCAAGTAGGGGCGCGCGCCGTCGCCAATGCGAACAACTTTGACGAAGCCCGATTGTGACGAAGTGTTGCGCGACGCGCAGCGCGTATCGGCACCGATGATTTTCGCGGCTTCAAGCGCCCGCATCAGGCGATCGGCAAGCGGACCCGGCGTTCGCAGAAACGTATTCCTAATTGTATCGATGATAACTTGTCCGAGCAAGATATTTCCCTGCACGGCGTAGCCTGGACCCGTTGCGTGGTTCTTGTAGTCGAGACAATTCACACCTGTGTACGCGGCGCTCTCTCCGTTGCGGCGCAAGTCCACGATGCCGTATTGGCGCGTCGTGGGGTTCCCTTGGGCATCGTTCGCGATAAGCCATGCGATGATCTGCTGAGGAGAGTCGCCCGCCAACATCCGCGTCCGCGCATTGACTTGATTTGCTGAGAGCCACGACGCCTGTGTATGAATCGCGCCAACCCCCTCAATCACATCGCTGAGTATGAACGCGCCGACGCCGTTGATTGCCCCGACGCATGACGCACCTGCGCTCCCGATTTCGCGCGTAACAGTGTCAACCGCAACGATGGAGAAGGTATCTTGCGCGAAGGTTGAACAAGCGAATAACAATGTCGCAGTGAGAGACTGAAGGAAACATTTCATAGTTGCTCCAGAGGTGGATGTACTCCAAGTGGTGGATGTGTATTTTTAGCAAACAGTCACTGTGGCAAAACTCCTTCGCACTAACGATGCAACGTGTCCGCTCAGATATTCGATAGTGCACGTAAGAAGACCAATCGTATGTCAACACCAGCGAAAGGTGCTTTGAGCAACTGCCCGGCAAAGCATGTGAGCGCTCATCCCTCACAAACTGCTTCCACCATCACGGATGTTTTCGAGCACACGGGTTGTTTTCAAAATAGAAACTTCGGGAGTAATCTACGTAGAGTTTCCGACATGTTCTTGAAAGAATCGGGTAGCGGGAGTTACTGCTTCCGCATGAGCCTCGTTGAATTATTGCGAAAACCGGTACGCTCATGTATTCGTATGTCGTTTGTCCTCTCGCATGTACTTCTCCCACACCAATGACGGAAACGCCATGGGCAGATATGATATCCTAAGACAAATCCAACAGCTCGATCCCGAACGCGACAACATGCAAATCATGTATCTCTCTTTCGGCTACGAGTTCTCCTGGGATTCGATTCGAGCGTTGGAGATTGCGCTGTATCGAACATACTGCGCGCCGAGCATCTCAGCCTTGCTTGATCGGACGGGGGAATTTCGCGAACGCACGCAGCGCCGTTACGACGACACGTCGCTCATCATGGCAGAGATTTGCAAGTACGGTTACCTCGAAGGGCGCGGCAAGGAAGCCTTGGAGCGCATGAACTGGGCACACGGGCATTACAAAATCTCCAACGAAGATTTTCTCTACGTCCTCTCGACATTTATCTACGAACCGATTTACTGGATAGACAAGTACGGCTGGCGGCCAACATGCGAGCAGGAGAAGAAAGGTTACTACTATTTCTGGCGCGAAGTCGGCAAGCGAATGAAGATGACGGACATTCCGCCAAGCTACGACGCGTTTGAGAAATGGAAGCACGACTACGAAACAAAGCACTTCGTCTTCGCAGAGACGAACAAACGCATCGGCAGCCTGACGCGCGATTTGTTTGCCTCGTGGTTTCCGCGCATGTTCACACCGATAGTGCGCTACACGATTTACGCGATGCTCGACGACAGAATGTTGGAGTCGTTCGGGTTTCCGAAACCGTTGCCCTTCGTACGCATGCTTGTGGACAAGAGTTTGAGATTGCGAGGACGCATGGTTCGTCTCTTGCCTCCCCGAACGAAGCCGCACTTCTTTATGGACAACAAGAATCGAACATACCCACACGGCTACACGATAAGGAAGCTGGGACCACCAAAGCTCATCACTGCCGAAGAAAAACAACACCTTTACATCTCCTAAAGGAATCTCGGTCGCTTCATGCAATTGCACTGCTGCCAACCCAACACTTCCAAACGAAGCTTCATTTCGCTCCGGTAACAATAGCCTGTTGAACTTTTCGTGCATTTAGGCTACAGTGTACCCTAGTTGTGCCCGCCACCAAAGCTGATACCCCTTGGCCAAGCAATCAAGAACTGTATGGCATCGGACAACGCGAAAGGAGGAACGTATGCTGCCAATCCACTGGTTTTTCGGGGCAAAGAAAAATACCGCATGTTACCTATTGACTTCCTTTAACCTATAAGTTAAATTAGAAATGCCTATTGAGCAATACTACTCGGGTAACAAAGCTGATATCTACGTGTATGTGAATCCGCGGGGAGATGCTTTGGTGCCTGACTTTATCGAAGGGCTGGCACAGTCCGACCAGAAGAAGATTATACAACTTATTAGGCATTTCGGCGACCACGGAGAAATACTGAATCCTGAGAAGTTCCGTCTTGAAGACAAACCGATCTATGCACTCAAGTCGTATCAAATCAGAATCCCCTGTTTCTATCTTCCAGAGCAGGCAAAGCGAACGCTTGTTCTGACGCACGGCTTCATAAAGAAAAGCCCGAAAATGCCGAAGCCTGAATTGGAGAAAGCAAAGACCATTCATCGCGCGGTGATATTACACCTCCAACATCCTGGATAACATTATGAAAGCGAGCGCACGTTTCGACGCACTTGTCAAGAAGTTTCACGATGACTCTGAGTTTATCGCCGAGGGTCTGTTGCTTGATATCAATGAGCAACTGATGAAACTCATTCACAAACACAGCCTCTCCCAATCCGCCCTTGCACAGCGGCTTGGCGTTTCGAATGCCTATGTTTCCAAACTTCTCAATGGGAACGAGAACCTTACAATTAAACAACTGGTGAAGATCGCAGTGACGCTCGGGTGTACGGTTGATGTGGCGTTTATTCCGAAGCCCTTCACCGTCAACCGTTTGTTGTGCTACACCCCAAGTAAAGTTGACGTGCGAGGCTTCCACAAACAATTCAACGTAAAAGAATCTCATGAGCCCAATCTCTCCCTTGCAGCTTAGAGACTATTTCATCGAGTCTCTACACGTTGATGCCAATACAGACTTTGTTGCGAAAGAAGGAAGGGGGTTCAAATCGAAGTTACAGATTGACTTTGATTTTCTGAAGCGGGATGATGCACCAACATTCCGCATTGACCTCGACGTGCGAGTGAACTCGACCGAGGAGAGCTTCAACAACGCAGCCTATCGAATTCGCATCAAGACGCAGACGTTTTTCGAATTCGACCCATCAACTCCCGACTCCGAAATAAAGAAAATGATCGGACCAAACGGCCTTGCTATGGCGTATGCAATAGCACGTGGAATTGTGGGACAAGCAACCGGCACATCGCTTCATGGAAAGTTTCTGCTTCCAACGGTAAACTTCGTTGAATTAATCCGAGCAAAGGCAAAATCGCTTTCGAGGCATGCCTC
>CAYUFU010000099.1:0-5079 GCA_964444145.1 uncultured Chitinophagales bacterium
TGTAGGAATCGAACGCATCGTCCGCCGCCGGTCCGACGAACGTGTAGCCGACGAAGCGGATCTCGTCATCATAAAAATTCACGATTCTCCCCACCGACGCGAAGTTGAATTGCGACTCGACGTTTTCCGTTTGCCGTTTCTGTTTGACGATTTCGCGCAGAGTGTCGCCTTTTTGCCAATAGCCTTTCGTCACCGATTCGGTGATGCTTGCGATCGCGGTGTCGCGTTTGAGCACCTGGCGCGTAAACGCATCCAGTTCGTAACTCTTGAGCCGTTCGCTCCATCGCTGTTTGTTCGCGATAACTCGTCGCAGGATTTCGTAGGCAGGGTCTTCCGAACTGACGACGACTTCCGCCATCACGATGTCGGAGGGCTGAAGGAAAAAGTCGCGGCGCGTGTCCGCGTTCAATGACACGCGAGCCGTGTCGGGTTTGTAGCCGAGACTGCTGACGATAATCGTGTGGGAGCCTTCAACGAGCGAGAGACGAAAAGCGCCGTCGGCGTTGGCAACGGTGCCGCGGGAGGTACCGAGCACACGAATGTTCGCGGCGGCGAGATGCTCGTTCGTGGTTGCGTCACGAACCTTACCGCTGATGAGGAAATGGTCTTGAGAAAGCGCGAGTGATGCGACGGTGACGGTGAGGAGAAGTATTCGTCTCATGGAGTGAGCGTTGGTTTGTTGCACATGTGCGTGATGGTGTGCAACAGAAGATACGAAGTTTGGGAACTGATGTTCCGCGTCGCTTACGCGAGCAGTGTTCCCTTCTTCAATCGCTCGAACAGTGGGCTGCGGTGTGCGTTGTTCGACGGTGGAAGTGTCGGTGGTGAGCCGGCATCGGGTTCTGCGCCGCGCAGCTTTCTCCACTGAGGCACGACCCGCTTCTCGCAGGCAATGACCTCAGGGTTCGACGGGTCGAGCAGTTGTGCACGCGTTAGCGAGTCGAATGCGTTTTCGATCGCGCCGCGCGAAAGATAATGATCCGCAGAACCGATGAGGCTGCGGATGCGTTGCGAGATTTCTTCCGGCGAAAGCGAGGCGCTTGCCGGGACGAACGGCTTGCGAAGAGTTCGTGGAAAGAAGCGGAGCAGTGCAGACTTCCGACGGTCGTTCTTCTGAAGCGTGTTCAGAAGCTCGCGCAGCATGCGCACCGAACGGTTCGTCGGGTCAAGCTGCTCTGCCGCAGCGACGCATTCTTCGGCTTCTTTGTACCGTTGGTGTTCGATATGATGTTCTGCCTTCGTGATCAACAGCGCGATGCGCCCGTCCATTGTTGTCCTTCCCGTTTCAAACAGAGGTGGCGAAATTCGTGAACCAACATCGGTGACAAGATAGCACATAGGGCAACGTGCATTCATGATACGAAGCACACCTCAGTAGGGGACGCCGCCCGTCAACGATTCAACCGTCCAGCTCAGGTCGGAGCTGAAGGGCTGCCGTCGCTGCGCGCACTGCGCGACGCGGCACGAGGAGCAAAGGACGGGCTTGCAGGGATCGAGATGGACAAGCACCTTTGCTCGATGATCGAACGGCAGCGCGATCGTTTCACCGATCGTGTGCTCGAATTCGTGCGCCCGCTCGACTGTCCAGTAGAACGGAATTGTGATGTGGAAATCAACGTGAAGCATTTGCCCGGAGCGCAGCACGCGCAGGTGATGGACGGTAATCCATTCGGGTGTGCGGCGCTCGGCGATGGTTGCGGCGACGCGATGCAGCGTTGCGGTGTCCGATTCGTCCATCAATCCTCCGATGGAGACGCGCATGAGCTGATAGCCGGAGAAGAGAATGTTGAGAGCGACTGCGATCGCCAGGAGCGGGTCGAGGATTTCGATGCCCGTGAATGTCACGAGGAACAAACCCGCGACCACGCCGAAACTCGTCCACGAATCCGTGAGCACGTGCTTGCCGTCGGCGACGAGCGTGAGTGAATTGGTCTGCTTACCGCGTCGAATCAGGAACCAGCCGAGCGCGAGATTGATGACTGCTGCCGCAAGGGTTAGTGCCATGCCAATGTCGAGTTGCGCAAGTTCACGGCCAAAGACTAACCCGCGCACCGCTTCGTAGATGATTGCAATGGCGGCAACGACGATAAGCCCACCCTCGATTCCTGCCGAGAAGAACTCGATCTTGCCGTGACCGTAGGGATGCGATTTGTCGGCAGGACGTGAACTGAGAATGACGCTGTAGAGCGCCATGGCCGTGGCGGCAACGTGGACGATGGATTCCAGCGCGTCGGAGAAAATCGCCGCAGAGTGTGTGATGAAGTACGCGCCTGTTTTCATCGCAAGCATTGCGAAGCCGATAACGAGGGAGAGAAGCGCAGCCCGGCGCTGTGAGCGCGCGTTCGACTCGTGGGTGAGATGCTGATGCATAGTCACAATCGAGAAGATACCAACTAATTGTACAAGAATCACAATTTTGCGCAGGAACGAAACCAATAAATTTTTTATCTTAATCCGTGTTCCTTCTCCAACATAGCACATCGCTTCTGAAATTCCCCTGGTTGATTTTTGGAATCGCTCATACACTCCAAAGTACAGCGTCCCTCGCGCCTGCGAATGGTCCCGCACTCATGACTGTCGGCGAAGAGTTGGTGTACGAAGTCCGGTGGGCATTTGTCAAGCTCGGCAAAATCCGCGTCACCCTTCTTCCGCCGTCCTCACTCGGCGTCGCGTACAGCGCGACTGCGTACACCGATTCCTACGACCTGCCGTTTGTGAACTTTCATGCGATCTCGACCGCGGAAATGGATTCGGCCTTGTTCTCGAAAGGCGCTTCGCACTACGAGAACAGAGACGGGAACGGCTTCAAGCAAGTCTATCACTTCGATCCGTCAACCAGAAACCACGTTACGGGAACTACGATCCTGAACGACGCACACTCACCGCCGCTGAAGCCGCAGACGTACGATACGCTCCAGCTCCCCTTCGATCGCTTTCAGGACGGAACCTCGATCCTGTATTACGCGCGGGCACACGTGCGCGATCAGCTCGGCGTGCGCGTGCCGACCCTCGTGCGCGGCAAAGTCGGCTACACAAACTTCTATTTTCCTGCCGAACGTACCACCGAAGAGATAGACGCGGTCAGCTATCCGATCAGCGTGCTGGAGTTCGAAGGCTTCGCCGAGTTCGAGGGGATTTTCGGACTCACCGGCGACTTCACCGGCTGGTTCTCCGATGACGACGCAGCGATTCCCATCAAGGCAAAAATGAAGGTGATCCTCGGCAGCATCACGATTGAGTTGAAGGAGTGGAAGCGTCCCGGCTGGTCGCCGCCTCAGGCGCGTTGACCATCGAGAAGTAACTGAATCTCATACAACTACACCGGACGCCATCACCGGTTGGGATTTCGCCTCAAAACTTTTTATTTTGATCCATGATTGGTCACGCCGGCGCGACGTGAAGACTCGTGCACATACGTTTTGCCTTCTCTCGCTTGTAACGCTTGTTCAACCAGTTGTTGCTGGGGAAGACACTGTTCTCGGCGACAGCACGGTGCAGTCACGACCGAATCTCATCACGAGCTTTCTTCGCGATCACGGCGACATTTGGTCGTCGCCGTTTCGGATGGATGTGGATGACGCGATTCTTTGGGGAGGCGTGCTCGCGACGACCGCGGTCTTGATCGCAACCGATGAGCCGGTGTATCGGCATTTTCGCGACCTGAAAGACGAGAGCTCCTTTATTCACAACGCAAGTCCTGCGTTCTCTCAGCTCGGCGAGTTTTACCTCCCGATCGGCATTGCCGGAGTTTATTGCCTCGGCGGTCTCGCCTTCGACAACCAACACACACTTGATACGGGTCTGCTCGGTCTGCAAGCGATGATGCACGCGGGCATTGTCGTGCAAGTGTTCAAGCATCTGTTTGGTCGCACGCGTCCATTTGTGCGGAACGGCGAGGACGTTTGGTACGGTCCTCGTGTTGCGTTCAAACGTTATCAGAGCGGCTTCTCAGCATACGACGCGTTTCCATCAGGACACACGATCACGGCATTCAGTCTTGCCACGGTGATAGCAGAGCGGAGCGACGCGTTTTGGGTTGACGCCACCGCGTACTCGCTCGCGGGGCTCTGCGGCTTGTCGCGGCTTACCGAACGCGACCATTGGCTTTCGGATGTGTTCATGGGCGCGGCGCTCGGCATTTCGATCGGCAAGCTCGTGGTAAAAAATCATGAGCGGCGCTTGGAGGTTGTGCCTGCATTTGGTGCCCGCTCCACAGGCATTTCGCTCCGCTTTACCTATTAATTCGACCATGACAAGAACGTTCTTGAGCAAAACCGTCTTCGGTGCACTGGTGCTGGCGTTTGTGAACAGCACTCCGACGCTGGCGTTCCCAGAGGGCGGAAGCGCTGCGCCGGACTCGTCAGCCGAAGTCAAACCCGATGATACGCAGCTCGAGCGTGTGCCGAAGCGGCACGCCGAGCTGAAATGGTATACGATGTTTGAACGCATCCCCGGCGATTGGGCAATGTTCGGGCGAAGAAATTTTCGCGAAGAGCGCTTGCCCATGATCGGCGCCATCACCGGCTTGACGGCGTTCGCGATTTGGACCGACCAGCCCGTGTACGATTGGAGCGACAAGTGGTACAAGAGCGGGCGGTTCATCAAAGACCTGAGCGATTTCGGTGTGTACATCGGCGACGGCAAACCGCAGTTCGGACTCGCTGCCGCGTTCGGCGCGTTCGGCTACTTTGCAGACGATGAACGCGCCCTGCGCACCGGCAGTCAAATCGTCGAGACGATTCTCGCGTGCGGCATCGTCATTCAAACGCTCAAGCACATTACGGGCCGTGAAAGCCCGTTTGTTTCTACTCGCGTCAATGGCAGGTGGGTTTTCTTTCCGAACCAAGTTGAATATCACAAGAGAGTTCCACACTACGACGCGTTTCCTTCCGGTCACATCGCGACCGCCCTCGCAACGCTCACCGTCATTCTCGAAAACTATCCCGAGTGGAAACCCTGGCTGCAACCGCTCGGCTATACCCTTGTTGCGCTTGTCGGCATCGGACTTTCGAATACGGGCATCCATTGGTGGAGCGATTATCCACTTGGCCTCGCGCTCGGCTACGAGTTCGGCATGAT
>CAYUFU010000099.1:5179-14208 GCA_964444145.1 uncultured Chitinophagales bacterium
AGATTGGACCGAGAGTAGAACCACGAAACCTGCTTCTTCTATCTATCGCGTCTCTCATTGCTTGGTAAAGCGTCGAGATGGAACGTCGACCGATTGCAGACGCAATCTTTATTGTTACCATGTAAACGTTGGAACACCAGAAAACGGTGTTGAGAGCTCGCTTGCGTCGTGATTAGTGGGAACTCGGATGCCTGTGTTTCGATGAGATGCAGTTGCACTAATCCACCAC
The DNA here is from genome assembly GCA_964444145.1 of uncultured Chitinophagales bacterium. Lineage (GTDB taxonomy): Bacteria > Bacteroidota > Ignavibacteria > UBA10030 > UBA6906 > CAADGV01. The sequence goes on from CAYUFU010000099.1 coordinate 5,409, forward strand.
TCAATCACCACAATAAGGAGTAACTCTATGAAAAACTATCTCGTTGAATTCATCGGCACGTTCTTTCTCGTGCTCGTGATCGGGCTAACCGTCGCCGCACCCGCAGAGGGTATGAGCGCACCGGCAGCCGATCATATGGCGCCGCTCGCCATCGGAATTGCGCTCATGGTGATGGTGTACGCAGGCGGCCATATCTCCGGCGGACACTACAATCCTGCGGTCACCCTTGCGGTGTGGATGCGCGGCAAGTGCGAGACGAAAGAGGTCGTCCCGTACATGATCTCGCAACTTCTCGGCGCTGTTGCTGCCGCACTCGTGGTAGGATATCAGAAAGGTTTCGCTCCGAATCCTCCAATTGTCGCGATGGCGCTTGATCCTATGCATGCGCTGCTCAATGAATTCCTCTTTACGTTCGCTCTCGCATACGTCGTGCTGAATGTTGCGACCTCGAAAAAGAATGCCGGCAATTCGTACTACGGACTTGCCATCGGTTGCACGGTGCTTGCTGGGGCGTATGCCGGAGGGGGCATTTCGGGCGGGGCGTACAATCCTGCAGTCGCTCTCGGCATTAGCACGATGGGGCTGACGGCGTTTGGCGATATCTGGATTCATCTGCTTGGCAATTTTCTTGGCGGCGCGCTTGCCGCACTTGTGTACAAGATTGTCAACCCCGACGAGTACTGATCGCCGGCACGAAAGAATACCGTGGCGGGAGAGGCGATGGAGATAATCAATCAATAGAATCTGAAAGACAAGAAATTAGGAGAATCAACATGTCGCGAGCAGCAATTATTGGTACGGGAATCCTCTCATTTCTGGTATTAACATACTTTTGTGCGAAGATGCACGGTCCGTCTCTCACGGCGGCTGTGGCACCGCTTGCGCCGCCAAGTCTTTGGGCAAACATGGCGGATGGTAAGATCACGCTCACCGGCACACTGCCGAATGAAGCGTCGAAGAACTCCGTCCTCGCTGAGGCGAACAAGGTGTATGGCGCAGAGAATGTGGTTGACCGATTGAACGTCAGCAGTGGTGTCAGCAAAGCGGCGTGGCTGCCTGCTGGACTCGGAATGTTCGGCGTGATGAAGGAGGGAGTAAAGAAAGCCGGGTTCGGAATCGAGAACGGCAAGCTGACCGTGAACGGTATCGTCAAAAGCGCCGATGCTGAAGCGAGGCTTCTTGCGGATGCGCGCCTGGCCTTTCCCGGTACGGACCTGATTGACAACGTGGACTACGAAGCGGCTGCGGTGCAGCGCGACATCGGCGAGTTCTTGAAGACACGCACCGTCGAGTTCGCCAGTGGCAGCGCAGTCCTGACCCGGCGCGGTCAAGCAGTTCTCGATACCGTTGCGATGATGCTCACCGAAGCACCCGACGCGCTGATCGAGGTCAGCGGCCACACGGACGATCAAGGAAACGATGAGGCAAACCAGATCCTCAGCCAACGTCGCGCCGACGCAACGGAAGCCTACCTGCTCAAGAAAGGCATTGCCGATGAACGCATGACCTCGAAAGGTTTCGGCGAGACTTCACCCGTCGCTGACAACGCGACCCCTGAAGGACGCCAGCGAAATCGCCGTATTCAATTTAGTTTGCGATAGTATCCTTGTCCGCCGCTCTCATCAGATGGTTGGTAGGTTGGCTGATGAGCGGTAGTTCGTCAGAAAGTCTTGATGCAGAGCCGGCGGGCAAGGTGTATATGTATTGGTTCGGAACAAGCACATGAACTTTTTCTTTCCTCATCTTTTTTGTCTCTTGTCCGCCGCTCTCATCGGATGGTTGGTAGGTTGGCTGTTGGGCAGACTCGGTAGGGGTCGTCCATCAGAAACTTTCGATGTAGAGTCGGCGGGCAAGATTCGTCTCGCCACCGATGAACGCAATCGGCTTGCCAGTGAGAACACGGAGTTACGAGCCACCATCGCCACCCTGCGCGCCCAGTTCGACAAGTCCAACAGCGAGTTGAGCGACGCGCGCACTGCTCTCGCCGAGCGCAACGCCTTACGCGGCGAATTGGAGACCGCGCTCGCAAAGCTGAGTCTCTACGAGCAGACAAACGGCGCCAACCGTCACCTCGAAGTCGAAGGAACACAAAAGATCATCGCCGGCTACGAAGCCGAGTTACGCAAAAGCGAAGAACTCATCGCGCAACTTCAACAGCAACTCCATCATCTCCGCCTGCTGAAGGGCGACCCGAGAACCATCCTGTTCCCCGTGGATAGCCCTGAAATCACTCCGGAGGCAGCAAGCATTCTCGATGACATCATCCCCGTGCTCAAAGGACTCAACGGGGTCCGCATCGAAATCGCCGGGCACACCGACAACATTGACACGGAACAACACAATAACGAACTGAGCAGGCGTCGCGCAGAAGCCGTCCGCGAATACCTCATCGTTCGCGGCATACCATCGCACAAACTCACAGCGATCGGCTACGGCGCATCACGTCCGCTCGCCGACAATGCAACAGAAGAAGGGCGAAAGGAGAATCGCCGCATTGAATTGCAAATCAAACAATAACCACCAACATAGAAGAAGAAACAGATGAGTTCACTTTTGGACATGCTTACCAGCCAAATCGGCGGTAACGCACTGAAGCACATTGCAGGCACCATCGGTGCCGATGAAGGCACGGCGAGCAAAGCGCTCTCGGCAGCGATGCCGCTCTTGATGAGCGCGCTCGCCAAGAACGCGGCGAACCCTCAGGGCGCCCAAGCGCTGCACAACGCCCTCACGAAAGACCACAACGGCAGCATCCTCGACGATGTCCTCGGCTTCCTCGGCAACCCCGCCGTCGCCAACGGCGCAGGAATTCTCAAGCACGTGCTCGGCGGACAGCAAACAACAGTGCAGCAAGGAATCTCAAAAGCGACGGGTCTCGATGCAAACGCGGTCGGTCAACTGTTGCAAATTGCCGCGCCGCTCATCATGGGCGCGCTCGGCAGGACCACAGCGCAGCAGGGATTCAACGCAAACACCCTCGCGCAATTTCTCGGCGGGCAACAACAGGCGATGCAAGCCAACCCGCAGGCCTCCGGTGTCATGGGTTTAGTCGGCAGCCTGCTCGATCAGAACAACGACGGCAACGTACTCGACGATGTCGCGCGCCTCGCCGGCAAATTTCTCAGTGGACGGTAACATGGTGGCGACTTCCATCCAATCCTGTTCTCTTATCTCACACACTACTCTCACGGATGGAAGCCGCCGCTGTTTGAAGCGTAGGAGGGTCGCCTGATAACGTGCGCTCGAACGACGCAAGTCGGTCGGGCACCGCAATCCCTGTGTTGCAGCACTAACTCCTGGCAGGCGACCCTCACTTTGTACGGATGGGCTCAACCTCGCTCCTCTGAGCGATGGGCCCTCTAATTTTTTTTGGGGGGCTGCAGACGGACTACATCGTCCAACCGGTCGCCTGCGCCGCGGTAGGCACTCTGCGTCGTGGAAAAAGCAACCGCCTCCCCCCGCGTGCCGGCAACGCGCGCACACACATCGAAGAACTCCAAACGAGACTGCAAACCGAGAGCGTACAACGTCTCCTACAACACCCTTCCACTCGCCATCGCCTCGAGCCGCGCAACGCGCTCCTCCATCGGCGGATGCGTACTGAACAAATTCATCAACCCGCCGCCCAACAACGGACTGACGATAAACATGTGCGCCGTGGCAGGCGTTGCATGCATCGGAATCTGTTGCACACCCGCGTGCAAGCGCTTCAGCGCGCTCGCCAGGGAACGCGGATTGCCTGCAAGCTGCGCTCCCCCCTCATCGGCAAGAAACTCACGCGAACGAGAGATCGCCATCTGAATCAGCATCGCCGCAATCGGCGCAATAATCATCATCGCTAGTGCGGCAATCGGACTGCCCCCCTCCTCGTCATCCGAGCGCCCGCCGCCGAAGATCATTCCCCACTGGGCAATATTCGCGATCATACTGATTGCGCCCGCCATTGTTGCCGCAATAGAGCCGATGAGAATATCGCGATGCTTGATGTGCGCAAGCTCGTGCCCGATAACGCCTTTCAACTCATCGCGCGGCAGCAAGCGCATGATACCTTCCGTAACTGCGACCGCCGCATGCTCCGGATTGCGCCCGGTAGCAAACGCGTTCGGCTGGTCGCCCGGAATCATATACAACTTCGGCATCGGTAGCCCACCCTTGCGCGTCATCTCCTCCGTCATGGCAAAAAGCTCAGGCGCTTCGCTGCGCGTCAGCTCCTGCGCCCCGTACATCTTCAACACGATCTTATCGCTGAACCAGTACGACCCGAAGTTCATCGCCGCCGCCAACACAAAGCCCATCACCATGCCGCTTTGTCCGCCGAGCACATTACCTATGAAGATGACCAGCACCGTCAGCAGTGTCATCAACAGAAGGGTTCTTATGTTATTCATAGTACTCCATTCAGATTTTCTATTGGCAAAAATAACAACTTCTTGAATTCACTCCAAATAACACTCATAGGGAGGGGCCGCGTTCCCAATGTTCAGAGCCTCGAGAACCAACAACGAGAAGCGCGGACGAAAAGCCTTAACCGCAGAGAAAACTCCTTGCAGGGCGGTGACATTGTCAATCTTTTTCTCTGCGCTCTTTGCGATCTCTGCGGTTATCTTACAATGATTGGGTTTTCGACAGCGCCTCTGCTTCTAAAAATTCCGTGCCAATCCCCTTCTTCAGTGTCATCTGTGTCCCATATCAGAAAAAGATCATTGTTCGGTGTGGATAAGCAATTCGTACATCGTCGCAGCGTTTTCGCGTTCGTCCGCCTGCTCATAGGCGTTGCCGAGATTGCGAAGGACACGCGCCATAATCGCACGCGCATCGCACTGCAATCGCAGCACGTCGTTGAGCGAAATCGTTGCGCCGACGGAGTCAATCACTGCCCCGCCGTTGTAACAATCCACCAACACTTTCTGCCGTTGCGCCGACGCGACCGTCAAAAAATGCCCGGGAAAGTTGCACCCCTCGATGCTCAATCCGATTCTATTTCCCACCAACATGTAAATGCACGCGAGGCTAATAGGAATTCCTTTCCGTTGCTCGATAACGTGCAGAAGATTGCTGTTGAGGGGATTGTAGTAGTCTTCCTGCTCGACGCCGCGCAAGCCATAGCCCTTGAACAGAAACTCCGCCAGGTCGAGCGGATCACGAACCGTGTACTGCGCATCGAACTCATCGGCAAGCTCATCCAACATTCGACGAAGTGTTCTCGGGTACAACCGTCCGTACTGAAAATCAGCGATCAGTTGATGCGCATGTTCGAGTTTCATCTTGTCGTCGTGAATGGCAAACCACGAGTTCCAATTCGTCACTATCCAACTGCGGTAATGTGCGTCGAGCAGCGAGCGAATGATGCGCGCTTGTTCGGTGCTCAAGCTGATGTTTTGCCGCTCAATGTCGGCTTCGATGCTGTTACCAAACGACGCAAGATTCTTCAGAACCGTGTCGCGAATGCTCGGATCTTCGAGGAGTCGGATAAGATGTAACAGTTGTCGCTTATCGGGAGTCATACAGTTTGCCTCTCGATCAGACTTTCGAGAGAGCGAATCAGAATATCCTTGTGGCTGCGCAGGTAGTGTTCATTCCAAAGTAGAGATTTTCTTCGAGACCTGCATCGTAATCAACTAGAAGACCGAATCGCTCACTTCTGAACGCCCATCAGAGCACTCGACCCCGCAGTGAATTCTCTTTTTGAAAGGCTTTGAGCACCTCTCTGCGGCTTTTGCGCACGACGAACTCGGGTTTAAGGTATTTGCATCACCCTGTGCAAATAACTATATTTCTCACAGCATTTGCCCGCTTTTTTGTGATTCGGAACTACTCGGCGGCTGTTGTTCGTTTGTAACAATGACGATAACAGGGTAGTAGATTCATCGCTCACTCCATTTGCCACACAAGGGAAAAGGATGGAAGGAAATTTCTCGAACCGCGTACAGGATGTGATACGGCTCAGCCGTGAGGAAGCACTGAGGCTCGGACACGATTATATCGGAACGGAGCACTTGCTGCTCGGCGTCATTCGTGAAGGCGAGGGGATTGCGGTGAAGATTTTGCGCAACCTCGGCGTGGACCTGTACAAGCTAAAAAAAGCGATCGAAGATACGGTACGCACAACCGGCGGTACGCTCACGATCGGCAACATTCCGCTGACGAAACAAGCCGAGAAGGTGTTGAAAATTACGTACCTCGAAGCGAAGCTGTATAAGAGCGACGTGATCGGTACGGAGCATCTCTTGCTCTCCCTCTTGCGCGACGACGATAATATCGCCGCGCAGATCTTGCATCAGTTCAATATTCATTACGACGTGGTGCGGGGTGAGCTTGACAATATCATCAGCGGCAAGCCGACTTCCTCCGCACACCCGCCGATGGCGGAAAAGAAGCAGGAGAAATCCAAAACCCCCGTCCTCGACAATTTCGGTCACGATTTGACGAAGATGGCAGCAGAGGACAAGCTCGATCCGATTGTTGGGCGCGAAAAAGAAATCGAACGCGTCGCGCAAGTTCTCAGTCGTCGAAAGAAGAATAACCCTGTGCTCATCGGTGAACCGGGCGTCGGCAAAACGGCGATCGCCGAGGGCTTGGCGATGCGCATCGTCCAGAAGAAGGTTTCGCGCGTGCTTCACAATAAACGGGTCGTCACGCTCGATCTCGCTGCGCTTGTTGCAGGAACAAAGTATCGCGGCCAATTCGAAGAGCGCATGAAAGCCGTGATGAACGAACTGGAGAAGGCGAAAGACGTCATTCTTTTCATAGATGAACTGCACACGATCGTCGGTGCGGGCGGTGCATCCGGTTCGCTCGATGCCTCAAACATGTTCAAGCCGGCACTTTCACGCGGCGAGTTGCAATGTATCGGCGCAACGACGCTGGACGAATATCGGCAGTATATTGAAAAGGACGGCGCACTGGATCGTCGCTTCCAGAAGATCATGGTTGATCCAACGACGGTTGACGAAACGATTCAGATACTCACCAACATCAAACACAAGTACGAAGAGCATCACGGCGTTCGGTACAGCCAGAAAGCAATTGACGCGTCAGTGAGACTCAGCGATCGCTATATCACCGATCGCTACTTGCCCGACAAGGCGATTGACGTGATGGATGAATCGGGGTCACGCGTGCATCTGGCGAACATTCATGTGCCCAAGGAGATTCTCGACCTCGAAGCCGAAGTTGAAAAGATCAAGCAATCAAAGAACCAGGTCGTCAAGAATCAGAACTTCGAAGAAGCAGCGCGCCTCCGGGACATGGAAAAGCGACTCTTGAGCGATCTCGAGATTGCCAAGCGCGAATGGGAACTACGATCCCAGGATCAGATTCACGAAGTAAGTGAACAAGAAATCGCCGACGTTGTTTCGATGATGACGGGCATTCCGGTCAACAAGGTTGCGCAGTCCGAGTCCGAAAAACTCTTGAAGATGGACGAGGCGTTGAAGAACCAAGTTGTCGGACAAGACGAAGCGCTGCTCAAACTGACGAAGGCGATTCGCCGTACACGTGCCGGACTCAAGGACCCGTCGCGTCCCATCGGTTCGTTTATTTTCTTAGGACCGACCGGCGTCGGCAAAACGGAAATGGCGAAAGCCCTCGCCCGCTACTTGTTCGATTCCGAGGAGGCGCTCATTCGGATTGACATGAGCGAGTACATGGAGAAATTCAGCGTGTCACGACTTGTTGGCGCGCCCCCCGGATATGTCGGCTACGAAGAGGGGGGACAGCTGACGGAAAAAGTTCGCCGCAAGCCGTACTCGGTCGTCTTGCTTGATGAAATCGAAAAGGCACATCCCGACGTATTCAATATCTTGCTCCAGGTGTTTGACGACGGCATCCTCACCGATAGTCTCGGACGCCGCGTGGATTTCAAGAACACGATCATTATCATGACGTCGAACATCGGGACACGGGATTTGAAGAAAAGCGGCGGGTTCGGCTTCGGCTCCGATACTGCGAAGCACACCGCAGAAGGAATCAAGGCGACGATCGAAGAAGCGTTGAAGCGCGTCTTCAATCCGGAGTTTCTCAACCGTCTCGACGACACGATTATCTTCCACTCGCTCGACCGAGAGCACATTATGCAGATCGTGGACATTCAGATGCGCGACTTGCTGAAGCGTGTTACCGCGATGGGCATAACGATCGAGCTTACGAAGCCCGCAAAAGAATTCTTGGCGGAAAAGGGGTACGATCCTGCATACGGTGCGCGGCCATTGCGCAGAGCGTTGCAGAAGTATCTCGAAGACCCTGTTGCCGAAGAACTGCTCAAAGGAAAGTATCCTGAGGGCACAGTCATTCGGGCGAAGGTGGATAGAAAGAATGACCAGTTGAAGTTTAGCGTCGTCACTGCTGACCAGCCTGAGGCGCCGGAAGAAGAGGAAGAAAAACCGGCTGACGTATCGTAAGATAACCCGAGCACCAACGAACCCGCCGCGCACGGTTCCTGCGCGCGGCGAGTTCCTTCGGTCTATTTCCCCAACTCTCCCCTGACACCATAGGTGTTTTTCGATGTCCGTCCACGCAACACGACGCGTGAGACGGAGCTATGGTGTTTTGTTCACTTCACCACAACGTTAAACGGGAGACTCATGAAAAAGGTCGCCTCAAACATCTGTCGCGACTGTGGCAACACCTTTCGCGGGAAGATCGGCGCGTTCCGTTGTAAAGAATGCGCCATCAAGGAAGCACGCTACCGACATCAGCGCGAGCGCATGCGGCGAGCGCTGCCGTTTTATCTAAAGGCAAATACGTAACTGATGTTACGCAACCATGTTATTGAACCCTTTTGCCAAGGGCATCCCTTCGG
>CAYUFU010000100.1:0-12801 GCA_964444145.1 uncultured Chitinophagales bacterium
GGCGCACTCACCGAAGGCCAGCGGTATTTCATCGGCGTTTCGGTTGTTGACATCGCAGGTCGCGAGGGATTCATCACTGAACTATCGGCGACGCCGCGGAGTGTGCCCTTGCCGCCGGCCGGTCTCACGGCTCAGAGCCAACCGCAATCGGTTCGGTTGAGCTGGCGTAGAAATGACGAAATGGACTTGGCGGGATACAATGTGTATCGAAAAAACCCTGGCGGCGCTACGTTCCAGAAGATCAACGCGCAACTTCTGAGTGACACCCTCTTTATTGATGCGCTGACAGGTTCAGGAACGTACCACTACTTTGTTACAGCTCAGGACGCAACGAACAACGAAAGCGCTCCGTCCGATACGGTCGCGGCGAGTCCCACTGTGGGCGTGGAGATCGAATCTCTCAACCAACCGTTTTCCTTCGCCTTGCATCGCGCCTATCCAAATCCATTCAACCCGACGACACATATCAAATACGAAATCGAGTCGAAAAGCAACGTCGAGTTAAAGGTGTACAACATCCTCGGTGCGGAGGTTGCGGCGCTCGTACACGAAGTGAAAGCACCCGGAGTGTACCTCGCGGTGTGGGATGCGATTGGAATGTCGAGCGGGGTATATGTCGTTCAGTTGAAAGCGGGCAGCCATGTCGCGGCGACTCGCATAGTGTTGATGAAGTAATATGGTGTAATGTATGCAACGGATTCTCCTTCTTCTGCTGGTAAGCTCCTTGTCACGACTCGTCGCGCAAGTGCCGTTTGGTACAACGCCCTCGTGGATCTCGACCGAACCGCAAAACTACTCGACAGGCTGCGCGTGGGCAGACCTCAACAACGATGGCTGGCTCGATCTTGTGATTGCCAATGGCAACGACATGGCGCGGGAACGTCTTGCTGTTTACTACAACACGAACGGCGTGCTGCCCACGACACCGAGTTGGCAATCGTCCGACATTGATTATCATGGACATCTGGCGGTCGGCGATGTGAATGGAGATCGCTATGCCGATGTTGCCGTGTCAGTGTATATCGGCGCGGCGGGATTCAGCCAGAAGGGAAAAGTCAAGTTGTATCTGAACAGCAACGGCACCCTCGGATCGCTCCCTTCTTGGACGTCGAGAGATTCGATGTACACGTTCAGCTGCTCGCTCGGTGATGCTGATGGCGACGGCGATCTCGATCTTGCAGTCGCAAGCGGTGAAGCGTACTACAATCGCGCAGAGCAAAGCCGAATCTACTACAACACGAACGGGCGCTTGGATTCGCTGCCGCGATGGAAGAGCCAAACTGCGAGCTACAGTTACGACGTCGCGTGGGCTGACTTCGACAACGACGGCGATCTCGATCTGATCTTCGGAAACGAGCGCGCACCGAATCGCCTCTACACGAACTATGGCGATTCTATCGCCACTATGCCTGCCTGGTCGTCGGCGGATGCGAGTCAGCAGGCGAATTCGCTCTTCGTCGGCGACGTGAACAACGACGGCTGGCTGGACCTGGCGATTTCCGACAACAATCAGCTCGGTGGTACGGGGAGGTTCAAATTGTATCGCAACACTCGCGGCAGACTGGATTCGATTCCCTTTTGGACGTCAGCTTGGTCGGGTTACGGCTCCGGCATTTGTCTTGCGGATATTGACCACGATGGCGATCGAGATTTGCTTACAGGTGGTTGGTGGCAGCCGCTACGCATCTACACGAATCAAGGTGGAAGCTTCACTGCGGCTCCGCAATGGACTTCGAGCACGGGGAGCGTCGTCGAAGCAATCGTCTGCGGCGACTATGACAATGACGGGCTGGATACGCTCGATCTACAATTCACGAGCGATGGAAGAAAGAAGTTGTACTACGTGCCTCGCGCCCCGATTCAGCGACTGCTGCGTGTAACATGGAACGGCGACCCCGATTCCGTTGCTCCGTATTGTGCTGATCTCGAAAATGGCTGGCTGAGTTTCCGCACGCCCGCGGGTTTGAATACGAGAATTGATATTCGCGTGTTGGTCTCGCACGACCTTGACATGGCGGTGAGCAATTGGGATTCGAACATCGGCAATTACATTTTTCGAAATACTTTCACGGTTACTGTTCCGACTCCGGAGTCGTTGCCGACCGAGTGTGTGCTGTACCAGAATTTTCCGAACCCGTTCAATCCAACAACAACAATTCTCTATGCCATTCCTGTAGGGACACGGCATGCCGTGTCCCTACGAGTGTTCGATGTTCTCGGTCGGGAAGTCGCAACGCTTGTGAACGAGGTTCAGGATGCGGGGTTCAAGTCGGTTACGTTTGACGCGAGCAATCTCGCGAGCGGCGTGTATCTGTATCGGTTGCAAGCGGGAAGTTACGTTAGCGTGATGAAGATGATGGTTATGAAGTGATTCGGTGAAAACTTCGTTTCAAGCGGTGCGGTTTGATCTACAGAACAGCTAGCGTTTTTCTTGGACCGTTGAGATTGACGTTCAGTTGATTCAGGACGTCGAGACCGAGAAGCGCAGCACCTCCGTCGGAGGCAATGACTTCAACCTCTTCGAAAAACAATTTGCCGAGGCGGAGGTTTATTGAGTAGGTTTTGTACACGGAAACCCCTGTATCGAAATCGGCGACCATAACGTCGGCAACTTCGACAGCTTGGAGTTTCTGCAAAATATCGGACGGTATCACGGTCATGTCAGCGCCGGTGTCAACCCTCAACATGACCTTCGTGAAGAGATGGCGGCTTCGTGGTTCGAGGGTAAGTGTGAGAGCGGGGAAGTGTGTGGCATTCTCCGTTCGATAACGAAACTGCTTCATGCTTTGGATCTTGGTCGAGCGCGTAGAGCGTAAGAAGGGACTCGGACAACACGCGGATGCTCGCTGACGTGCTTGACAAACACCGGCACGTAGCCGATGGTTGCCCGCACGCGATGAAGAAGAGCAAGCCGGTCTCTATCCGAGTCAACGACAGCTTCGTTCCAGATGGCGACATATTTGTTCCGATACCGACGAAGGAGCTCCGCTTTGTGAGCGTAGAAATACTCTCGGTTGCTTTCGAACACTCGGTCTCGGCGGCCCAGTGTGCCTTTAACAGGAGGAGCATGCTTCATGAGTAACCTCATCACATCGTCTGTATTAATCTAACGAAGGCATGAGCAAGAAGCAAACGTGACATTCTTTGTTCAGCAACGCTTAAGGTATTTGATATTCTCGACCGCGAAGTCGCAACGCCGGTGGATGGCATAGAAGAAGCGGGAGACAAGTCGGTTACGTTCAATGCAAGCAACTTGGCGAGCGGAGTGTATTTGAATCGGTTGCAGGCGGGGACATTTGGTGCTGCAAAAAAACTCGTTTTGCAAAAGTAAGACGCGAGTCGGGCGGCAAAACGAAAACGCCCGCGTTGCTCATCAGCGCGGGCGTTTGCCTGTTTGCCCAGCTATCGGCCGAACGCATACATAGCGAGAGAGTCTCGGATCAACCTGTGCTTGGCTTTTCCTTCGTAGGCTCTGTCATCATCTTCCAGATCATCGCGCTCACGAGCAGTGCAAGCAAGCTGTTGACGATGAACATCGAGCGAATGCCGAAATGGCCTGCGACGTATCCGCCGATGACGGGACCGATCATGTTGCCGAGAATCGTCATACTGCTCGCGATAGCTATCATGCCGCTGCGGCGTTCGGATGGTGCGTGGAGACTGGTGAGAGAATAGAGAGCTGGGAGAACGCCGCCCCGCGCAAAGCCCAACACCGATCGTGTGAATGCAAGCTGAGGCAGATTGCTGGCGAAGAGATGACCAATGTACGCGAGTCCCGTAAAGCTCATGCCGATGAAAACCCCCTGCTTGAATCCTTCGCGGTCGTTGCGCTTACCCCACCACGGGGCAGAGAGCGTCGAGAACAATCCGGTGACCGAAAAGATCGCGCCTGCGAGTGTTGCCATGAACTTTGTATTGCTGCGAAAGCTCTCGACGAACAACGCGAAGATCGGCTCTGCCATCAAGACGGAAACTTGTCCCAACACCAAACAGAGTGCGACCAGACGTAACTGCTTGTGTGTGAACATCAGCCTGTAATTGTCCAACACTGAAAATCGTTTCTCCTCGACGGCGATTGGCTTCACCTCGCGCACACCGACGAAGACGGCAATCGCCCCTGCAGCGCACATGACGGCAGTAAGAAAGAAAATCTCGCGGTAGCCAAACAAGTCTGCAAGCAAACCACCAAAGAAGGGACCGATCACCACGCCGCCCGCGGAGGCAGATTGGAGCACACCGAGCGCGTAGCCGACGCGATTCTTGGGAGCGGACGTGGAAACTAGCGCGAGCGCCGAGGCGATGAAACCGCTGATTGCGCCTTGTAGAAGTCGGAAAAGAAATAGCTGAAGCACATTTTGCGATAAGCCGACGAGGGCTTGTGAGATGGCGAGCCCAACGAGCGCGCGCAACACCATCGGTTTGCGACCGTACTTGTCACCCAACATGCCCCACAGCGGAACAGCGAAGAATGCGGAGAGAAACGGCGCGGCAAAGGCGAGTCCACTCCAGCGTGAAACCTCCGCGTCATTGGTAACGCCGAGCGTGCGGATGAAAAATGGGAGAAACGGTACGACGAGATTAATCGCCGTCATCGCGACAAATTGCGTCGCCCAGAGAACATAGAGGTTCTTACGCCAGAGTTCCATTAGAACGGGACGGCGTATGTGTAGTTCATTTTTTCTTCGTGTGCCACTCGCGGAATTGCTTCAGCAGGCTTGTGCGATAGCGTGATTCGCTGGAGAGGCGCGTCTTGACGTAAAACTCGCGCTCGTCTCGTTTCCAAAACACAATCGGCATCCATTTCTCTCCTTCGATGCCGTTGGTTTCGACAAGCACTTCCGATGAAAGCGGGTTGGTCGCGTAATACATGTACGGACTGTCTTTGTCGAAGCGGAAGAAGCGAACCGTCGCGAGACTGTCGAACGAGAAAGAGACCTCGCCGCAGAGCACGCCGTTCTCTTCGAACAGCCGCTTCTTCACGTTGCGATAGCCGGGGTTTTCTCGTTCAAACTTCGTTCCTGCGACGTACGAATCTATCAACAGTTGAAAATCCTCTCGTGCAACGCTTGTCGTGTCATCGCTCTCGGAGAGGATATTGATGAATTTGATCGTTGCCTCACCCGAATTTCCGTTCTTCAGTTTGATACGATACTCTTTGAATTCTACGGTCAGACATCCTATCAGCGGTAGAGTGACAAGCAGGAAGGGGAGAATGCGATTCATGATGGTTTGTAGGTTATGGTGAAGAAATATAGCGAAAGGGTTCTGGAGTTGCAAAAACGCGAGTGTGTCGGCATTTCTTTCACCCGCGAATATCCAGACTACGCTTTCTGCGAGGTGTCGAAGCCCATGCCGCGTTTGAGATTCGCACCCATTTACGTATCTTTTCCCCGAATGGCTCCCGGTCCCTTACAGACAGCTTCGTCGCGACGGTTGAGAATTCTGTTCACCTCTACGCACCGCACGTCGTTCATCAACGAGGATTTGAACCTTCTGGCAAAACACTTCGATGTCGTGCATTTTACCACGCGCGAGTTCCTGTCGCTTTTGATACTTCCTTGGCGAATACGAAGAGCCGATGCGACGTTCACGTGGTTTGCATCTGTGTATTCCGCGATCGTAGTATTCATTGCGAAGATCTTCGACAAGCCGTCGGTCATTGTTGTGGGAGGTGTTGACGTGGCAAAATGTCCTGAGATCAACTATGGCGTATGGCTTTCGCCATGGAAGTCGTTGTTCGTAGGTTACGCACTGCGAAATGCGACGAAGGTCCTTCCGGTTGCGGAGTCGCAAGTGCACAATGCGAAGCGCCTTGCCGCATACGATGGAGCAAATCTCGAATGGGTCCCGACCGGATACGACGCGAGCTTTTGGCGCCCTTTGTCTGTCAAGGAAAATTTCGTGTTGACCGTCGCCTCTGCTGCCTCGCAAGAACGGCTTGCAGTGAAGGGAATCGGTTTCCTGTTTGACGCGGCGGCGAACATGCCCGACATGCGCTTTGTTGTAATTGGAATTGATGAAACGCTCGTGAAGGAAGTTCGACGAGATGCTCCTGCGAATGTTGACGTCGTCTCGTTCGTTGCGCGTGACGACCTTCTTGCCTACTACCAACGCGCAAGAGTATATTGCCAGCCATCCTACTCGGAAGGACTCCCCAACAGCCTGTGCGAAGCGATGCTCTGCGAATGTATTCCCGTCGGGACACCTGTTGGCGGAATACCGTTAGCGATAGGGAACATCGGATTGCTTGTTCCATACGGCGATGTTGAAGCGCTGAGCGGTGCGCTGAGTAAGGCAATGGCTATGCCCCCATCCGTGGGGCAAGCTGCGCGCACCTATATTGCTGAAACATTCTCGCTCTCGCGCCGTGAAGAAGCTCTGGTCCGAATTCTGTATGACCTTGCCCCATGAAGCGCACGCTCAAAAATGTTCTCGCGCTTATGGCGGGCGATGTCGGAAGTCGGCTGATTGGTTTCGTTGCAACCGTTTATCTTGCGAGAGTGCTCGAGGCATCTGCTTTCGGTATCGTCAATATCGGCTTGAGTGTGTTCGGGTATGCCGCCATGCTTGCAAATCCCGGATTACAAGTGCTCGAGATTCGTAACGCCGCAGCAGTGCACGGTGTGGACGAACGTCGGGTCCGGGCAATCGTGTCTCTGCGCTTGACGCTCGCACTTGGTGTGGCGCTTGTCGCAACGGTTATTGCGTTGTTGCTTCGTGTCTCGCCGCTCACGCGGGACGTGACGCTGTTGTATTGCATTACGCTGATTCCCTTGGCGTTCTTTCTCGATTGGTTTTTTCAGGGAAAGGAAGCCTTTGCGCTCCTCAGTGCCGCCCGCATCGCCAACTCGCTTGTGTATGCTTCTATGGTCTTCTCCTTCGTTCACACCCCGGAGGATATCGCATGGGTTCCGATCGCCTTTGCGCTCAGCAATCTTGTTGGCGCATTGCTCCTCCTGTATGAGTATGCACGGCGCTATGGCGACCTGCGGCCCGTGTGGCGCCCCGACGAATGGAAGAGTATTCTCGCGGCGAGTGTTCCTGTGGGCCTCGCGTCGTTTCTCGCACAAAGTGCGATGAATTTGCCGCCCATCGCCATCGGATGGCTCGTTTCTAACGCCGACGCCGGAACCTTCAGCGCCGCCCTGAAAATCATCATCGTCCTGCTGATGATAGATCGGCTTCTCAACGCTTTGCTCTTGCCCGCGATAACGCGATATTTTGCTCAACGCCGTGAGGAAGTCGTGTTCTTCGTGGCTGCTGCGACAAAATTTCTCGTGATCGTCTCCGCGCCGTTGACGCTCCTCGGGATATTGTTTGCGCCGTTCATCATTGTAACGATGTATGGAACCGTCTATACGGGGGCTGTGCACGTCTTCCAAATTCTCATGGGATACTTTTTCCTTACCCTTGTCAATTCGATTTTTGTCTGCAGCCTGATCGGAGCGGGCAAAGAGAGCGAGTATACGTCCGCACTGCATGCCGGCTCGGCGTTGCTTGTTGCCGCAATCGTAATCGGCACGATGCTCGCAGGAGCGAGAGGAGCGGCTTGGGGAGTGGTCGTCGGTGAATGCTGCACGATGCTGGTGATGCTGCGCGCAACGCGCAGCGTCATTGCACTTCCCGTGAAGGCAATGCTCATTCATCCCGCAATTGCTGCGGCAGGGATGGCAGTCTGCGCGCTTAGCCTGAGCCAATTACCTGTACTCATGCAGGCGATACCATCGCTCATCGTCTTCGGGGTGCTTGCCTCGGTGCTGAAGGTCGTTGACGCTAAAGAGATTCAGTTTTTGCGCGAGAAAATCGTATGAACTTGTCGGTGGCGCTGTTCGACGATTCGCCCGCGTGGGAGCACGTGCTTGCTCAAGAGGGAGTTCCGTGTGCGGTCGCAACGCAAGAGTTGCGAAGCGAGGAAATTACTGTTCTTATCATCCATCATCCTCTCAGCGAAGCTGAACGGAGGCGTGTTGAGAAGTATCTTCGCGACGGCGGGGCGGTTCTCGGTGCGGCGGAATTTCTTCACGCTGTAAATGGAACCGTATGCCGGGAAGAACAAATGGAATATCTTGTTGCTCGTCCTGGCGACCCCTTCGACATTCATCTGTTGGACCTTGCAATCAACAGCCATATTCCCCGCGAAGCGAATTGCCTGAGTACGGAACATAACATGTTTGCTGCGTTCGCCGGTCCGTTCGGCGGTGGGCATGCGGTGCTGCTCCCGTTCGACCTTGCGCCGCTGATGTTCGATGCACGAGCTGTCGAAAAGAATTTCTACTCGACGCGCGACCGGCTTCCTGCCGAACGCGTGTCGTTGGTCAGCAAAGGCGAGCTTCGTCACTTGCTGCACAGCGCGCTCCTCTATCTGTTTCATGCGCGCCGATTGCCGTACGTGCATCGCTGGTATTTCCCAGATGGCAAGCCAAACCTGTTTGCATTTCGAATAGACAGCGACAAAGGCTCGCGTGAGGAGATTGACACGCTCTACCGTGTTGCGCGTGAGGAAGATGTCGGCATGACATGGTTCCTCGATGTGAAAAGTCATGAAGATTGGCTACAGCATTTTGCCTTTTTCTCGGGGCAGGAAATCGGCGTCCATTGCTACGAACATGAGACGTACACTTCGACGGCTGAGAATGTGAACAACATCTCGAAGGCGAAACACAAATTGGATCAAGCCGGCGTGAGCGCACGCGGGTTCTCTGCACCGTTCGGCAAATGGAACGAGTCGCTCGCGCAGGCGATTGACGAGATCGGGTTCGACTATTCGTCGGAGTTCGCGTTTGCGTACGACACACTGCCGTTTGCATCCAGTCCACACGGCAAACGCTCCCTCCCCCTCCAAATCCCCATCCATCCGATTTGCATCGGGAGTTTGCGGAAGATCGGCTGTTCGGAAACACAGATGACCGACTACTTCCAGCGCGTCATTACAGAAAAGCTGCTGCGCGACGAGCCGCTTTTCTTTTATCATCATCCCACTCATCATCACCATGACGTGATGCGTTCGATCTTTCGTTTCGCACGCGATCGTGGAATCGAAAACACTACGATGGGTGAATTTGCACGATGGTGGAAGAAGCGGCTGGTGTTCCGCTTACGCGCTGCGCTCCACAATTCGATGCTGAACCTCGACTGGAGCGGTGATGAGAGCGTTTGGCTGCGCATCGTTCACCCCGAACGCGGCGAAGCGATTGTTCCAGCGGCACACGCGATCGCCATCAACGCCCTGCCGTGGCAGAAGCGGAGCCGTGCGACGCCGCCTTCCGACATTAGACGTATGCGCGAGTTCGATCCACGTGCACTGTTCGGCAACGTCTTTTCTGCCGTCGCACTGAAATTGCAGCGGAGGCGCGGATGATTCGTGTGCACGCCGCAAGCTATCAAGCCATTTCCATTCTTCATGGCGGACCAAACACGCAACTCCGCAACACGATGAAGCATCTGCATCAGTTCGGCGTTCAGGCGAAGCTGTTCGATCCCTGGTCGCCATTCTCACGGGCGGACTGCGATATCGTTCATCTCTTCGCTGCAAACGTCGGTACATACCATCTTGCGCACGAACTTCATACGCTCGGCGTTCCGCTCGTCACCTCGCCGATCTTTTTTCGCTTGCAATCAGCGCAACTACTGCGTGCGGCACTCGCCGGAACGCGTATAGTGCAAAAAGTCGCAAAGGGCTTTTGGTCCGATGTTGCGCTGACTGCGGACATCTGCAACTGGTCTGTGCATCTTACTCCTAACTCGCACGCAGAAGCAGAGCTTGTTGCCAGGAGCATGGGTGTTTCGCTGGAGAAGATGACGGTTATACCGAACGGTGTGGATGCGCGTTTTCACGATGCCGATCCCTCATTGTTCAAGAAACACTACGGGATCGAGAAGTTCATTCTCAACGTCGGACACATCGGCCCTGCGCGCAAAAATGTTCTCACGCTCATCAAGGCGCTCGCTACGGTTGATCATCCCGCGGTGATTATCGGGCGCATCATCCCGGGGAAAGACGGCGCTGCGTGTGTTGCCGAAGCAAAAAAACACAAACACATTCTCTTGATTGACGGATTGCAGAACGACTCTGATATGCTTGCTTCCGCGTATGCCGCAGCGGATACGTTCGTCCTGCCGTCGTTGTTCGAAACACCCGGCATTGCCGCATTGGAAGCGGGCCTCGCAGGGGCGAAGGTCGTTATCACGCCGCACGGTGGTACACGCGAGTATTTCGGCAATATGGCGACCTATGTTGACCCGTACTCTGTTGATGCCATCCGAACCGGCATCATCACAACGCTTCAGCAGCAGAAGGACGACCGCTTACGGAATCACATCCGCAGAGAGTTTCTATGGGAGCGGGTCGCGGAAAAAACAGCAGACGTCTACAAGAAAGTACTGAGAGGCACATTGCAGGAAAAAAAATGAACTGATGCGGCAAGCGAAGGGAGCAGAGACGACGGAAGATGATCTCATGTGCTCAGCGATTAACAACAATTAAGTCGCACTTAATTCGCGCGTAACGTGATTCGCATATATTGCTTTCGCATGTGACACAATTTTTCCTCAACTTTTCCAAGGAGCAGTTTTATGAAGAATATTCTCGCCACGGGATTGCTTGTCGCGTTGTTCATCGGTTGCGGTCCGACCGCTGAGCAGTTGAACACCATCAAGAACTTGACGACGGAAGTCATGAATTTGACAAACAGCGCATCCGACCAACTGGGTAAGGTGGATGGCATTGTTGGGATGATTACCGGCGCGCTCGCACAGAGCGATACGCTGATGCAAAAATTTCCGAAGGACGCTACGACGATTCAAGGCGCGGTCGATCAGTTGAAATCCTCGCAGACACAACTTCTGAGTGTGAAGGATAACGTCAGCAATTGGATCTCCAACTTCAAAGCGCCGACGCTCGAGAATATGAAGTTCGAAGACGCGCTGAAAAGTTTGACAACGAGCAAGGATGAGATTACGTCGGCTTCGGGCGAGTTAACATCCGCTATCAGCGCAGCCACCGCGGCCGTTGACAACTACAAGGGCATTGCTGGCGGGTTCCTCGAAAAGCTCGCGGCGATGACGAAGAAAAAGTAATTTTGGTGCAGGGGAAGTATGCGATAGCCCTCTCTCTGGTTGGCTCAGGGAGAGGGTTTTTTTGTTGGAGTGATGGAGTGTTGGATTATTGGATTATTGGAGTGTTGGAAAACGTAATGAGTTTATTTGGGATATGGAAATCGTCGCTGGAGGATTCGCGGTTTCGTGTAGCCTTGATTGTCTCGTTTTCGCTGCTCGTCGTCGTGCTTGGGTTCTTCACGCGATTCCTTGGTTGGGTGGAAGCGAGGGACGGGGTGGTGCTGAACGACGCGCTGTTGCAGATGCTTGCGCCGCGGGATTTTACCTGGCCGACGTTCGCGATCATCTATCTTGCCGTGATTGCTGCGGTTGTTCATCTCGCGGCGCAGCCGCGCCGGTTGCTTATCGCCGTGCAGGCGTACACGTTGATGGTGTTGGTGCGGATGCTGATGATGTGGCTCGTGCCGCTGAATCCTGCCGATGGCTTGATCGTGCTGCGTGACCCAATCGTTCAATTGCTCGGCGACGGTTCTGCACCGACGAAGGATTTGTTTTTTTCCGGGCACACGGCAACGATGTTTTTGTTTTTTCTCGCGGCGACTTCGCGCGTGATGAAAACGGTTTTTCTCACCTGTACTTTCCTCGTGGCAGTGTTTGTGTTGTGGCAGCATGTTCACTACACGATTGATGTGCTCGTCGCGCCGTTTGTGGCGTTCGGATGTTTTCGGGTTGTTTGCGTTCTGCATGCTAAGTGTACCGAGGGCTCGACTCGGTGAGCTGACGAACGATCGGGCGGTGTACGTTGGTTGCCCGCGTTGTGCAAGGCACAACGGCATGGAGATGGAAACGCGTCTGAACTGTTGACGATGATGCCCGCTTACCGCGGCGCAGAGGAACCTTACCACGACGCAGAGTGCCGAAGCCCCATTTTCATCCTCTCAACCTTCACGCAGTTCTTTCGTGCAACAACGCTAAGCCGCAAAAAAAGTTGTGATGAAGCAGCGCGGTTCTTCCGATAACGATGGGAGAGAGCGCCTTGGTTGATGCATGATTGAGATTCACAACGTTACAAAAAAATTCGGCTCGTTTACTGCGGTAGATGACCTGAGCTTGCATGTTGAGGCGGGACAGTTTTTCGGTTTTCTCGGTCCCAACGGCGCAGGCAAAACGACGACGATCAAGATGCTGACGGGGCTGTACGAACCCACGGCGGGCCACTGCTTCATCAATGGGTATGATGTGCACTGGACGCCGCTTGAGGCAAAGCAATCGTTCGGCTACGTGCCCGATCAGCCGTTCTTGTACGACAAGCTCACGGGGCGCGAGTTCTTGCATTTCGTCGGCGGGTTGTTCGGTATGCCGTATCGTGAGGTGAAGAAAACAATCGCAGAGATCCAAGGCTTGTTCGAGATCGAGCCTTTTATGGACAAGCGTGCGGAGGAATATTCGCAGGGGATGAGACAGCGCGTGGTGCTGACTGCCGCGCTGCTGCACAATCCTCGTGTGCTGATTATTGACGAGCCGATCGTGGGGCTTGACCCGCGCAGCGCGCGGCTGGTGAAGAACACGCTGAAGCAAAAAACGAAAGAAGGACTGACCGTCTTCATGTCAACGCATTTGCTCGAAGTGGTCGAGGAGTTGTGCGATCGGATTGCGATCATCAAGAATGGGAAGATTATTTACGAAGACACGCCCGAGGCGATTGATGGGGAGCTGGAGGAGATGTTCTTGGAGCTGACGAAATGA
>CAYUFU010000100.1:12901-14120 GCA_964444145.1 uncultured Chitinophagales bacterium
TGAAAGAACTCCTCGTCGTTCTCAACACGCGTGCGCAGGTTTTTTTCAAGCGCGCGTTCGAGCTGCGCTGGCAAACGGTGGTGCAGAATCTCGCGTCGGTGCTCATTTTCGGCGGGTTTGCGGTTGCCGTGTTTTTCGTCGCGCGCTTTGCGACCGACTATCTTCTCACACAAGCACATATCGGGCTGTTTCTTTTTCATCGCTTTCTCGCGATGCTCTTGTTCGTGTTCTTTGTGACGGTGAATGCCGGGAATATGATCGTTTCGTTCTCGACGCTGTACAAGTCGCAGGAAGTGAACTTCCTCATGGCGCTGCCGATTTCGCATGCGAAAATTTTTCTCATCAAGTTCGTTGATAATTTCTTTTACAGTTCGAGCACGCTCACACTGTTAGGGCTTGCGATGCTGCTCGGGTACGGCTCGAACTTCGACGTGCCGTGGTATTTCTATTTTGTGGTGATGTTTTTCGTCATGCTGCCGTTCATGCTCATTGCGGGCATCTTGGCGATTACATCGTTGATGCTGTTGATCAGGTTGGGTACGCGCATCGGGTTCAAAGCGCTGCTTGCCGTCATCGTGGTCGGCTACGCGGGCACGATCTATTGCTATTTCGCAATTACCAATCCGATGCGGCTTGTCGAGGATGTCATGAAACTGTGGCCCAACGTGAACGCGTATCTCGGCTACCTCGACCCGCCGTTCGTAAAATTTCTGCCGAGCCATTGGGTTGCGGAGTTTCTCTATTGGTCGTTGCAAGGAAACGTTGCTCGGGCGTTGCCGTACTTCTCGCTGCTGTTTCTAACAATGTTAGGGTTGATCGTGGTTGCGGGATTGATGGCGCGCCGCTTCTATTATGAAAGCTGGCTCGCGGTTGCGGATGTGCAAGCGGCAAGTCAATCGCGCAAGCCCGTTGGGGCATCCCTCTTCGACGGCGAACTGCTGAAGCCGCAATGGGATGTGCTGCTCAAACGCGACATCGTCTTGTTTCTCCGTGAGCCGAGCCAATGGATGCACTTGGCGCTGATGTTTTCGCTGCTCACGGCGTTTCTCATCTCGCTGGCGACGCTGCACTTTTCGTACGACCAACCCGCGGCGCAGGCGACCGCGTTTCTCACGATTTTCATGTTCATCGGATTTCTCATCGCTTCGATAACGCTGCGGTTCGTTTTTCCCGCGGTGAGTTTGGAAGGCGATGCGTTTTGGTGCGTGCGCACGTCGCC
>CAYUFU010000101.1:0-4954 GCA_964444145.1 uncultured Chitinophagales bacterium
TGAATGCCATCATTGCGTACTCGCAACGGCAAAGCCAGCCCACCTACTGCAACCCGCTTAACATTGATTATGGTTACTGCCCGATTCCGAATTTCACGGAACAGGGAAAACATCGTGCAACCGCCGACCCTGTGATTACCCTCTTCAAAGGAAAGTACTATTTGTTCTCGACGAACCAATGGGGCTACTGGTGGTCGGATGATATGCTGAAGTGGAATTTCATACCGCGGAAATTTCTCAAACCGTGGCATCATGTGTACGACGAGTTGTGCGCGCCGGCGACACTTGTCCTTGGCGATACGCTGCTTCTCATCGGCTCGACGCATACGCCAGGGTTCCCCCTGTGGATGAGCACGAATCCGCAGGGTGGTGATTGGAAGGAAGCCGTGGATTCGTTTTGGGTTTCAACGGATGCGGGAAAGGGAGGAGCTTGGGACCCTGCGTTCTTCCTCGATGAAGACGGTCGCATCTACATCTATTGGGGTTCGAGTAATGTTTATCCAATCTACGGACAAGAAATCAATCGAAGAACGTTTCGCCCGATTGGTGAGCGCAAGGAGTTGATTCGATTGAACGATGAGCAGCACGGATGGGAACGGTTTGGCGAGGACAACGACAATACATTCCTCAAGCCGTTCATCGAAGGCGCATGGATGAATAAGCACGGCGGCAAGTATTATTTGCAATATGGCGCACCCGGCACGGAGTTCAGCGGCTACGGCGATGGGGTCTATGTTGGCGAGAAGCCACTCGGTCCGTTCACGTATCAAACCCACAATCCGTTTTCGTACAAGCTTGGCGGATTTGCGCGCGGTGCGGGACACGGTGCGACATTTCAAGACGTTGGGGGCAATTGGTGGCACGTCGCAACGACGGCGCTCTCCGTCAAGAACAATTTTGAGCGCCGCATCAGTCTTTTTCCGGCGGGCTTCGACGACGATGGGGTTCTTCATACGAACACTGCGTACGGCGACTATCCACAGTACATGCTCAACGATTCCACTCTGTCACACTCCAAACGATTCACGGGGTGGATGTTGCTGAATTACAATAAACCCGTTACGGTCTCATCAACGCTCGGCGGTTATGTTCCCAACTTCGCCGTTGATGAAGATATCCGAACATATTGGAGCGCAGCGACAGGGAACAAAGGCGAGTGGTTGCAAACTGACCTCGGCATGCAATGTTCTGTTCATGCAATTCAAATCAACTACGCCGACCATAACGCAGAATTTTTGGGGAAACAGTACGACATCTACCATCAATACACCATATCTTATTCACATGATGCGAAAAGCTGGAAGGTGCTTGTTGATAAAAGTCGCAATACGACCGATGTCCCGCATGATTATGTCGAGCTTGCAAAGCCGGTAGAAGCGCGATTCATCAAAATCGAGAACATTCACATGCCGACGGGAACATTCGCGCTCTCAGGCTTGCGCGTGTTCGGGCTGGGGAATGGCAAGCGACCTACGCAAGTAGAACGCTTCGAAGTGTTGCGAGGCGAGAGCGACCGTCGCAACGCATGGCTGAAGTGGAAAATGTCGGATGACGCGACGGGCTACACGATTTATTTCGGCATTGCTCCCGACAAGCTCTACAGCAACATCATGATCTATGCGCGCAACGAATATTATTTCAAGGGAATGGACAAGGACGCAGCGTACTACTTTCAAATCGAGGCGTTCAATGAACATGGGGTTGGTGAGAGAACTTCCGCAGTGAAAGTGGAATGAGACCCCTTGCGAAAAAGAGGAACCGCAAGGTGCGCAAAGGGGGCGCAATGAGGGCGAGTGTTGACGAATTCGGAGCCTCTTTCGCGGCGCCATTCGCGGCGTGAAACCGTAAAGCACGCGAAGAAGACGCGATAGACGCACTGATCCAAATGCGTTGTCATGCTCTTAGTGTCCTCTGTGCCTTCTCTGCGTCTCTGCGGTTGAATGGAATTCGAGGCGGGAAACCCTGGATCGCTTCAGATATAGAGATTTCACATGAACACACATCAAAAAGCTTTTCTTGTTCTTAGCACGCTCTGCGCAACGTTAGGGCCTTTCCGGTCAAGCGCGCAGCCAACGCTTCTCGACGCCTTCGAATCGCTCGACGGTTGGCGTGCGCTTCCATCGCAGGGTGCGACACTCACGCTCACCAATGCCGCGGGAAAAAACGGACAAGCAATGGTGATGAACTTCGAGCTGTCGGGTGTCTATGGCTATACCATCGCGCAGAAAGATTTTCCAATGACGCTTCCCGACAATTACGAGTTCACCTTCGACATGCGAGCGGAAGGTGCAGATGGCAAAGAGGCTCCCGTGAACAACTTCGAGTTTAAGCTACTCGATGCACACGACAATGTGTTTTGGATAAAGAAACTCAACTTCACCTATCCAAAGGAGTGGACAAAACAGCGCATCAAGAAGCGGCACATTACCTTCGCCTGGGGACCACAACGAGGCGGCGAGATTCGGAACGTTGCCAAGATCGAATTCGTAGTCTCAACGGCAACAGGCGGTAAGGGGCATGTGTTTCTTGACAATTTCAAATTTGAGCCCATTGACGATGAAGCCGCGAAGAAGGCAGTTGCTTCCTTCGATGCTTCATCCATGGTGAAAAACGGCGAGCCCATGATGGATGAACGAGGCACAGTCCTCCGTAATTACAGGAGCAGTGCCGCACAGAGTCAGTGGCTTGCCATCAACTTCAATGCTATTCGAGAAGTCGGTGGTCTTGTCATTGATTGGGAGGAAGGACGTTTTGCAACGGCGTACGATGTCGAACTCTCCGATGACGGGAACGAATGGACGACTGTCGCTTCAGTCAACAACGCCAATGGCGGACGAGATTACATCTACCTTCACGAACAGCAAGCCAGGATTCTTCGGCTCAGGCTCAACAAAAGTGCTGGCGAAACTTTTGCGATATCGCAACTGACTGTTCAGGATGCAACGTTCGGCGCGAGTGCGAACGATTTCTTTTTTGCACTTGCGAGCGATTATCGCGCCGGCTCGTTCCCAAAGTACCTGCTGAAGCGTATGTGCAACTGGACGATTGTTGGGGTCAGCGGCGATCGGAAAGAAGCACTCTTGAGCGAGACGGGCGTACTCGAAACCGACAAGATGAGTTTTTCTCTCGAACCATTTCTCTTTGTGGACGGCAAGTTGGTCACATGGAATGACGTTCGGCTCAACCAATCGCTGGAAGAAGAGTATCTCCCGATCCCGTCGGTCGAGTGGATCTACGGTGGTTGGCGGCTCACGATACGAGCGTTTGCTGCTGGAACGCCGGGTAATTCGCTTCTCATTGCCACGTATCGTGTAGAGAACCGTGGCGGGAATTCCTCTTCTCAAGGAAAACTCTTCGTTGCTCTACGACCCTTTCAAGTCAATCCGCCGTCTCAGTGGCTCAATATCGTAGGAGGCTTCGCCCAGATCGACAGCATTAAGAGAGTGAATGACGTCCTCTACGTTAACGAAAAGACAGTCATTGCGATGAGCAATGCGAACGCCTTCGGCGCAACATCGTTTGCGCAGGGCGACATCATCGAGTTCCTTAACGAGGGGACCGTCCCGGCGATGCAATCAGCTGTCGATGCAAATGGCTTTGCTTCCGCTGCATTGCAGTACAATTTCGATATTCATTCGGGAGAGGCAAAAGAGTTTCACGTTGCTGTTCCGTTCCATCAGTGGAACGGGAGTCCGACGCCTAATATGCGCGACGGCGCGGATATCTATGTCAGTCTCGCTCACGCCGCAACGCGGCAGTTCTGGGAATCGAAGCTCAACCTGTTTCAGATTCAACTTCCCGCGTCGGCACAGCCCATCATCAATACCATTAAAGCGAACATCGGTTATGTCTTCATCAATCGCGACGACGCAGGCATTCAACCCGGTTCGCGCAGTTATGAACGATCATGGATTCGCGACGGCTCACTCACATCGGCGGCGATGCTGCAGCTCGGCATTCGCGACGAAGTGCGGCAGTTCATTGATTGGTATGCACGGCATCAGTTTGAGAGTGGCAAGGTGCCCTGCGTTGTTGACAGCCGCGGTGCAGACGCAACAAACGAGCATGACAGTCATGGCCAACTCATCTATGCCATCAAAGAGTACTTCAACTTCACGCAAGACACGGCATGGTTGCGGGGAAAGTTCAGTCATGTTGTGAAGACTGTAGACTTTATCCGGTCACTCCGGAAGGAACGAAAAACCGAAACATACCGCAGCGGCAATCCCGAGCAGCGGGCATGTTTCGGTCTCGTTCCCGAATCCATCAGTCATGAGGGATATTCGGATCATCCGCGCCATTCGTATTGGGATGGCTTTTTTGTGCTGAAGGGATTGAAAGATGCAACGAGCATAGCCGCGATTCTCGGCGAGAAGAGATACGAAAAAGAATTCGCCGACGAGCGCGACGATTTCAAAAAGGATTTCTATTCTTCAATTCGCCAAACGATGAAGAACCACAAGATAGAATACATTCCTGGCTGCGTAGAGCTTGGCGATTTCGATGCAACGTCAACGACGATCGCAATCAATCCATGTGGAGAGTTGGGAAGTGTTCCAGAGCCGCAGTTGCACAGCACATTCGACAAGTGGTACGAGTTCTTCCAGAAACGGCGCGATGGCAAAATCGAATGGAAAGATTACACGCCGTATGAGAATCGTATCATCGGCTCGTTCGTTTATCTTGATCAGAAGGAGCGGGCACATGAAGTGCTCGACTTCTTCATGAAAGACCGCCGTCCGTCCGGCTGGAATCATTGGGCCGAGGTTGTGCATCGCGACCCTGCGACGCCGAAGTTCATCGGCGACATGCCGCATACGTGGTGCGGCTCGGATTTCATCCGTTCGGTGCGCGCGATGTTCGTGTACGAACGCGAGCGCGATGACGCTCTCGTCGTCGGCGCGGGAATTGCCGACACGTGGCTAGATGATACAACGGGAGTTCGTGTAACCAA
>CAYUFU010000101.1:5054-13486 GCA_964444145.1 uncultured Chitinophagales bacterium
TCGAATGATGAAGCACTGCCGACGAAGTGGGAGCACACCGTTCCCGTTCCCGCGCTCGTTGACATCGCCTCGCCGCGGTACGATTGGAAAGCCTTCAAGTATCATTACTATCGAACGACGTTTGATTTGCCCGCGACGGGACACGAGTCCCGTGCAACGAATTCATTCATCGTCATCGAGCAGGCGATGTTCGGCACCGATGTATGGCTGAATGGTGTGTACCTCGGCGGTGACGTTGCCTGCTACACATCGCAAGAATATGATGCAGGTGGTGCACTGAAGAGCAGGGCGAACGAACTCATCGTGCGGGTTGGCAGGCGCGAACATCTTCCGCCCGAGAGCGCTGTAGGGAACGACCAGGAGCGAACCGAATGGATTCCGGGGATTTGGGGCGATGTGTATGTGCGCCAGTGCGGCAATCCGCGCATAAAGCTCGTGCAAGTCATTCCACACATCGACACCTCAACTGCCGAAGTGCGAGTGACGGTGGAGAATCGTTCTGCCCGCATCGCAGGCGCAACGCTCTCGACCATCGTTCGAGAGAAGACGTCTCGAAAACATGTTAGCGAAACGCTGAAGCGAGAAATCACTCTCCACCCAAATGTCGCTGAGGTCGTTGTGTTTACTCAACACCTCAACGACATGCACCTCTGGTCTCTGGACTCACCTTTTCTCTACGAGCTCGAAACGCAAACCTCAGAGTCCAACAAGTGCTTGGATGATTGTACAACAACCTTCGGCATGCGTGAATTCAAAATCATCGGCAGGCATTTCTACTTAAACGGAAAGCAGATCCTGCTGCGCGGCGGCAACATTGCCTTCCACCGATTTCTTTCCGACGCCGATCGGGGAACCTTGCCATGGAATCTCGCTTGGGTGAAGAAAGTACTGATTGATATTCCCAAAGCACACAACTTCAACTTCTTTCGTAATCACATCGGGCACTTGTATAATCGTTGGTATGATATTGCCGATGAATATGGAATGTTGTTGCAGAACGAGTGGGTGTTTTGGACAACGACGGGAACGAAGGAGCAAATCAGGAACGAATTTACTCGATGGCTGCACGACAACTGGAATCATCCGAGCATCGTTATATGGGACGCGCTGAACGAATGTAGCGATGACGTTGTGCAGAAAGAAATTATTCCTGAGATGAAGAACCTAGATCCTACACGGCCGTGGGAATCGGTGGATGTTGTCGAGGAACATCCGTACATCTATTCGCTTGGTCCAGTGCTGAACGACGGGAAGTTCGGCTTCACCCGCTCGCTGGAGGAGATCGAAAACGATACAAAGCCGACGATGTTGAATGAGTTTTGCTGGTGGTGGCTGGACAAAGACTATCAACCGACCTCGCTGATGGATGGTGTTATCGAACGTTGGCTGGGACCCCGATGGAGGAAAGAAGAACTGATCCACCATCAAACGTTTCTCGCCACAGAACTTGTCGAGTTGTTTCGTCGGATGCGTGTTGATGCGATTCAACCGTTCGTGTATCTTAGCAACAACGCCGGACCGACGGCGAACTGGTTTGTTGGCGACATCAAAGACTTGCAACCGAAGCCGATTCTTGCCGCGCTGAAGAATGCCTTCGCGCCCTTTGGCGTCAGCATCGAGCTGTGGGATAGGCACTTCTTCCCAAGCGAGCATCGGACAATTCGCCTCTTCGTGTTCAACGACGAGAGTGTGCGGAACGAAGGGATACTTCGTTGCGGAATTCTCAATACGAAGGGCGAGTGGTTCTTCGAAACGAAGCAAGGTGTTGCCGTCGAGCCGTCAAATGTCGCGATTGTGCCCATGCCTATTATAATGCCAACAAACGCTGGTGAGTATCATATGCGTTCCGAGCTTCTTCAGGATGGCAGGGTCGTCGCGTACTCGGAAAAAATCGTTCACGTCGTAAGCAGGCCCGAAGCGCCTGCGAGTGTGAGGAAAAAACACTTTGCGCTGCTTGCATCGGGTGATGAGCTGAGGGCGTTTATTGCGGCACAGCAGATTCCGTGTTCCAATTTTCTCGAATCGAATCGGGAGGAGTGGGATGCACTGATTGTTGAGGGGGAGATGGTCCGAAGTTCTGTTTATCAATCGCGGCTCGGAGCGATTAGCAGGTTGCTCGAATCAGGGAAGACGGTTGTGTTGCTGGAGCCGGAATTTGGCATTGAGGAAAGCGAAGTCGTTCCCGTTGTCCTCGGCGTCGAATTGAAGATTGAAAAACGCGTTGACGCGGACAAGGGCGGGTACGACTCGTACATCTTTGCAGACGATATCGCGCATCCGCTCTGGCAGGGGCTCTCACCAGAACACCTGAAGATGTTCAACGGAGCGTACGGCGGCGAAATCGTATCGCAACACAACGTGACGACCAACGCGCCGCATGCGATACTTGCGCGTTGCGGACTGCATCTTGCTGTCAATGTGGTGATCGAAATTCCCGTCGGTAAGGGAAGAATCCTTGTGTCGCGGATACAGTCTCGCGGACGATTGGAGAAGCGCCGTGAGCCTGATTCATTGTTCGCGCGGCGAGTTGATCCTGTTGTGCAGCACCTTGTCGTGAACCTGCTTTCCTACGCTGGTGCCGGGAGGTAACACGAGAACATATTCGTTCACTCCAGCGGAGTGCAATGACAGCACATGACGATTAAAGAGACAATCCTCTGCACAATCATTACGAAAAAGTCTTGCCATGGTGAAGTATCTCACTTGTTTTCTGCTTGCGGTTTTGAGTAGTGCTACGGGGCATGCGCAATCTGTTCTCCGACGAGACGATGGAGTTGAACGGCGGATTGATTCACTTCTACGCCTGATGACGGTCGAAGAAAAACTCGGACAACTTAACCAAGTCGGTCCGCAGTGGGAGGTGAGAAAAGAACCGCCAGAAACGAATTATCAAGCCGAGTTGGTACGCCGGGGAAAAATTGGTTCGTTTCTCTATCTCACGGGTGCAGAAGTAACGAAAAGAATTCAACGCATCGCAGTCGAAGAATCGCGGCTGAAGATTCCCCTGATCTTTGGGCTTGATGTGATTCACGGCTTCAAGACGACGTTTCCGATTCCACTGGCGATGGCGTGTACGTGGAATCCTGAATTGGTTGAGAAAGCTGCGCGTGTTGCTGCAATTGAGGCGACTGCGGCAGGAATCCATTGGACGTTCGCGCCGATGGTGGATATTGCGCGCGACCCGCGGTGGGGTCGCATTGCCGAAGGCGCAGGTGAAGATCCGTTTCTCGGTTCCGTGATGGCGGCGGCACATGTACGCGGCTTTCAAGGAGCAGATCTGCGACTCTCGAACACGCTGCTGGCGTGCGCAAAACATTTTGCTGCGTACGGCGGAGCGGAGGCAGGCAAAGACTACAACACCGTTGATCTATCTGAACGAACGATCCGCGACATATACTTGCCGCCGTTCAAAGCGGCGGTTGATGCCGGCGTGGGAACGTTGATGTCGGCATTCAATGATATCGGTGGCGTGCCCGCCTCGGGAAACAGGTGGCTGTTGACCGATGTGTTGCGCGGTGAATGGAAGTTCAATGGCTTCGTCGTGAGCGATTTTGCTGCGGTGGAGCAATTGATCCCTCACGGTATCGCTTCGTCGCGTGAGCATGCGGGCATTCTCGGGTTGACCGCCGGCGTTGACATGTGTATGGTGGACACGATCTATGCGAATGAACTTGTCACTGCCGTCAACACGGGAAAAATCCCGATGAGCCTTGTTGATGAGTCGGTACGCCGAGTGCTGAGAATAAAAATGGCGCTGGGTCTTTTCGACAATCCGTATCGCAACTGCGATTCGACGCTGGCAACGCAAGTTCATTTGAAACGTGAGCATCGAGAGCTTGCGCGCCAGATTGCGCGACAATCAATCGTGCTGTTGAAGAACGACCAAAAGCTTCTGCCTCTCAAGAAAGATCTCAAAACGCTTGCAGTACTCGGTCCGCTTGCCGATGAGAAGCGAGAGCCGCGCGGTCCGTGGAGTGACTGGGAGGCTGTTTGCGTCAGCGTGCTTGATGGGATCAACAGGGCAGTGAGCAAAAGGACAAACGTGCTGTTCGCAAAAGGGTGTGAAGTCGAGGGCGATTCGAATTACAATCTTGCACAAGCATTGAAGTTGGCGAGGCGAGCCGACGCAGTCGTACTTGTTGTGGGAGAACGAGCCGACATGAGCGGCGAAGCGGCGAGCCGCGCGAATTTGGATTTGCCGGGAAAACAAAAGGAGTTTGTGAAAGCGATTATCGGAACGGGAAATCCCGTCGTGCTCGTGCTGATGAACGGTCGCCCGTTGACGCTGTCGTGGGAAGCGGAACACGCGACCGCAATCATCGAAGCATGGTTTCTTGGAACCGAAGCGGGCAACGCAATTGCCGATATCCTTTTCGGTGATGTAAATCCAAGCGGGAAGCTCACCGCAACGTTCCCCCGTGCGGTTGGACAAATTCCTATTTACTACAATTACAAAAACACAGGCAGACCGATTCAAGAGAAAGACAAGTTCACATCGAAGTATCTCGATGTGCCCAACACGCCGCTGTTTCCGTTCGGGTACGGCTTGAGCTACACAACGTTTGCCTACAGCAACCTGCGCCTCTCATCGGCGGCTGTTTCAACGGGAGAAGATGTGACAGTGTCGGTTGATGTTGCAAACACGGGAACTCGAAGCGGCGATGAGGTTGTGCAGTTGTACCTTCGTGACGAAGTCGGAAGCGTAACACGACCTGTGAAGGAATTGAAAGGCTTTCAGCGCGTGAGCTTGAATGCGGGAGAGACGAAAACTGTTGAATTTGTGTTGAAGCCTGAGCATCGTTCGTTTTGGAATGTGAACATGAAATGCAGTGAAGAGCCTGGATGGTTTACGGTTTTGGTAGGAGGCAATTCTGAGACGACGTATCATACTCGCTTCGAGGTCAAATGAAAGCTAAGGGAATGGAACGCTCGTTCGTGTTCGCTTGCCGATTTGGGTAACGGAGAAGTGTGATGCCACGACTGCTTACGAAAGAACCACGAATGAAGACAAAAAGGAAATCGCTACACATCTCTGTTCTTTCCGTACCATCCGCGGTGAGTTTCTTTTTCGTCCTCCTGCTTGCCGGTTGCACCAGTTCATCAGATCCGCGAAGTGAAATTGTTTTCTGGGCTATGGGACGCGAGGGAGAAGAAGTGGCGAACTTGATGCCCGAGTTCGAGCGGCAGAACCCAACCATCAAGGTCAAAGTGCAGATGATTCCCTGGCAGGCGGCACATGAGAAACTGCTCACGGCGTACGCCGGCAATTCCCTCCCTGACATGTGTCAGCTTGGGAACACGTGGGTTCCCGAATTTCACCTTCTCAATGCCATCGAAAACCTTTCGTCGTATATCGAACAATCCAGAGCAGTAAATCCAGCAAATTTTTTTTCGGGAATTTGGGATACGTACGTCATGGATTCGGCAGTGTATGGAATTCCCTGGTACGTGGACACGCGCCTGCTGTTTTACCGAAGTGATTTGCTTGCGAAGATTGGCTACAAGCGTCCGCCGCAGAGTTGGGACGAGTGGTTCGATGCCGCGAAGAAGCTGAGTTCGAAAAGCCCGGAACGTTACGGCATCTTCCTGCCGACCAACAATGAATTCCAACCGCCCATTATCATGGGACTACAAATGAACTCCACGCTGCTCAAAGAGAATAACACGCGCGGCAACTTCAGCGGTCAAGAATTTCGCGATGCACTGACACAGTTCCATCGCTTCTTCAAAGATGGCTCGGCGCCGGTGAAGACAAACCAAATTGCCAACGTCTATCAGCCGTTTGCCGAGGGCTATTTTAGCATGTACATCACGGGTCCGTGGAACATTACTGAGTTTGCCAAGCGTCTCCCTTCCGAACTGCAGGGCAAGTGGATGACGGCGCCCATGCCTTCGCCGCAAGGCGGAATAGGTGTCTCGCTTGCAGGCGGTTCGGGGCTCGTAATGATGCGTTCGTCAAAACAGAAAGAAGCAGTCTGGAAGGTCATCGAGTACCTTTCGCAACCGAGCGTCCAAATCGCATTTTACCGCCTCACGTCGGACATGCCCTCGCGCGTCGAGGCATGGCGCGATAGCACGCTTGCGAACAACATCTATGCTCGCGCTTTCTTTCAACAACTGAACCATGTTGTCGCAACGCCAAAGATCCCCGAGTGGGAGCAAATCGCACAGAAGGTGCGCGAATACGCCGAGCTTGTTTCGATGGAGAGGATGACGGTCGAAGCTGCGACAAAGGCACTCGATGCCGATGTGAATACGATGCTCGAGAAACGACGCTGGATGGTGTATGGTAAATAGAATCGGTATCTCTGGTGACAGCATGCCATGACTAACAGGAGCCACGTTCGAACCGCGCTATTTTTCCTTGCCCCTGCGCTCATCGCGATCGGCGTGTTCTTCTTTGTTCCGGTGATCGCGGCACTTGTTCTCAGCTTTACCGACTTCGACATTTATTCGCTTGCGAATATTGAGTATGCGCGGATCGTCGGCTTCAAGAACTATGAACGTATAGTCAACGACCCGCTGTTTTGGACGGCGCTCAAGAACACGCTCTACTTTTTACTCGTTGGCGGTCCCTTGTCAATTGCCGTTTCGCTCGCAGCCGCGCTGCTGCTCCAGTCGAAGCTCGTGCGCTTCAAAATATTTTTCCGTCTCGCGTACTTTGCCCCCGTCGTTACGACTCTTGTTGCTATCGCCGTGGTATGGAGATTTGTGTATCACCCGCGCTTTGGCTTATTGAACTACGTGCTCTCGTGGTTCGGCATTTCGCCGATCGATTGGCTCGGTGACCCGAGTTGGGCTATGCCAGCGATTATTCTCATGGCTGTCTGGAAGAACTTCGGCTACAACATGGTCATTTTCATCGCCGGTTTGCAGAACATTCCGCAGGAGTTGTACGAGGCCGCGAGCATAGACGGCGCAAGTCCTTGGCAACAATTCAAATCCATCACCATTCCTATGCTCGCCCCGACAACCCTCTTCATCAGCGTCATTACGATGATCGGCTACTTTCAACTCTTCGCCGAGCCCTACGTTATGACGCAGGGTGGGCCACTGAACAGCACGTTGAGTATTGTGCTGTACATGTATCAGATGGGCTTCCGGTGGTGGAACATGGGCTACTCGGCGGCGCTGGCGTTTGTGCTGTTTGCAATTATTCTTGTCGCATCGTTGATTCAGACACGAATACAAAAAGCTATCGGGAAATAGGCGGAAGACCAATGCCAAAGTCAATCGTCAAGACCATTCTCTACCTGATTCTCGCACTCACTGCGGCCATCACGCTGGCCCCATTGCTCTGGATGCTTTCCGCTTCCTTCATGCCGAATGGGGAAGCGAGTACGTTTCCACCGCCGTTTCTGCCGAAGCATTTTACCTTTGAACAATACATAGACTTGTTCACGCGAGGGAATCTGGCGCGCTATCTCTTCAACAGCGCGTTCCTTTCCATCGCCGTCACGTTCATCTCGCTCATCATCAATTCCATGGCTGGATACGCGTTTGCAAAGTACCGCTTCAAGGGGAAGGACTCACTCTTCAAACTGCTCGTCTCGTCCATGGTCATTCCCGCGCAAGTGACGATGCTGCCGTTATTTTTGATGCTGAACAAGTTGGGGCTCATCAACACCTATATGGGCGTCATCATTCCCGGCATGGCTGGCATCTTCGGCATTTTTCTTATCAGGCAATTTGCCGTTTCCATTCCCGACAGTCTCATCGAAGCAGCGCGGATCGACGGCGCAAGTGATTTCAGAATCTATTGGTCGCTCATTCTGCCCTTGTGCAAACCGATTCTGATCACGCTCGGCATTTTCACATTCATGGGAACGTGGAACGACTTCCTCTGGCCGCTCATCGTCATGACGGACGATTCGATGTACACGCTTCCGGTCGCCCTTGCAAATCTTTCCCTTGAGCACGTTCAAGACGTCGAGTTGATGATGGCGGGTTCGGTGCTGACAGTCCTGCCCGTACTTGTGCTGTTTGTTGCAGTTCAGAAATATTATATCAGCGGCATCATGGCGGGCGGGGTGAAGGGAGAGTAGGGCTCACGCGATGGTGTCAAGTACCTTGTGAAAGTTAGGACGAGGTCCGTGCAGAGGGCACGCATTCCCCACACCATTCAATGGTATGCAAGTGACCTGTACGTGCCGTCGAAACACAATAGAGAGAGCCAGCGATGATGATGTTACCCGGATCGCTCACCTTCGCACACAGAGTGGTACATGATATACCACTTGGAGGAACTGGCTCAGGTCAAGCACAGCCCTCCAACGGTATACCGAGATCTCACATTTCTGTCATTTCAGAATCATCATTCTCTTTACATTCACAAACCTATCAGCAACAATGCGATAGAAGTACGCGCCGCTTGCCAGCGCACTCGCATCGAAGACTAAGCGGTGGTATCCCGCCTCCTGCACCTCATCAAC
>CAYUFU010000102.1:0-2266 GCA_964444145.1 uncultured Chitinophagales bacterium
TTCCACGCGTATTCGGTGCGCACGACATAATCGTAAGGAAGCAGAACCACGATTCCAGCTCCGTAGCCGGCGTTGAACTTGTTCAGTGCAACCGGTTCGCCGCGAAACCACGTTGTGCCTGCATCAGCGAACAGCTCGAGACTTATTCCCCAACGCCAAATCGAAAACTCTTGCGGCAGCGAGATCGCTTCGAATTTCACGACGCGTGGAGCGAACAACTGCCAGCGCAACTCCAGCGATGTGCCCGCGATGTTTTCTCCCTCGAACACATCCTTAAAGTAGCCGCGAATTCTCTCGCTATAGCCGAAATACGAACGGGCATACGTTGGGATCGCTCCGCCCGAAACAATCGAGCCGTGAATGCGAGAACCGATGGTCAAGTCGCCATTCACCGGAGCAAACCAACGAACGTCGCCCCCGATTCGTGTGAAGCTAACGTCCGATTCGCCGAAACCGATTTTTGAAACGTACGCTGAGTAGAGCCAACCTTTCGTTGTATAGTCACGCAAGTTGCGCGAGTCATACGCATAACTGAGCGAGCCGGACAGAAACTTATCTATGCCGCGCGGGGAGACGGTTCGGCCCGGACCCAGTTCGGTTACTTTGACGATTTGGTAGCCAAGCGAAATGCCGACGTTTTCGTACAGCGTGAAGCGCTTGCCGAGCGAGACGAAGAAATCATAATGCCGCTCGTCGAAGTTGTTTGCACTGCTCGCGCGTGCCAGCTCGCTCCGGTTTCGCACTTGCGAGTACGATGCCGAACTGCTGAAATACAAATCGTTCGCCCTATCGAACATCGGGTCGGAGAACGAGAGTGCGATCGAAGGATTGTAGCCGAAGATGATCGAGCCGAACAGCTTTTGATTCAAGCCGCGGAAATTATTGTGCAGCAAGCCCGCGCCATAGTATGCCTTTGCGGGGTCGTTGTCGCGGAACCCAAACAACGGCAACGGGATGATGTACCAGCGCTCGTTCAAATCCACGAGGAGCGTATTCTTTCCTTCGATGGGAAACACGTTGAGGTCGACGCGCGTGAACAACCCGGTACTGTAGATTCTTCCTTTATCGAACTCCATTGCTTCGGGCGTTGCGTCCATTCCCGGTTTCAGCGACATCTCGCGAAGGATCACGATGTCCTTCGTCTTCTCGTTACCGACGATGATGATGGTATCGATCGTACCGAACGACGTAAGCGCCCGCACTTCGATGGAATCCGTCTGGGCAAGAAGACTTGCAGCAGCGGTCAGCAGAGAAATGATGACAGCTATGTGTTTCATTGCTCTGCCAAAATACAAAAAAATGCAGGGGCAACAAATGTCCGGTAGCGTCCTTAACCAGAAGCTGCTCATGTTCTTCTATCGGGGAGTGCTTCTGAGAATCTGCTTGCTAAGCCAGAATCACCTGCGCTGCAATTCCCATCTCTGAGGCAATACCACGGATTTCATCATGGTACAGCGGGTTCATCACGATGATTGCATCGGGCTGGTAGTCGCGCAAGAATTGCGGCGGAACGATTTCCTGTCCCGTTCCTGCGACAAACTTGCCGTGCTTCCGAGGATTGATATCAACGACATATTCGATGTTCGGTCTCAGGGCGTTAACAAAGGTCACGCCCTTCGACCCGCTGCCCCACACGACGACGCGCTTGCTCTCGAATTCTCTGAATCTGCTTTTCCATTCTTCGATTTTTCTACGATAGTGCTCGCCGAAGGACTGAAGCAGAGGGGCGGCGTGCTCTACTGGCACGCCTCGGCTCTGCTCGGCGTGTCGGCTTGCGGTCGCGTGGGGTCTGACCTCGATTCCAAGAAACTGTCCGCCGAATTTTTCTTCGAGGCGAAGTACTTCGAATCCGCTGCTCGAAAACAAGTGCGAGAGCGAGTCGGGCGTGAAATACGAGCAGTGTTCATACAACAAGTCCCATATCCCGAAATCTCTCAGAGTCCACAATGCATTCGGTACTTCAACATAGAGCACCGCGTTGGACTTGTCGGCGAGCGTGCGATGCACCTGCTCGACAAACGTGCGCGGTGTTTCGATGTGTTCGAGCACGTGGCGGCACACGACGAGGTCGGCGGGCAGGTGGGCGTATGATGCTGAATAGAAATCCTGAATGACTGTGAAACGGTCGTCCTGCTCGATCAACTCGGGTTGAAAACTGGTATCGAATCCAACGCCGTGATTGTTCCCCATCTCGCAGATCATCTTCAAAAATTCCCCCTTCCCGCATCCAAGCTCGATGATATGCTTGTTGTGCACGTCGTGACGC